>DASQUD010000343.1:0-16295 GCA_035641455.1 Propionibacteriaceae bacterium | reverse complement strand
CTGACGCATCACTCCCAGGCCGCCGCTCCGGGAGATCGAGCCGGCAGTTGGCGCAAGATCACCGGCGATGATCCGCAACAGCGTCGTCTTGCCCGAGCCGTTGGCGCCCACCAGGGCCACGACCGAACCCTCGCCGACCCGGAACGACACCTCGTCCAGCAGCGGCCGGCCGTCGGGAAGGGCATAGGACACGCCGGAGAGATCGACATGGCCCACGAGCCTCGACGCTACCTGCGCCTGCCAGGTGATCGCGACCGCTTTTGCCACACCACCCGAGCGACGCGACGCGCCGGATCTGAGATTCGCGAGCGGCAGTGGAATGCGCTAGGCGGCGAGGAGGAGAGCCAGGGCGGCCGTGTCGGCATTCCGCTGCGGATCGATACCCGACCGGCTGATCATCTGAGTCACGGTGCCTTCGACGTCAGCTTCCACCCAGGCGGCGCGGTGGTCGAGACCGAGATGCGGGAGGCCGGGCAAGAAGACGCACCCTGAGGCGACGTCATACTCAGGCACCGAGGACAACGTGCTGGACGGAGGGTGCAACACCAGCAGGCCGGGCGGCTGAGGATCGGCGAACTGTCCCGGACGCAGCGGATGTTCTCCCATCAATTGGCCCTCGGCCGCGACAAGGCCAACGGCACCGGGCTGCGGCTGTTCGGGCAGGTCTTCCCGAATGCGGAAGACCGTGCTGACCGGAAGCAATCCGGGCACGGCGGCCATCTGAACGGCGAGCACCAAAAACTTCGCCCACTCAACGGTGTCGTTAGGCCAGCGACCGATCAGCATGAAGCCGTAGAGCGAGCCTTCCGATTGCAGTGGCGCAACCTCGATCGATGATGGCCGAAAGCCATCCATGATGACCTCCTTCGACACACTCCGAATTGCTCCTGACCCGCCCCTACTGCAGCGGCCTGGACCCCCTCTCTTCTCTTACCCTCGACAGTAACCGTGTCCTTATCGTCGCCAGAGAGGCCCTAGCAGGCAAGAGGGCACGAGTGCCAGCGCCGCAGAGTTTGCCCAACTGCTGCACAACTGTGACCAGTTCGACACGAAGCCGCCCGGCCCACCAGCTGGGGCTCGATTCGGTCTCAACTCGTCCGATCGATCGCACGCGAGCAACAATGTTCGGTATGCGCACTGATTCGAGGTCTGCTCTGCGGTGGGCGGCGCCTTTGGCTGTGGTTATGGTTGTCGCCGCATCCGGTCTGGTGGCCTCGACGGCCACGGCCGAGCCCAAGCTGCCACCCACGACCCCCGAGCAGTTGCTCGTCGATCTGCAAAACGTCTCGGTGAAGAACTTCTCGGGCACTGTCGAGCAGGAGGCGAACCTCGGCATCCCGGCGATCCCCGCACCCGACGGCTCCGACAGCTCGGAGTTCAACTCGCTACTGATGGGCACGCACAAGCTGGGTGTCTGGTTCGCCGACCCGGACAAGGCCCGGATCGCCCTCTACGGCGATCTCGGCGAGTCAGATGTCATCACGAACGGCACCGATGTCTGGACCTGGTCGAGCCGGCAGAACAAGGCGACCCACGCGACCGTGCCCGAAGATGCTGAGCAGAAGACTCCTGGATCCACTCCCAGCGACGCGCCCAAGACGCCGCAAGAAGCGGCCCAGCGAATTCTCGACGAGATCGGACCCACCACAGACGTCAGCATCGACAGCGCGGTGACCGTCGCCGGGCGTGCCGCGTACGATCTCGTCCTCCGACCCCGCGACAAGGGATCCCTGCTCACCGAGGCGCGGCTTGCCGTCGACGGTGACACCCATCTACCGCTGAAGGCCGAGGCGTTCGCCGGCGGCACGACGGTGTTTCGGGTGGCCTACACCGAGATCGACTTTGCCCAGCCCGATCCCAAGGTCTTCGAGTTCACTCCGCCGCCGGGTGCCGAGGTCACCGAGGTGTCTCCCGGCGGTGATGAGTCCAAGGCGCCGACGCCTAGCGATCCGGATAGTGCAGACCAGCCGAAGATCGTGGGGGAGGGCTGGACGAGCGTGGTTATCACCAAGATCCCAGCCGGGGACTCCAGCAAGTCGAGCCCAGGGGCCGACCAGCGCGAGGCTTTCCTGCAACAGTTGCCGAAGGTTTCTGGTTCCTGGGGATCGGGACGATTGTTGACGGGCACCGCGTTCACCGCGGTGTTCACCGATGACGGCCGGCTGGCGGTCGGTTCGGTCGCTCCCGAGGTTATCTACGCGGCCCTCGAGCAGTGACGTCGGTCCCGGCCGGTGAGCCCGCCGATGGCTCACCGGTTGTGACGCGGGGGCTGACAAAGCGGTTCCGCCACCAGCTGGCGGTGAACGATGTCGATCTAGAGGTTCCGACGGGAGCAATCTACGGGTTTCTCGGGCCCAATGGTTCAGGCAAGACGACGGCCATCCGCATGATGTTGGGGCTGATCCGGCCTACCGCCGGCACCGTTCAGCTCCTCGGCCATGCCGTGCCACGGGACGCCACCGACGCCTTGCGCCGCGTCGGGTCGCTCGTCGAGGGGCCGGCATTTCATCCGTACCTGTCAGGCCGGGCGAATCTGTTCCGGCTGGACGCGGCGGACCGCTTTGCCGACCCCGCAACGGCGTCCAAGCGCATCGACGTTGCGCTGGACCGGGTGGGCCTGCTGGCGGCCGCCGGAAAGCGCTACCGCGCCTATTCCCTCGGCATGCGCCAGCGCCTGGCCATCGCCAGCGCCTTGCTTATGCCCAGGGAACTTCTGGTGCTGGATGAACCGACGAACGGACTCGATCCTCAGGGAACTCGAGAGGTGAGACATCTGATCTCAAACGTCGCTGCCGACGGCACTACGGTGCTCGTCTCCAGCCACCTGTTGGCCGAGGTGGATCAGATGTGCAGTCACGTCGGCGTGATGTACGAGGGCAAGCTGGTCTCGCAGGGATCCATGGACGATCTGCGGAGCGGTGCGGTCAAGGCAGTCCAGGTGGACACCGATCGCGTCGCTGACGCCGCTAGGGTGCTTGCCGAACTCGGCTTGACCGACATCTCGCAACACACAGGCTCAGTCACCGCCACCATCGGCGACGTCGCCGTCGAGAAGATCGTGCCCAACCTCGTGAACGAGGACGTGCCGGTTCTCGGATTCGCGGTCCTGAAGCCGAGCCTGGAAGACGTCTTCGTCTCCTTGACTGGGGAGGGCTTCGATGTCAGCGGTTGACGTACTGCAGGTTCGCGCGTCTCCGCGAAGCCGGGTGGCGCCACGTTTCCTCCTCTCCGAGCTCAAGATCATCTACGGTCGTCGGCGCAACCTGGCGGGATTGGGCGTACTCGCGGTCGTGCCGGTGATCATCGCCATAGCGGTTCGTGTGTCCCCGCCCGGAGGCGGCGGCCCAGACTTCATCAACTCCATCACCGGCAACGGGCTTTTCGTGGCGTTCGCCGCGTTGACCGTCGAACTCCCCATTTTCCTGCCGCTGGCGGTGAGCGCGATCTCCGGTGACACGGTGGCCGGCGAAGCAAACCTCGGAACGCTTCGCTATCTGCTCACCATCCCAGTCGGACGGATCCGGCTGCTGATCAACAAGTACGCGGCGATCGTCATCTTCGCCTTTGTCGCTACGGCCCTGGTTGCCCTGGTAGGCGCGATCATGGGTCTGGCGCTCTTCGGCGGCGGCCCCATGACAACCCTCTCCGGGAGCCAGGTGAGCTTCGGCAGCGGGGTGCTCCGGTTGCTGCTGTGCTGCGGCTACCTGGCTGCCGGCTTTTCCGCGCTCGGCGCTATCGGGCTGTTCATCTCCACCCTGACCGAGCAGCCTATTGGGGCCACCATCGCTGTTGTCTTGGTCAACGTGATGATGTTCATCTTGGACTCGATTTCGCAGCTCGACTGGCTGCATCCGTGGCTGCTCACCCACTGGTGGATCTCCTTCGGCGATCTGCTGCGAGATCCGATAGTCACCGACAACATCCAACGAGGGCTGATCACTGCGGCGGTCTACGTGATCGTCTTCTGGCTCGCCGCCTGGGCCCGCTTCTCGAGCAAGGACATCTCCAGCTGAACGGCAGTCGCGCCGACCGAAACCAGGTGCGACGAGACGTCAGCTCTTTCGTCCGCCGGAGTACTCGGATGCGACCGCAACAACGGCGCGCCTGGGAGCGGCACTACAACACGTTCGTGCTGCCGGTGCCACGCGCCGAGACAACCACGTCGATCCTGCCTGGTGTGTCGGTCGATCTGGAAGCCGCCTTCGGCCGCTCGGCGCCGCTGATCGTCGAGATCGGACCAGGTACCGGCGATTCGCTGGTGTCGATGGCCAAAGCGCGCCCCTCGGCCAACATCCTCGCCTTCGAGGTGTACCAGCCCGCTATTGCCAGCACCCTGGCCCACCTTGCGGCGAACGAGGTTCGCAACGTGCGGATCGTGGAGGCCGACGCGGTCGCAGGGTTCCGGTTCCTCCTCCCCGACGCCACCGTGGATTGCGTCTGGCTGTTCTTTCCGGATCCATGGCACAAGGCGCGGCACCACAAGCGTCGATTGCTGACCACCGGCTTCGCCGACCTAGTGGCCTCCCGGATGCGCCAGAGCGGAGTGTGGCGCCTTGCCACCGACTGGCAGGACTATGCCAGCTGGATTCGGGAGGTGCTGGACGATCATCCGGCATTCGCGAACGAGCACCCAGGGGGCTGGGCACCACGGTGGGAAGCGCGCCCGATGACCCGCTTCGAGAAGCGGGGCCTCGCCGCCGGCCGCGATATCTTCGATCTCGCGTATCGCCGGGTCTAAGTTCGCTACGTGCGCTGGCGGTTGGACATTGCCTACGACGGCACCGGCTTCTCCGGTTGGGCAGCGCAGCCGGGCCGCCGGACGGTTCAAGGTGAGCTCGAGGACTGGCTGCCGAAGGTGCTGCGGCTCGGTGCACCGGTGAGCCTGGTCTGCGCCGGCCGCACGGACGCCGGCGTCCATGCTCGTGGCCAAGTAGCCCACGTCGACCTGCCTGATCAGACGATCGGGGACGACGGCCGTACGCTCAACCGCCGTCTGGATCGGGCCCTTCCCCACGACCTGGTGGTGCGTCGGATTTCGGCCGCACCACCAGGCTTCGATGCCCGGTTTTCCGCCGTCTGGCGTCGTTACGTCTATCGGCTGAGCGACGCCTCGGTGCCGCCAGATCCGCTGCGGCGACACGATGTCGCTCGGATCGGTGAGCTGATCGACGTGAATGTGGTTAACGCCGGTGCTCCCGCCCTGCTTGGCTTGCGCGAGTTTGCCGCCTTTTGCCGGCAACACCAGGGCGCCAGCACGATTCGGACCTTGCTCGATCTGCATGCCGAACGCCGGCCAGACATGATCGAAATCACCGTACGAGCTGACGCCTTCTGTCACTCGATGGTGCGGTCGCTGGTGGGCGCGCTGGTCGCGGTGGGGTCGGGTCGCCGCAACCTTGACTGGCTGGCCGAGCTCGCCCGACTGAGGGTGCGCGACTCGAGGGTTCAGGTGGTGCCGCCACACGGCCTGACGCTCGAAGAAGTCGGCTACCCACCCGATGATCAACTCGCCATGCGGGCCGAGGAAGCCCGCAACCGTCGAGTGGAGCCCGCGATGGCCACCGCCGATGACTGATCACTACTTCAGCGCCGTGCCCGGGACGGCCGAGCGGCGCAGGATGATCAAAACCAACCTCTGGGGCACGGAGGTTCAGCTGATCACGGCGGCGGGCGTGTTCTCCCCGGACGGGTTGGACCGGGGCACTGCGATCTTGCTGCGGGCCTCTCCGGTGCCTGAAGGGAATCCACGAGTTCTTGATCTGGGCTGCGGCTACGGCCCGATCGCCCTCGCGATTGCTCTGCACTGCCCCGATGCGAAGGTCGACGCGGTGGATGTCAACGAACGCGCGCTGACCTTGTGCCGGGACAACGCCACCGCCCTCAAAGTCGCGGACCGGATCCATATCTGCCGCCCGGACGACATCGATCCTGAGGTGCGCTACGACGAGATCTGGTCGAACCCACCGATTCGGATTGGCAAGGAAGCGCTGCATCTGCTGCTCGACAGCTGGCTTCGCCGGTTGCTGCCGTCCGGGATCGCCCGCTTGGTGGTCGGCAAGAACCTGGGTGCCGACACCTTGCAGCGGTGGCTGATCGCTCAGGGCTACAGGTGCGAGCGGACCGCGTCCGCTCAAGGTTTCCGCGTGCTGGAGATCGGATTGCCCGGCTGATCATCCACACGTTGACCAAGGGATGCCCCCTGCATCAGCAGGGTCGTTGATCGTAGGATGCTGGTGTTCGACGCCTGTGATCTTCACCCACATTTTCTCGAGAGGATTTCGATGGCTGCCTACGACCTCCCCGATCTCCCGTACGACTACGGTGCCTTGGCCCCGCATATCTCCGGGGAGATCATGGAGCTCCATCACTCCAAGCACCACGCAACGTATGTCAAAGGTGTCAACACTGCGCTGGAGAAGCTCGAGGAGGCGCGGGAGAAGGACTCGTTCGACACGGTGGGTGGCTTGGAGAAGAATCTCGCCTTCAATCTCGGCGGACACATCAACCACTCGGTCTTCTGGCCGAACATGTCGCCCGAGGGCGGCGACAAGCCCGACGGCGAGTTGGCCGCCGCCATTGACGAATACTTCGGCAGCTTCGACAAGTTCCGCGCTCATTTCGAGGCCAACGCCACGGCTATCCAGGGCTCCGGCTGGTCGATGCTGGTGTGGGACACCCTAGGCCAGCGCCTCAATATCGTGCAGCTCTACGACCAGCAGTCCAACCTGCCGCTGGCCCAGATGCCGATCGTGCTGCTCGACATGTGGGAGCACGCGTTCTACCTGCAGTACAAGAACGTCAAGGCCGACTACGCCAAGGCGTGGTGGAACGTGGTCAACTGGGCTGACGCCCGTTCTCGATTCACGGCCGCGCGGTCCCAGACGGCCGGGCTGATCGCCCGAGCCTGACGGTCAGGAGCTCGTCGGGTCCATGGCAGAGCGGCCCAGCCAGGTCGTCATCATCGGCGGCAGCCTGGCGGGGCTCTTTGCCGCGGCCGCATGCGCGGCAGCCGGCACAACGGCCACAATTGTCGAACGTGACACCCTGCCGGCGGTCCCGGCCTCGCGCAAAGGGGTCCCGCAGGATCGGCAGGCCCACGTCCTGCTGCATCGGGGTCTGATCGCGGCGGAGGAACTATTACCTGGGTTGCAGGCCGACCTGATCCGGCACGGTGGAGCCAAGTTCAACACCGGCAACATGCCGTGGCTCGGCGAGTACGGCTGGCTGCCCACCTGGATCCCGTCGTACGACTTCATCTCCACAACTCGCCCTTTGCTCGAACACGTGGTTCGCCAGCGGGTGCGCGCCTTAGGCGGCGTCACGATCCACGATGGCGTCAGGGTCAGCGAGCTACGCCGGTCCGGTGGTAGCTGGCGGTTGGAATGTGGAGACTCGACAGTCCTCGAGGCCGACCTGGTGATCGATGCGTCCGGTCGCAGCTCTCGCCTGCCGCAATGGCTCAACGCCCTCGGCATTTCGGTGCCGGACCCGCGTACGGTCGATGCTCAGCTCGGCTACGCCTGCCGGGTCTACCGGAGTCGCGGGCCGCTGCCGATTTCGACCGGAATTATGGTGGCCGCGACGCCGGAATCCGGAGCCGGCGGTCTGGCTCTTCCGGTGGAGGATGGCCAATGGCTCGTCATCGCGACCGGCTACGGCGACCATCGCCCAAGCCGCGGGGTGAGCGAGTTCGATCAGTTTCTCGCTGATCTACGAGATCCGGCCGTGGCGGACCTTGTGCGCATCCTCGAGCCGGTCAGCGAAGTCGCCGTCTATCGGCAAACGGGAAACCGCCGGCAGCGCTATGGCGAATTTCGGCACTGGCCGGATGGTCTGATCGCCGTCGGTGACGCATACTGCACGTTCAATCCCGCCTTCGGCCAGGGGATCACCGTCGCCGCCGCTCAAGCGCTCCTGGTCCGCGATGCGCTGGCCAGCTCTGATGCGCTGGCGGCCCGGCGCCTGCAACGACGTATCGGCGCGGTCGCCGACTTGCCGTGGTCGGTCGTCACCAGCGAGGACCTTCGCTATCCGAGCAGCACCGGGCGACAGAGCCTGGGCCAGCGGCTGCTCGGCGGGTGGATGGCGGAGCTCGGCCGGCTCGCCGCGCACGGCGATCGCGGAGCCTATCGCGCATTCGCGCGCGTATACCACCTGATGGGCTCGCCTCTGCTGCTCTTCCATCCGGCACTGTTCGCCTCAGCCGCCCGCTCGCTGCTCTGGGAGAGGCCGACCGCAGCTCCGCGCCCAGCCGTGCTGGATGCTTTGAGCCCGGCCGTTCGACAGGCTCGCGGCACGTAATGACGCGGGCTCGGGGCACGTAATGACGCGGGCTCAGGGCTCGGTGCTCGACTCGGGCCGCGTCACGCTGAGCGCCTTCACGGTATCGATCGTGTCGGCATCGGCGGCAGACTTGTCCGGGCGATACCGAAGCACGCGGGCGAATCGCAACGCGACGCCTCCGGGGTAACGAGTCGATGCCTGCAAGCCGTCACAGGCGACCTCGACGACCATAGATGGGTCGACGTAGACGGTGCCTGCGGTCCGGCGGACCTCTCGTGCCAAGAACTGTTCGGTCTGCCAGGTCAGCATCTCGTCGGTCAGCCCCTTGAACGTCTTGCCGAGCATGATCAACTGACCGTTGTCCGGATCTCGCGCAGCCAGGTGCAGGTTGGACAGCCAGCCCCGCCGACGCCCGTGACCCCACTCGGCCGCGGTGACGATCAAATCGAACGTGTGCCTGGGCTTGAGCTTGACCCACGCGGAGTCGCGCCGACCAGCCGCGTACGAAGCGGACGGGTTCTTCACCACCAGACCCTCGTAGCCCTCGGACACCGCTTCGCTGAAGACCGTCGAGATCTCCTCCAGGTCTGCGCAGATCGCTCGGTTGACGATCAACGATGGTGGCAAGATCTCGGCCATCACCTCAATTCGGCGGGTCAGCGGTTCGTCGAGCAAATCATGATCACCGACCCGGAGCAGGTCGAAGAAGAACGCCTGCAACGGCAGACGCTCTGCGGCCGCCGCCACATCGGCACTGCTCATGGCCCGGGACGCCACGACCTGGAACCGCTCGGGTCTGCCGTCAGCGCTCAAGGCGAGAACCTCACCATCCAGCACGATCTGATCCGACGGAAGATCAGCGACAAGCGCCACCACATCCGGCATCCGCGCCGTCACGTCGTCCAGGCTGCGCGTGAAGATCGTGATCTCGGGACCGTTGCGGTGAACCTGCACCCGCACGCCGTCCAGCTTGAAATCCACAACGGCAGGGAGGCCCGTCTTAGCGACTGCTCCCTCGGGGTCGGGAGCACTCGCCGCAAGCATGGGCTGCACGGCCGTGCCCACCCGGAGCGTGACGGCATCGAGCGCAGGACGGCCACCGGTGATCGCCAGCCTGGCCGCCGCCGCGGTCGAGGAGAGCAGCATTGCAGCACGGCGGACGGAAGTCAGCGGCACGGCGAACGCAGATGCGAGGCCCTCTTGCACCTGGGCCTCGAGCGCTCCTTGACGGAGGTCGCCAAAGATGAGCCCCCGGAGGAAGTCCTGTTCCGAATCTGTCGCTCGAGCGAAAAGCTCGTTGGTGGCGCTGGCGCGAGCGGCGGCAGAGCCTGCTCCGTGAAGAGCAGAGATCTCCTCGAAGGCGCCGTCGACGTCCACCACCTCTAGCGATGGCGCCGCGGCTGGCTCGGGGAGGCCCTGCAACGAGCGCCATCCCAACCCGGTACGCCGCTGCCGCAGCTCTCCCGAGAGGTATGAGACGACGACCTCGATCTCCTCAGGCGTGGCGTCAGCCAAGATGGCCGCAATCAAGTCACGCTTGGCGTTGCGGGACCGCGTCGCCGACAGTGCGTTCCACGTCTCGGCCAGCCGGGACAGCAGCATGCTCAGCATTCTGCCGGGTGCCGTGAGGACGGCGCAGGAAGCGCCGCCCTCACGTCTGGACGATTCAGGACTTGGTGTCGCGTGACTCCGTGGTCGGCGCGGCCGCCTCCTCATCCGAGGTGTCGTCGCTGGGAGCTTGCTGCGACTGCGTCAGCGCCTCCCGCTCCTCGGTGTCACCGACGAGCTCCTCGGCCGGCGCCTCTTCGGTGACCAGCTCCTCGGCGTCGAGCTCGGTCGCCTCAACCGGTTCGGCCGGCGCCGGCTCATTGGTTGCAGCCGATGTAGGCGCTGGCTCGTTGACAGCCGTTCCTGCCGCTGAAGCCGGGGCAGCACTCTTGGCGGCCTTCTTCGTCGGCGCCTTCTTGGCTGGTCCGGCGCTCTTGGCGTTGACCTTCTTGCTGTCCTCGACCGACTCTGTGACGAGCTCTATGACGGCCATCGGAGCGTTGTCACCCTTGCGCGGGCCTACCTTGGTAATCCGGGTGTAGCCCCCCTCGCGATCGGCAAAGGTGGGCGCGATCTCAGTGAACAAGGTGTGCACCACGCCCTTGTCCTTGACCGTGGTCAGCACCAGCCGGCGGGAATGGATGTCACCACGGCGCGCCTTGGTGATCAACTTCTCCGCCAACGGCCGGAGCCGCCGGGCCTTCGCCTCGGTGGTCACGATCCGTCCGTGCTCAAAGAGCTGGCTAGCGAGATTGGCCAGGATGATGCGCTCGTGCGCGGGACTGCCGCCCAGCCGAGCGCCCTTCGTCGGTGATGGCATCTTCTCTCCAGAGCTTTAGTAGGTCAGACGACTTCGGGGTTTGAAGGGGGTCGCCCCCTTGCTCAATACTGCTCGGTCTCGGAGAAATCGACGTCCTCGTCATCCAGGTCGTCATACCGGCCGATGGCGGTCAGCGGATCGAAGCCCGGAGCGCTGTCCTTGAGCGACAAGCCCATCTCGTGCAGCTTCAGCTTGACCTCGTCGATCGACTTCGATCCGAAGTTGCGGATGTCCAGCAGGTCCTGCTCACTGCGGGATACCAGCTCGGACACTGTGTGGATGCCCTCGCGCTTGAGGCAGTTATAGGACCGGACGGTCAGGTTCAGGTCCTCCACGGGCAGCGCCAGGTCGGCAGCCAACTGCTCGTCGATCGGCGACGGGCCGATCTCGATTCCCTCCGCTTCGAGGTTGAGCTCGCGTGCCAGACCGAACAGCTCGACCAGGGTGCGACCCGCCGACGCCACTGCGTCCCGCGGCCGGATCGCCAGCTTCGTCTCCACGTCCAAGATCAATTTGTCGAAGTCCGTACGCTGTTCGACGCGGGTCGCCTCCACCTTGTAGGTGACCCTCAGCACCGGCGAGTAGATCGAATCAACCGGGATGCGGCCGATCTCGGCGTCGGCGGTCTTGTTCTGGACCGCAGAGACGTAGCCGCGGCCACGCTCGACCACTAGCTCCATCTCCAGCTTGCCGTCCTCGTTCACGTTGGCAATGTGCAGGTCGGGATTGTGGACCTCCACTCCTGCCGGCGGTGCGATGTCGGCCGCGGTGACCGCTCCAGGGCCAGCCTTGCGGAGGTACATCGTGACCGGCTCATCCTCCTCGGACGAGACGACCAGGCCCTTGAGGTTCAAAATGATCTCGGTGACGTCCTCGACCACCCCTTCCAGAGTGGAAAACTCGTGGAGGTTCCCGTCGATCTTGATGCTGGTGACGGCTGCGCCCGGAATGGACGACAGCAGCGTACGGCGCAGCGAGTTGCCGAGCGTGTAGCCGAATCCCGGCTCCAGTGGCTCGATGACGAAGCGGGACCGGCTGTCGCCCACCGGCTCCTCGGACAGCGTGGGTCGCTGTGCAATCAACATGACAGTTCTTCCTTCCCCGCGGAACCCGCTATTTGATCCCACGGAACCCGAACCACATCCGGCGGTCCGAGATCACGCGCGCTCAGCTTGGCTGAAGCGGCACGCGTTACTACTTGGAGTAGAGCTCGACGATGAGTTGCTCCTGAACATCGATCACAATCTGCTGGCGGACCGGCAGTTGATGGATGAGGATTCGCCCGCGTTCGGGGATGACTTGCATCCAGCCGGGTACCTCACGCTCGTTGTGGGTCTCACGGTTGACGATGTGCGGCGTCATTTCACGCACCTTCGGAGCCAGATCGACGACGTCGTGGGGGCTGACCCGGTACGACGGGATGTCCACCTTCTGGCCGTTGACGAGGAAGTGGCCGTGCACCACGAATTGACGGGCCTGCCGTCGCGTCCGGGCCAAACCCGCCCGGTAGACCACGTTGTCCAGCCGCGACTCCAGGATCTGCAGCAAGTTGTCACCCGTCTTGCCCTGCAGCCGGTTGGCTTCCTCGTAGTAGCGGCGGAATTGCTTCTCCAGCACGCCGTAGGAGAATCGCGCCTTCTGCTTCTCCCGTAGCTGTAGCGAATACTCCGACTCCTTGGTGCGGCCTTTGCCGTGCACGCCGGGCGGGTACGGACGGCGCTCGAACGCTGAATCGCCGCCGACCAGGTCAACGCCCAGCCGACGCGACTTCTTGGTCATGGGACCGGTATAGCGAGCCATGTTTCAATCAGTCCTTGTCTCTGAGTCGCCTAGACGCGACGCCGCTTGGGCGGGCGGCAGCCGTTGTGCGGTACGGGGGTGACGTCCGAGATCGCGCCAACCTCAAGGCCGACCGCTCCCAGGGAGCGGATCGCGGTCTCCCGACCCGAGCCGGGTCCCTTGACGAAGACGTCGACCCGCTTCATGCCGTGCTCCATTGCGCGCCGGCCCGCGGCCTCCGCCGCCATCTGGGCGGCGTAAGGGGTCGACTTGCGGGAACCCTTGAAGCCGACCGTACCGGCGGACGCCCACGCGATCACGGCGCCCGTCGGGTCGGTGATCGAGATGACGGTGTTGTTGAACGTCGATTTGATGTGGGCGTGGCCGGAGACCACGTTCTTCTTTTCCTTCTTGCGCACCTTCTTGGCGGCGCCGGTGCTGCGTCCTGCAGTAGCCATTACTTTGCCTTCTTCTTGCCGGCGACGGGTTTGCGGGCGCCCTTCCGCGAGCGGGCGTTGGTGCGGGTGCGCTGGCCGCGAACGGGGAGGCCACTGCGATGACGGCGACCCTGGTAGGAACCGATCTCGACCTTGCGTCGGATGTCGGACGCGACCTCCCGGCGCAGGTCGCCCTCTACCTGGTAGTTCGCCTCAATCCAGTCACGCAAGGCGACCAGTTGCTCGTCGGTCAGCTGGTGAACACGGACGTCGCCACTGATCTGGGTGGCTTCCAGGGTTTGCAGGGCGCGGGTCTTCCCGACGCCGTAGATGTAGGTCAGGGCGACCTCGAGCCGCTTCTCGCGCGGCAGATCGACACCGATCAGGCGGGCCATGAGGCGGTTACCTTTCGTCTGGTCGACGCACCCTGATGCCCTGGTCCTGTCGAAGGATCAGACGAGCGTCGCGGAGGTGTCTGGCGTGATGCGTCCCCGGCTGCCTTCGACTTGGAGTTCTTTGCCAAATCACCGGGGCCTCGGCCTCCGACCGAGGGTGGGATCGAAATCACTTTCGATCGTGCTAGCACGCTTTCTGGGTCTTGCTCAGCCCTGCCGTTGCTTGTGGCGGGGATTCTCGCAAATCACCATCACGCGACCGTGCCGGCGAATCACCTTGCACTTGTCGCAGATCTTCTTGACGCTCGGCTGGACCTTCATCGAGCTTCTTTCTTGATCAGGCTCCGCATGCGCAAACATGCCTCGCCGTGGTGGATGATTTTGCGTCTCGTTTGGATGATGGACGAAACGTGGTCACTTGTGCCGGTACACGATGCGGCCGCGAGTCAGATCGTAGGCGGAGAGTTCGACGACCACTCGGTCTGCCGGAAGGATGCGGATGTAGTGCTGCCGCATCTTGCCACTGATCGTGGCCAGGACCTTGTGACCGTTGGCAAGCTCAACGCGGAACATTGCGTTGGGCAGTGCCTCGACCACGGTGCCCTCCAGCTCGAGCGCGCCTTCCTTCTTCGCCATGACCTCCCAATCTGATTGCACGCCACAACGACCACCGGCAAGGGTGGCCGACAGATGATCATACGCGGTTTGCTGGACTGACCCAAATCGCGATGCTCCGGTTCTTAGAGCACCACAACGAAAAGGATCGCGATCAGGACAATGGCGACGACCAGCACGGCAATCAGCAACAGAGCGAAGCGGCTGGCGCTTCGCGTGTCGGCCAACTGACCCGGCTCTCCTCCGCCACTCGCGACGATCTCGGGACTCGCGTGGGTGGGCATCGGCGGCAGACCTTCGACCACGGGTAGCAGCTGACCCATTCGAGTCGCGGCGAACAGCTGGTCGAGACGGAACTGGTAGTCGTCCTGCTCGAGCTTCCCGTCCGTGAACGCGGCATTGAGCCGCGAGCTGAGCTGTTCTCGCTCCGCCTCCGTGACCGGCGCGTCCGGTGTGCTGCGGTACGGAGAGGAGATCGGCAGGTTACTACTGTTCACCTATGCGAGGGTACCCGCCGAAGGCCGGTCGGAGCGGCGGACCGGCTGCGAAGCGCCCTCGTTCGGGCACTGTCGACTGGCCGGTCAGCGGCGAACTGCCCGCTCTCGCGCAGCTGCGTTCGGCGCGTCGGTCACCGGGTGCTCGGGATCGGCGAAGTCGGGCGTCGAGTTGAGCAGCGCCCCCATCCATCGCCCGCGGTCGGCATGATCGACCAGCAGCGACTTCACCAGGAGCGTGGCCGGCACGGCCAGCAGCGCACCTAGGGGGCCCAGGATAAACGCCCAGATGATCAGGGACAGAAACGCGACCGTTGATGTGATGCCGACGGCGTCGCCGGTGAACCGCGGCTGAATCAGCGTTTGGATGACGACGTTGACCGCACTGTAGGAGGCGATCACGGCGATGGCTGCGCCCCAGCCTTCTTCGAGAAGGGCGATCAGGGTTGGCGGGATCAGGCCCAGGATGAAGCCGATGTTAGGAATGTAATTGGTGACCAGCGCCAACACGCCCCAGGTAAGGGCAAGCGGCACGCCGATGATCAACAGCGCGACGACGTCGATGATTGCCACGATCAGTCCGAAGACCGTGGTGACCACCCAGTACTTCCGTACGCTGTCGCCGAAGTCGGTGAAAGCGTTGGCGATGTTGGGGCGGAGGTTGCGCAGCAGGCCGAGGCGCTCGCCGAAGCCGGCGGCGTCAAAGGTGATGAAGACCACCATGGCCAAGACCAGCAACAACACGGACAGTCCGCTGGTGATCCCGCTCAGTATCTGCGATGCGACGCCTGTGAAGCTCGACAGGTTGAAACCTTCGATGGCACGCCGCAGGTCGGTGGTTTCAATGCCGATCCGGCTCAGCTGATCCAGAGCAGAGTTGAAGAGGTTCGTGAACTCGTCGGCGTACTCCGGCAGCACATTGACCAGCCTGGTGAGCGACCAGACGGTCGAGCCAAGAACCAAGATAAGCAGTCCGTAGACACTCAGCAGAACCACGATGCTCGCCAGCCAGCTGGGGACGCGGCGCCGGACGAGAATTGTGCGTAGCGGATGCACCGTGATCACCAAGGTCAACACCAAGAAGCTCGGTCCGATGATGTTGGACACGGTCTTGATGCCAGCCGCGATGACCACCATCGCAGCAAGCACGAACAATCCGGACGAGGCGGTCGCCAGTGCTGACGCGGCCGAGGCCGGTTTTGGCGGCGTGGCCGCCGCCGGGCCGCTATCGAGTCGTGCAGCAGGCATGATGCCTCTCTCTTCACGTCAAGCCGGCCGGGAGCGGAGTCCTCGCCGGGAACTTCAGTATGGTCTCTCTACCTCAGTTAGCCGCTGCCTTGTGGCCGCAAACACAGCGACGTGAGGCGGAGGCAGTTGTTCAGGCCGCTGCAGCAGCCAGCTCGGCCGGCTTCTGGCGCATCGCCATGATGGCGCTCACCACCGTGACCACCCCGATGAAGATCAACAACCAGCCGCCCAGAAGGACGAACGTCCGCAACGCCGAGAGCGGCCAGACCAGGATCACGATTGCCGCGGCGATCGACACTAAACCCAACACGATCGGCCACAGCCGCGCGCCGGAACGTCGAAACCCGACCACGATCTGGATGATTCCCTCGATGAGCCACCCGCAAGCGACCAGGATGATGATCCATAGCAGGGTCAGGCCCGGGTTGCGCAGACAGAAGATGCCGGCGAGCAGGACCAGGACACCGAGGGTGATCGACAGCGCTCGCTCACCACCGTCCAGTTCCCCGCTGGCGATGCCGCTGACGATCCGCACGATTCCGGCGATCAGCAGTTGTAAACCGAAAAGCACCGCCGCGACCAGCAGGCTGATTTCGGGCCAGACCAGCAGCAGAATCCCGAACACAAGGGCGCTGATGCCGACAACGATGCCGAGGGTGCCGAGACCTCGGGAAAC
>DASQUD010000342.1:0-11310 GCA_035641455.1 Propionibacteriaceae bacterium | reverse complement strand
CGGCAGCCACGTTGGCGAGTGTTCGACGTTCAACGCCAGCGTCCGGGTCTACAGCCAACACGCTGCCGGCGAGCATGTCGACCAGCAGTAGCCGATTGTTCAGCGCGTCCCAGAAGGGTCCCTCGCCGTGAAAGGTGCAGGACACGGTGAATCGCTCCGCCGTGCTCACATCCAGCCTCCGTCCACTATCCACCGCTGCGCCGTGCAGGAACGGGAGTCATCCGCCGCGAGCCAGAGCAGGAGCCGGGCGACATCGTCGGGATAAAGCTTGTCGGGGAGGCACTGGTTGCGTGCAATGGACTCCTCCGCCTCCGCATTTACCCACTCGCTGAGCTGCTTCTCCGTCATGATCCACCCCGGGATGATGCAGTTGACCCGAATGTGCCATGGTCCGTACTCACGCGCCAGGGTCCGTGTCAGCCCCTCCACACCAGCCTTGGCCGTGATGTAGCCGGGCAGGTCGAGAAGATCGATGTGCGCGCTGATCGACCCGAGATTGATGATCGATCCACCGCCGGCTTCGTGCATCATGCCCGCGACCGCCTGGGCGGCGAAGAAGTGGTGGCGAACGTTGACGGCAATCCGGTCGTCCCAGAGCGCCTGGTCCATTTCGGCGACCCGGTCCCGGTGGTCGTTGGCGGCGTTGTTGACCAGCACACGAATCGCGCCGAGCTGCTCGGCCGATCGTGCGATCGCCGCCTGCAGGGCTGGGACGTCCCGCACATCGCACTCCAGGAACAGTGCTTCGTCACCTTGCTTCAGCAGCGCCTGCTCGAGCGCCTTACCACGCTCGACGTCGATGTCGACAAACGCGACACGCGCGCCCTGCCCTGCCAGGTGATTCACGAACTCTGCGCCAAGGCCGGAGGCACCGCCGCTCACGAACGCCGCCCGGCCCCGCAGGCTCGGGTAAGTCGCGAAGACCGATTGCGGCGAATGAACGCTCATGCGTCCTCAGTCCAGCCAGAGTTCCCGGTCGGGAGTGGCCTGGTCGAGCTCCGCCCACAGCTCGTCGGGGATCGCCACGGCAGCCAGCTGGAGGGTCTGGGCGACCCGCTGCGGCGATGACACCCCGACCACCGTCGAGTCGATGACCTCCGACCGCGTGGAGAACTGTAATGCCGCGGCGGCGAGCGGGACGTCATACCGCCGGCAAGCCGCCTCCATCGCCTCTGCCGCCTTGCGGATCCGGTCGTCCCTGGAGCCGTAGGCGTACTTCTCCTGCACGCTCGGCCCCTTCGACAGCATGCCGCCGCCGTACGGCGCCGCATTGAGCACACCCAGACCCTGGTCAGCCGCGGAACGAAAGAGCGGCTCGGCGGAGCGGTCCAGCAGGGTGTACCGGTTGTGGCTCAGCACGACCTCGAACTCCCCAGTGTCGAGGTACTGCTGAAGCAATCCGACCGGTCCGCCAGCGACCCCCAGGTGTTCGACCAGCCCTCGCTCCCGGAGGTCGACCAACGCTTCCACCGGTCCACCGGGACCCACGCCCTCCTCGAACGAGATCCGCTCGGGGTCGTGCAGGTGCAGCAAGGCGATCTTGTCGACGCCCAGGCGCTCCATCGACTCCTCTAGGGAGGCGCGTACTCGGTCGCCGGAGAAGTCCCCGGTACGCGGATCCGGGTCGACCTTCGTGGCCAGCACGACCGAGGGCGGGAGCCCGCCCACTCGTCGGATCGCCGCGCCGATCCGACGCTCCGCGGCGCCGTCCTCGCCGTAGCCGTTAGAGGTGTCAAGAAAGTTGACCGGGCTGTCGAAGGCGGCCAAAACGGTCGCGACGGCTCGTTCCTCCTCGACGTCGTACCCGTACAGCTCGGCCATGCTGGCCAGCGGGCTCGTCCCGAAGCAGATCGGCGTGACGGCTAGCCCCGTGCCGCCAAGTTCGCTCAGGGACAAGGTTGGGGGCCGGTTCACACGCCGACTCCGGCGGGCTGCGGCGCACGGTCGGCGAAGACCTCCCGCGCCGCGTGGTAGGCGTCGACGATACGGTCCAGGACAGCGTTGGTCGCCTCATCAGCGCCCGTCGTGTCCGGATGGTCCGCACGCCACTTAATCATGCGCAGTGCAGCGCGGTGGAACGTGAGCTTCGGCGAGAAGCCGGGTACGAACCGCCGGATCTTAGAGGTGTCGAACACGCCAGTGTGGCCGATGTCGCCGAGCATCTCGCCGGACCAGAACCAGTCGGGTGCCACCACAGGAAACAGCTCGGAGGCCACGTGCACGAGGTTCGCTTCGACGCCGAGCGCGTCGGCGACGATGTTGTAGATCTGATCCCAGGTGTACACGTCCTCCCCCGTGATATTGAAGACTTCCCCGATGGTTCTAGGGTTGCCGAGCAGGCCGACAAGTCCCTGAGCGAAGTCCTCGGCATGAGTCAGCGTCCACAACGACGTCCCATCCCCATGCACCGGAATCTCCGCGCCCCTGGCGATCCGGTCCACCACCGTCCACGCTCCCGGGACGGGCGGGTTCGCGTCGTCATAGGTGTGCGAGGGCCGGATGATGGTGACAGGGAAGCCTTTCTCGGTTTTGGCCCGCTGCAGCGCAAGCTCCGCCCGCCACTTGGCCGTGGCGTACTCGAGCACCGGATTCGGTGCGATCGGCGTCGATTCAGTGATCGGTGACTGCTGCACGGGCTTGGCGTAGATGGAGGCCGAGCTGATATGGACGTACTGCCTGGTGCGATGTCCGAACGCCGCGACCATACGGTGCACATCGTCGGCGTCGTAGGACAAGAAGTTGACCACCGCATCGAACCGGTGATCTCCGATGGCCGCAAGAAGAGAAGCGTGGTCCGTCACGTCACCCGTCAGCCAGTGGACGCCTTCAGGCATCTCCCGAGCCGCGCTGTTGTTGCCGCGGTTCAACACGAACACCGACATCCCGCTTTCCAGGGAAAGGCGCACGCAGGACGCGCTGATCGTGCCCGTGCCACCGATGTACAGCACGTTGAGCGGCGCGCCGTCGTGTCGCATCATCCGAAAGACTCCTTTTTTCTTGGATTGATCGGTCTGTCAGAGCCGGCCTGCGTACCAGTCCTCGTAGCCGTTTTCCACGACAGAAATCAGAATGTCCTCGGCGCGCACTCCGGCCTCCCCGAAACGCTCGACGATGGAGCGGTACAGGCGTTGCTTCGTCGCGACGCTATACATGTGCACCATCGTGATCCGGAGCAGGAGAAGGCGTTGTCGGTCGACCCCGTTGTAGCCCGGATCGAAGCGGAGCTCGCCCGGGCCATGCGGAGTGAAGACCTGGAACAGGTCGTCGGCCTGGATGTCGAGCGCGTCGATCTGCGCCTTCTGGACCGCGGCGCTCAGCTGGTCGCCGAGGGACTCGAAGAGCTCACGGTCAAGGTCGATCTGGATGAGCGGCACGGTGCTCCTTTGGGTACGGGTGAACAGTGGTCCTGCTGACTACTTGATGGCGCCAGCGGCCAAGCCCCGCTCGAACAGGCGCTGCAGGCAGAGGTAGGCGACAACCTCCGGAATCGCGGTGATCACGGCCGAGGCGAGAATCTTTGTCTGGTCGTTGCTGAACTGGCCCACGAAAAACTGCGGCACCAGGGTGATCGTCTGCATCTCCGTTGACTGCAGGAACACCAGCGGAAAGAGGTAGTTGTTCCAGGCCCCAATGAGCGTAAAGATCAGAATTGCTGCGGCTATAGGACGGGTCAACGGGATCACCAGGTGGCGGAAGCCGTTGATGACCGTCCCGCCGTCGACCCGTGCGGCTTCGAAGAGTTCGTCGGGTATCCCCTGGACGAAGGTCCGGGCGAGCAAGACTGCGAACGGCACCTGCAGCGCGGCGAGCGGCAAGATCACGGCCCAGTAGGTGTCGAAGAAGCCAAGCGCCTGGGCGGTGGTGAACAGCGGGGTGAGGAGCACGACCTCGGGCAGCGTCAGGCAGGCCAGCAGCATCCAGAAGTACACCTCACGCCCTCGGATGCGCAGCTTCCCGAAGCCGTAGGCGGCGAGCATGGTGACCACGTAGACGATGACGATCACGCCGGCCGCGATGACCACGGTATTGACGAAGAAACGCCACAGTCCCGGGACGGCTAGGACCGCCGCGTAATTGCCCCAGCCATCGCCGGCGAGCGAGCCCTGCACCATCGCAAACAGGGGAAACACGAAGGGCAGCACGAGCAGGGTGACCACAACCTGCAGGAGAATGCGACCCCAGCGGGTCCGGACCTCGAACATCAGCGGGCCACCCTCCGTTCCCCTCCCCGGGCCTGCAGGATGAGCGCCATGACCAAGGCCAGCACTAGCAGGATGATCGACAGGGCCGCGCCGTAGCCGACGTGCGACTGTGGGATGGTTTTTCGGTAGATGTAGGTGCCGAGGAACTCCGTGGCGTAGTTCGGGCCCCCTACGGTGATCAGGTACGGCACGTCGAATGTCTTCAGGGCGCCGATGGCGCTCAGTATGGCCATGGCGAGCGTCGTGCCACGGACGCCCGGCCAGATGATGTGAAACAGCGTGCGGAAGTTGCCGGCGCCGTCCATCCGGGCAGCCTCGATCACCGACTGATCGATCTGCCCGATGGCCGCGAAGTACAGCACGAAGGTCAGACCGGTCCACTGCCACACGGTGACCGCCATGATCACCGGGAGCGCGGTGCTCTCCTGGCCGAGCCATGGCTGTGCGAGCGAGCCAAGCCCGATGTGCTCGAGCAGCCAGTTGACCTGGCCGTCCGGCGCGAACATCCGCCGGAAGACCGGCGCCGTGATGGCGGGGGCCAAAACGACGGGGATAAAGATGATGACCTTGTAGAGCACGGCGAGCCTCACCTTCGAGTGCAGGAGCACCGCGAAGACCAGGCCCAGGGCGGTCTGCACAACGAACGTGACGACGAAGAACACGACGGTGTGACGGATGGTGCGCCAGAAGATCGGGTCTTGGGAGATCCGAACGTAGTTCTCCGCTCCCACCTTCTCCGGATTGGGGTCGATCCCGTCCCAATCCCAGGTGGAGATGACCGCGGTGTACCAGATGCAGTAGTAGATGAGCCCGACGCACAGCACGAGCGCTGGCAGGATCCACGGCAGGCCGGGCGGTTGCAAGCGGCGACGTCTCCCGCCGCCACTTGCCGCGGGCGCGGGCCTCTCGCGAAGCCCGCGTTCGGCCACTGATGTTCCAGCCATCACCGCACCCCTTGTCGAACCGGCTCGATCGCTACCGCGCAGCCTCCGCCGCCTGCTGCAAGGTGTTCGCTGCCTCCTCGGGAGTCGCCTTGCCAGTGGCCGTCGACGTCGCCGCTTGGAAGATCGCGTCCTGAACGTCTTGATTCAGCAGCGCGAAGCGAGGCTGTTCGACAGTGGCGACCTTGGCGAGCAGATCTTTCACCGTGGCCTCCTGCACCTGAGGGTCGACGAACGTGATCTGCTCGAAGTTCGGCTCGATGCCCTTCAACGCCGGCACGTCGTTCAGCTGATCAGCCACCGCCTGCTGTCCGACCTGAGAGGTGGTGAGCCAGGTCACGAAGGTCTCGGCGGCCGCCTTGTTCTTCGCCTTTGTCGAGATCGACAGGCCGTAGTCCGCGTCACCGAACATCTCGCTCGTGTTCCCCGCCTGAGCGACGTCCGGGAACTGGATGGGCAGAATGGGGAACGGCTTCGCACCCGAGACGCCTGCTGCCTTGAGGGCCGCCGTCATCGCCTTCTCAGTCGAGTACTGCGTGTACCAGGTGCCCATCATGACCATCGCGTACTTACCGGTCAGGAAGTCGTTATTGGCGTCCGGGTACTGCTGATAGCCGACCGCGCCCTCCTGCATGATGCCGCGGGTGAACAGCTGCTTCCATATGTCCAGAGTTTTGACCATGGCCGGCTCGTTCCACTTGGCCTCGCCCTTCGAAGCGCGCGTCCAGAATCCCGGTTCGACGGAGTTCGCAATCGACTGCAGGGTGTCCTGGTCGAAGCCCGCGCCGGCCGCGCCCTGGACGAAGCAGCCCTGATTGTGCGACTTGAACTCCTGGCAGACCTTCTCCCACTCATCGAGCGTCGTCGGAGGTTTGAGGTTGTACTTGTCGAACAGACCCTGGTTGATCCAGAGCGTGCCTGAGTAGACCGCGCCGACGGACATGGCGGTCAGCTTCCCGTCCTCTGTCGTCAGCCCGCTGACCCCCGCCGGAGCGACCTTCGACTGCCAGTCCTCACCCAACGCTTTGGTGATCACCGGGGTCAGGTCCTCAGTGAAGGACTGGTACTTGGTCACGTAGGATCCCGGCTGCATGTCAAAGACGTCAGGGCCGCTATCTGATCGCAAGGCGGGTGTCAGCGCCGCCTGCCAGTCGGGGATAGAGACAAGTTTGAAGTTGACCTTGATGTCGGGATATTCCTTGTTGAACGCGGCGATGTAGCCGTTCGCGGTCGCGGTGTCGGTGGGCGTCCAGCCCCACCAGTTCACCGTGCCCGACGTCGCAGCCCCACTTGTCTGGCCCTCGGCCGCCTCACCCCCGCTTTCCTGGCCGCCGCCCCCTACAGGGCCGCCGCACGCGACGAGCAATGTTGCCATGAGGCCGGCCGAAGCCAGGGCGAGTGACCGAAGCCGTCGCTTCGGCAGGAGTGTGAGCTTCATACTGATCCTCTTTGATCTGCGGACGCCTGTCTGGCACCCGATGCTTCCGTGGGCCGGCAAGAGCCCAAGGTCAGGAATGAGGACGCGCGGCTACGGCCGAGTCGCGACCATCCATGGACCCGACGGCCACCGGCTATCCAAACGCGTCACACGGCTGTTGCGATGACACCGGACGATACTTGCCTAGATGGAGGTAGTCAAGTTTCAATTTGATGAACGAAAGTTTCGCGATGGTGGCGGGGCGGTACGTCTGTGCTATCGCGTACCACAAGCGTCGTTGCCATGTCGACGCGCGAGAACGCGGGCGCCCGGTCCTGCGCCAGACCGAGTACGACCTGTACGGCCTGCTCGGCCATCTCGGCGATGGGAACGCGGATGGTGGTGAGTGCCGGTCCCGCCCACCTGGCCATCTTCAGGTCGTCGAACCCGACCACCGACAACTCCGTCGGAATTGCGACCCCGAGGGCTCGGGCCGCTTCGTACACGCCGAATGCTTGGACGTCGGAGGAGGCGAAGATCGCCGTCGGCGGCACTGGCATGGAGAGGAGCGCGCGCCCCTCGGTGAGGCCGTCGCTGTGGTGGAACTCACCACGCCGCACGTATTTGGGGTGGAGCGGGATGCGGGCGGCCTCCAGTGCGGCCCGGAAGCCGGACAGCCGGGCTGTCGCGGCCATCATTTCCTCCGGGCCGGTGATGATTGCGATCTCGCGATGACCGAGCTCGATCAGGTGCCGGGTAGCGGCGTACGCGCCGCTCCAGTCCGCGGAGCCGATTGACGGTACGTCAGGAGCTGGTTGCTCGGTGGGATCCAGCATGACAAAGGGAACGTTGCGTGAGCGAAGCTGCCGTTGCTGGGCGTCAAGAAGGTTGCAAGCTACCAGAATGACCCCGACAGGGCGGCGGTTCAGAACCCCCTCAATCCAGTCCAGGTCCGGCTTCTGGCGGTCGTTTGTCCCCGATACCACCACGCCCACGCCGTGCTCACGAGCCAGCCGTTCGATCCCCGCGATTGCCTCGGCAGCCCATGAGCTGGCGATCTCAAAGCACAGCACCTCGATCAGCGGAGCATGATTTGGGCCTGGGCTGCGCCTGTTGTACTGGTGATCCTGAAGTAGCGCTTCAATACGAGCACGGGTTTCGTCGGAGACGCCGCCGCGGCCGTTGAGCACCTTGGAGACCGTTGAGATGGAGACATCGGCGAGCGCGGCGACCTCGGCAAGGGTCGACCGAGTTGCCGGTTCCCCCGATGTCATCTCGGCGGACATGAACTCAGCCTACTTATGCGGCATGATCCAATACGCCGACCACCTGCGGGAGCACTTCGTCGGCCCGGTTCGCATGACGGGCGGCACATAACTGGGATCCCGCAAGCGCGATGTTCACATGCACCAGGCTCAGCGGTCGCGCCAGCCGTAACTCGGGGTCCAGCCGAACAGCGCGTTCATCTTGGCGCAGTTGAACGCCGACCTCGGATCCTCGTAATCGCTCGCGAAACGGTCATAGCCGTCGTAATACTCAGCCATCAACTCGCGCAGTCCCCGCTTCGCCCGGGTATCGGCCGCCGCGATCAGGCACACCTCGTGACCGCTGCTCGTCCCTTCCAGCGCTGCGCGGTAGGCAGTACCGACGTCGCGGGCGTCGATGTAGCTCCAAAAGTTTCCCTTGCTGAGGCTAGGGTCGTCCCACTCGTCCTGGAACCGGTCGTAGCCGTCGGGAGCGATGACATTATTGATGCGCAGCCCTACCCAGGCCGTCTGCGGGTAGCGGACCGCGACCGAGTCCGCGATCACTTCGCTGATGTACTTGCTCAGGGCGTACGCATTCGGGGACGGATGCCACTCGGCCTCATCGAAGGGGATCTGTGTGGGAACTGTGCCCTCGGTCAGCAGGCCGGTCGCCATCTCACTCGAGGCGTAAACGACCCGCGGAACCCGGAGATCGCCCGCCGCCTGCATGAGGTTGTGAGCGCTCAGCACGTTGTTGTCAAAAACGTCGATCTGCGCCTGACCGCTCGGGGCAGGATTCGCCGCCAGATGACAGATGCCTTCAGGGCGGAACTGGAAAAGCGCATCGTAGACCTTGCCCGCGTCCGCCAGGTCTACCCGGCAAAACTCTCCTGGCAGCTCCAGCTCTGGTCCGCTGGCGAGATCGAAGTTCACAACCTCGTGGCCGACCTCGGCCAGGTGACGAACAACCCATCGTCCGGCCCGTCCCGTTCCTCCTGTCACGACGACCCGCATCGAGGTAACTCCCGTCCATTGCTTGCAGTTCGAGCTGGGCACGGCGGTCGGCGCGCCATGAGACTCCCGGATCGAGATTCTCGACGACCATTGGGAGTGCGCTGCGAGGCTAGCAGGATGAGCGGGTCATCATCCCGAACACGACGGCAGCCCGGGCCACTCAGGGCCAGGCTGCCGTCAGTCGAGTCACCTCAGTCGAGGGAGAGGACGAGCCGGCCGTAGTCGGCGTACACCCCCGCGACCTGCACGTAGTAGGTGCGCCCGGCGGTGGTGGGTACGTCGAGCTGCGCCTGCAGCGTCTCGGTCGGGAAGGGGTCGTCCTGCTCGACGTCGTCTGCACAGGCGATCTCCAGCAGCTCACCTCCCTCCTTCTCGTACACCGCGAGTGCCGTATCGAACGAGCTGCCGGCGGTGTCGAGGTGCACCGGCTCGCCGGTTCCGACGAAGGAGTACCAGACGGTGCGACCCGGGTTGGTGGCGCAGGACAGGGGAGCTTCGGGAAGTAGCACGGCGTCTCGCGTAGTGGTGCGCACCGTGTCACCGACCGCGATTCGTGGGGCACCGGCCAGAGCGTCGTTGGGCGGTGGCGTTGCGGTCGGCTTGGGTCCCTGGGCGGCGCGGACGATCTCTCGGGTCGTAACTTCCAGGGCCTCGCAGGACGCGTCGATGTCGATCGATGGCAGGGTCACCTGCGCGCTTACGTCGTACAACGTGGTCCGCTGGGTGATCCGGGCGGTCGCGGTGCGGAGCACCGTGGTCGTCGCCTTATCCCTTGGGGTCAGCGTGACCGCGACCTCGTACTCGCCGAGAACCTCGCCGGTCTGGGAGTTCCGCAGCGGCAGGACGATGGTGAAGCTCTTGTCGTTCGGCTCTTCGATGACCCCGGAGAGGTTGTACTGGTTGTTCGGCTCACCGAACTCCACCGACAGGTAATACTTGCCGTCTTCGGGCCCGAACAGTGCCACCTCGGCGTTGCCCTGACAACGCGCGCTGTCGTAGAACCGGCGCTCGAAGCGGACCGTCGACGCCGGACTGTTGCTCACGTACGTCGACGTTGTGGAGGAACCACTGCAGTTCAGGCTGTCCACCGTGACGCCGGGAAGGCTCAGTACAGCCTCGGCGGTCAGCGTCGCCTCGACGATGGTGGCCCGGACGTGCTGGTTGCCCGACCCGCCCCTATCGGTGTACTCGGTGGTCGGGGTCTCCGTCGTCGTGGCCGTGAAGGACCCCAGGAGCGGCGGCTCAAGGTGGCCACCCCCGCCCCCGGCGAACACCTCGAGGTCAAAGGCGATTTCACGGCCCTCCCAGCCGCCGGAAACGCTGTACGCGGTCAAACGAGGTTCCTCCGGATCGCCGACCCTTGCGTACAGCTGATCCCCGAACTGCGGGGAGGTTCCCGTAGTGACGAACACCGGCTCGCCACCGCTGGTCGTCCCCGTGCATTCCATGTAGGCCTTGTACTCCGTCACCGTCTCCGGCGGCGCCGCCATCGACGTCGACGGGCAGGACAAGCCGCCCAGGAGTGCAACGGCGCCCACAAGGACGCCTCGAATTGGTCGGTTCATGAGCTGAGCTCTCCGTGTCTGCGGTTTGCGGATAGGTAGGGCGGACCGGTTGCGGCGAGACAGGGTTCATCGCCCCACGCTGCCGCGACAACTGTCGAGACCTCAGGTCCGGGCGGGACCTCGGCATGAGTCGGGGCAGGCGCGCGGGGCAGCGACAAGGGAGGAAGGGACGCAGGAACGGCTGTTCGACGTGTGATCAGAGGATCCATGGTCGGAGATGACATCGCGGCCAAAAAATGGCATGAGTCACGCTTGGCGTCAAGTACCGGATCTGGAGACGGCCGCCCCGAGAAAGAACGTCCGTTGGCTGGTCCGTAACGGCATGATGGCACTATGACGACCAGCCTGCCCGGCACGGAGGACCACATACTCCGGGTCGCCATCGTTGGGTGCGGCGGAATCGCCCACCAACACGCGAAGGCGTACGCAGCCTCCGGCCGCACCGAGTTGGTCGGGCTGGTCGATATCGTGCCCGAGCGTGCGGAGGCGTACGCCGGTGCCTACGGTGGCCGGACGTACCCGGACGTAACGAGCCTGATGAGCGAGGCTCGACCGGACCTGGTCAGCGTCGTCACCCCGCCCGGCGCGCACGCCGAGGTGGCGTCCAGATTGCTGCGGGCCGGTGCGTCAGTGCTGATCGAGAAGCCGCCGTGCCCGACCCTGGCCGAGTTCGACGTCGTCTCTGAGGCGGAGCGGGCCGGTGCCGGCAAGGCGTACGTGGTGTTCCAACACCGGCACGGGTCCGGTGCCCGCCGGGCCGCGGAGCTGCTGGGCTCCGGCGCCCTCGGCCGCCCGCAGGTCGCGGTGTGCGAGACGTTGTGGTTCCGGCCGGACAGCTACTTCGATCCGGACTGGCGAGGAACCTGGGCCGGCGAAGGCGGTGGCCCGACGCTTGGGCATGGGATCCACCAGATTGACCTGCTG
>DASQUD010000341.1:0-7901 GCA_035641455.1 Propionibacteriaceae bacterium | reverse complement strand
TGACCACGACGTAGTGCCGGTCCGCGAAGGCCGCAACCTGCGCCAGGTGGGTGACCACGATGACCTGAGTGTCCTGCGACAGGCGCGCCAGCCGTCGGCCGATCTCCACCGCCACCCGGCCGCCGACCCCGGCGTCAATCTCGTCGAAGACCAGCGTTCGGGCTTCCCGGCCGGCAGCGAGGACTACCTCCAGAGCCAATCGCACCCTTGACAGTTCACCGCCCGACGCTACTTTGCCGACGCTCCGGGGCTGCATGCCCGCATTCGCGCTGAACAGCAGGTCCACCGCGTCGGCCCCGTGCGGACCGAGCTCGGTGCTGCTCACCTGGAATCGCAATGTCGCGTGGGGCATGGCAAGCGCCGCCAGCTCCTCGAGTACCTGGGCGCCGAAACGGTCGGCGGCCTGGCGGCGAGCGGCACTGATGCGCTCAGCCAGCACGGCGAGCTCGCCGCTGAGCTGGTCGATTCTTGACGTCAGGACCATGATCCGGTCGTCGCTGTCCTCCAGCGTCTGCAGCCGGACGGCGGCCTCCGCCGCCCAACCGAGCACCTCGTCGCACGTTGTCCCGTACTTCCGGGTCAGAAGGTTCAGCTGCGCCCGCCGGGCGGCGATCTGTTCCAGGCGTCCGGGTTCACCATCGAGCGCGTCCAGGTATCTGACCAGGTCGGCTGTGATATCGGTCAGCGCATAGCTGGTATCCGCCAGCCGGCTCGACAGTGAGGCCATCTCCACGTCGTCACCTTGGGCCGCCTCGAGCGCCTTCCGCGCCACGGACAACCAGGCGAGGGCACCGCCAGCTTCGTCATCGGAGCCGGCGAGTGCCAGCACAGCGGACTGGGCGGCCGCTCGCAGGTCATCAGCGGCTTGCAATCGGTGGGCATCAGCAGCTAGCGCCAGATCCTCCCCGGCGCCTGGAGCGATCTTTTCGATTTCGTCGAGCCCGAATCGCAGCAGGTCGATCTCCCTAGCTCGGGATTGGGCCTTGTCCCGCAGCTGAGCCAGTTCTGACCGCGCAGCTTGCAACTCCCCCCACAGTCGACCGTACGCATCCAGCGGATCGCAGACTGCCGGTCCCGCGAACTTGTCAAGGACTCGGCGCTGCCGGTCCGGCTCTGCCAGGCGAAGCTGCTCGGACTGCCCGTGAATAGTGACCAGATCGGCCGTCACGTCCGTACAGAGTCCCGCCGGCACCGATGCGCCGCCCAGAAAAGCGCGAGATCTCCCGCTCGCGGTGAGGTGCCTGGCCACCAGCAGTTCGCCATCGGCATCCAGCTCCCCGCCCGCAGCCAGCATCCGGTCGACCACCTCGGACGACGCAGCGACGAATCGGCCTTCGATCCGAGCTCGCTCGGCCCCGCTGCGCACCAACTTGGGGTCGGCACGCCACCCGAGCAGCAGCCCGAGCCCGGTGATAATCATCGTCTTACCGGCACCGGTCTCGCCCGTCACCACGGTTAGCCCCGGATGGAAAGACATCGCGGCATCGGAGATGACTCCGAGGTCGGTGATCCGAAGCTCGGCGATCACGCCTGCGCCTGCTGACGATCCGGCAGCTCCTCTGAGTCGACCGAACCCCTCCAGCCCTCGACTCGCAAGCCGAACTTACCCACCAGGCGGTCTGTGAAGGGCGCCTCGGAGAGCCTCGCCAGCCGTAGTCGGTGTCGGCCCTGAACGACCTCGACCTGCATCCCGCTGAGCAGTTCCACCGAACGACGACCGTCACACGACAGCACACCAGTGGTTTGCGCGGCCGCGAGCAGTTCCACCACCACGCGGGAGGACGGCCCGAGCACCAAGGGGCGGGCGAAGAGGGCGTGGGCGCTGAGCGGCACCACCAAGAAGGCATCGACACCTGGCCAGATCACCGGACCGCCGGCAGAGAAGGCGTAGGCAGTCGATCCGGTCGGAGTCGACACGAGGAGTCCGTCGCAGGCCCAGCGCGACAGCGGGCGTCCGTCGATTTCTACCAGGACCTCGAGCATCCGTTCCCGAGAAGCCTTCTCGATGGAGATCTCGTTGATCGCGAAGGAGGACCATACCACTTCCTCGCCGTTCCGGACCCGGAGATCGATGGTGAATCGCTCCTCCACCAGATAGGACCGATCCACAACACGCTCGACGATGCTGTCGATCTCGGACGACTCGGCCTCGGCAAGAAACCCGACGTGACCGAGGTTGACCCCGAGCAGCGGAGTGTCTGACGCCATCACCCACTCAGCTCCGCGCAGGATTGTTCCGTCACCGCCTAGGACGATCATCAATTCGGCGACTGGGGCACCCTCCTGACTCGGCCGAGTGAGTTCGGTGACCCGAGCGGAGAGGTGGGGGGTCAAGCTGGCCAGATCCTCAGCTGGCATGGCAATCTCGATGCCAGCAGCGCTCAAGCGCTCGACCAGTCGTACGGCGGTGGCAATCGCCGCCGGTCTGCGTGGGTGGGTGAGCACAGCAACGCGGCGAACCTGAAGCGGATGACCGTTCGGGGCGCTCACCTGCCACAGCATAGGGCGGCCCTGGCCGTCGTCCTGGGAACCAGAGCGTCAGCTTCGACGGGTTCCGATGGGCACCGTCAGTGGAGTTCGAGCCAATAGCGCGAAAAACTCGACATTGCCCGACGGCCCGGGCAGCCTGCTCGGCACGACTACCCGCGTCGGCCAACCCCTCTCGGCGGCCGCCATGCTGACGTTGTCCACGGCCTGCTGGCGGAGAGTCTCCGATCGAACGACGCCACCCTTTCCGAGCGCAGCCCGGCCGACCTCGAATTGGGGCTTGATCATCAAGAGCAGGCGTCCGTCCGGCCGGGTGACGGACAGAAGCGGATCCAAGATCATCAACAGCGAGATGAAGGAGACGTCGGCGACGACCAGATCGACCGGCCTGCCGTCGACATGGCGCAGATCGAGGTCTCGCAGATTTGTCCGCTCCCAGAGGCGCACTCGATCATCGTCACGAAGCGACGTGGCCAGCTGGTCGGTGCCGACGTCAATAGCGATCACCTCGGTGCAACCCCGCTCCAACAGCACCTGCGTGAACCCTCCGGTCGAGGCGCCGGCGTCCAACGCGCGGCCGAAAACGCTGAGGCCGAGATCATCGAGTCCACCCAGCAACTTATGGGCAGCGCGAGAGACGTAGTGATTATTGGTGACAGACACCCGATCGTTAGGGACCACACGCTCGGACGCTCGGGTGACTAGCTGCTCATTGACCTGGACCAAACTCGAGCTGATCATCGACTGGGCATGGCTTCGCGAGCGAGCGAACCCGCGAGCGACCAGCTCGACATCCAGCCGCGAACGGCGTGAGCCGTCGCTGCCAACCGCAGTCAACCGAGATCTGCCCGGTCCTGGGAGCTGGCGCCCGTGTCGAGTGCAGTCTGGAGCGCCTCATGGGCGCGGGCTAGGCGGTCATGATGAGCATCGACGGGCGCCGAGTCGAGATCGACCAAGCTGCCCAGCGCATCGTCGACAGTCGTGTTACCCGTGGCCGGTGGGACTGGCGCCTCACCGGAATCGGCGCCGGGCACCGAAAATTCAGTCATTCCGCGCCATTCGGACTGCCCTGGCTCGCTGCGCTGTTTCCTTCCGCAGCCTTCTTGGCCGCGGCCTTCTTCGCAGCCGATTTCTTGGCCGCCGCCTTCCTCGTTGGGGTGGTGCTGTGTCGCGGTTCGGTGGCCGGGGAGACCCGGCGCACCCCTGGCCCGCCATTATCTGCGCTCGTACTGACCGTGCTACGGAGCTCGGCGATCTCTCTCCGCAGCTCCTCCAAGTCCTGAGCGCGCACGAAGCCCAGTCTGGTGGTCGCCTTTTCGACCTCGGCCCGTACCAGCTTCTCGAGCAAGTCGCGGTTGGCGCGGCTGGCGTTCCGCAATTCGTCAGCCAGTTTGGTCACACGCCCGCTGGCGTCGGCCGCCACGTCCTCCAATCCGGCCTGAGCGAGCAGCGACTTCGCCGCTTCCGCGGCTTTCGTGCGGGTCATTCTGGTGAACCCGGAGACCAGGTGAACGTAGTTCTGCACAGCTTCGACCGCCATGCCGGACAGACTACGCGGCGAGCCGAGATCAAGACGGCGCCATGGGCAGCCTGCGTCGATGATCTACGCCAAGTCTCCGACGGCCGTCAGAACACGATCAACATTCGGCACGCGGCCCACGTCGAGCGCCCGCCAGCTGACCTGCGCCGCCGCCCAAAGAGCATGGAGCTGGGCTCCTGCCGCCGGGGCGCCATCGAAGATGATCTGGCCATCCGCCTCCGTGGCCCGCACCGCGCCACACCGGACACCGCCCGCCTCCTCGACCGCACGCAACGGCGGCTGAAACAGGGCAGCCAGGTCGCGACCCACATGCGTCGGACGTTCTGCAGGTTCCGCCGTGAGGAGATGCCGACCGCGATGTGAGCCGGTGAACACCAGCATGCTGTCCATGCCGGCAATCTGGGCGCCCGCAATGTCGGTGTCCAGGCGATCGCCGATGAAGATCGGCCTGGCGGCGCCGAGCCGGGTGGTTGTCTCATCGAGCAACGGGCGGAAAGGCTTTCCTGCGACCTCGGGTTGGCTGGTCACCGCCATCCGCACTGCCGCCACCGCGGCGCCGTTTCCCGGTACCAGGCCGCGATCCGTCGGCCGCGTCGGGTCGATGTTGGTCGCCACCCAGTGCGCTCCGCGATGAATCGCGATCGCTGCTTCGTTGAGTTGTTCCCATGTCAGGTCGACAGCCCAGCCTTGAATCACCGCAACCGGGTCCTCGTCGGCAGAATGGACAGGGGTCAGCTTCCGCTCCGTCAACGCCGCCAGGATGCCGGCGCCGCCGACAACCAAGACCCTGGCGCCCTCGCCGAATCGCTCGACCAGCAGGTGGGCAGCAGCCTGGGCGGAGGTGACGACATCGGCGTCGTCCGCGTCGATTCCCAACTCGCGGAGATGTGCAGCCACGGTCGCCGGTGGTCGCGCCGCGTTGTTTGTCACAAACCCGGTCTTAACCCCATGCTGGTGGAGCCGTGCCACGGTTTCGGGTGCGCCGGGGACGGCCATCGGTCCGAGGTAGACGACTCCGTCGAGATCAAGCAGCACAGCGTCGTACGCATCGACCACTGCGGTTACCCCAGCAGCGGCCCGCAGACCGTTGCCATAGCTCACTGCTGCACCGCCGAAGGCGGCTCGAGATCCGTCTCGTCGATGTTGAGCACCAGACCGTCCAGCTCGTCGAGTCGTGCCTGCGCGTCGGTCTCTCCATGCGGATCCAATGTCGCCGCCGCCTGGAACCAGGTGCGGGCATCTGGAGACGCACCGCGGTCGAGCAGAGCATCGGCGTAGGCGTACCGCAACCGCGCGAGCGCGATCGGCGGCGCCGTCGGAGGATTGAGCTGGTCGGCCGCCTCCGCGAGGATGCGCAGCGCCTCGGCGGACTGGCCAAGATCACCTCGGGCACCCGCCTCGACCAAGATCATCTCAACCCGCTGCGCTGGATCAAGCCGAACCTGTTTCGCCTCTTTGGCCAGCTTGAGCGCCGCCTCCGGGCGGCCGAGAGCACGCTCGCAGTCGGCCATCATGGGCAGATAGTCGTTCGCACCCGTCATCCGACGGATGGCACGCAGCTCACTCAGCGCGGCGTCGTAGTGACCGGCGGCGTAGGCCGTTTCGGCCGCTGCCTCCCGTACGATCGGCAGCCGAGCTGCCCGCCTGCGTGCTGCTTCTGCATGGGCATAGGCGAGCTCCGGGTCGTCATCGAGCAGTTGCCCGGCAGCAATCAGGTGGGCGGCCACGATTTCGGCAAGTTCCTTGGGCAGCCCGCGGAGTTCGGCGCGCACGCTGCGGTGCAACGCCCGCAGATCCAGACCTTCGGGCACCGGGGGTTCGTTCGCCTTGCGGGCCAGCCCTGGCCGCGGCTGGCGGTCTGGCCTCGGTCCAGACTCGGCAGAACGCCGCTGGCGGTCTGGCCTCGGTCCAGATTCTGCAGAACGCCGCTGGCGGTCTAGCCTCGGTCCAGAGTCTGCAGAACGCCGCTGGCCTCGCCCTTTGTCCGCCACTGCATCATCCTTGCGTCCCACCGGGCCCGACGCAAAGGCGGCCATTGCAAGATCACAAGCAAAACCGCCGTCAAGCGCACGACCCACACGTATCTCTTTTTCGGCCGAAACCTCCTTGCCTGAGACATCTGCGATAGGACGGGCGCATGTCGGCAAACCGCTTCCTCATTGCCATGGTCGACGCCGGCGGCACTGTGCCACCGACTATTGGCCTCGCAGCCGAGCTCCTCCGGCGGGGCCACCGCGTGCACGTGCTGGCCGATCCGACCGTTGCCACGGCCGCCATATCGGCCGGATGCTCATTCACGCCATGGCAGGAGGCGCCTCATGTGACGACTCGGGAGGAGCAGACCGCCCTGATCGCGGCGTTCGAGGGCCGCAACCCGTACCGCGCAATCAAAGCCGTACGAGGCTTCGCGGGACATGGAATGACCGGAAGGTATGCCAGCGACGTGATCTCGACGGCGCGCGAGTTCGGAGTCGATGCCATCCTCGGCGATGCCATCCTGCCGGGGATCGTCATCGGTGCACTGGCCACCGAACTTCCAACGGCCGCCTTGATGGCGAACGTCTATCTTCCACCAACGGTGGGTTACCCGCTCTTTGGCACGGGCTGGCAACCAGGAGCCAGCATGATCGCCAAGGCGAGAGACTGGCTGGCGCCCACCGCCGTGCAGTGGTTACTCGGGCGCACCGTACCGCGCCTGAACGCCGTTCTCAGAAGCAATGGCGGGCCGCCCATTCTGCGATTCTCTGACCTGCTCGACAGGTGCAGCCGGGTACTGATCATGACGAGTCCGTCATTCGACTTTGCTGTGCCGCGTTTACCAGAGAATGTCCGTTACGTCGGACCCATACTTGATGACCCGCACTGGGCGGCTGAAGTCGCGTGGCGGCGTACGGGGAGGGAGCCCCTGGTCCTCGTCGCCACAAGCTCGGTTTACCAGAACCAGGTTGACCTGCTGCAGCGGGTGGCCAGAGCCCTCGGACAGCTGCCGGTGCGCGGCTTGCTGACCACGGGCCGCGCCGTGGACCCGAAGAAGATCGACGCTCCACCTAACGCCGAGGTCCTACCGGCCGCACCTCACCGCCAGGTGCTTGCGGAGGCGTCCGCCGTTGTCACGCACGCGGGCCATGGGTCGGTCCTGAAGGCATTGGCGGCCGGTGTGCCGCTGGTCTGCATGCCGATGGGCCGCGATCAAAGGGACAACACTGTCCGGGTGCTCCAGTTAGGCGCTGGAGTGCAGATCAGCAAGTCTTCGCCGCCCGGCCGAATTGCAGTCGCCATTTCCGAAATCCTCGAGAACCCGAGGTACGCATCGGCTGCCCGCCGATTCGCGGACGTTTTGGCACGGGAAGCCACCACGCTCCCCAGCGGTGCCGACGAGGCCGAAGGCTTGTCGAGCGGCCCGAGAACGCGCAGGTAAAACACCTCAGGGGTGGTCACGAATGACCACCCCTGAGGTGTGTTGTCCGGCAACGTCCTAGTCTCCCACACGGTCCCCCATGCAGTACCATCGGCGCTGAAAGGCTTAACTTCCGGGTTCGGAATGGAGCCGGGTGTTTCCCTTTCGCTGTGATCACCGAAACTCTATGGAGATGTAGGTACGGATATACCCGACCGTATCTCGGGAACAACACAGTGGACGCGTAGCATCTTTGTAGGAACAAGCCCTCGGCCTATTAGTATCGGTCAGCTCCATGCATTGCTGCACTTCCACATCCGACCTATCACCCAGTGTTCTGCTGGGGGCCTTACCAGGTTAACCTGTGGGAGCCATCATCTTGGAGCGTGCTTCCCGCTTAGATGCTTTCAGCGGTTATCACTTCCGAACGTAGCCAACCAGCCGTGCTCTTGGCAGAACAACTGGCACACCAGAGGT
>DASQUD010000340.1:0-4008 GCA_035641455.1 Propionibacteriaceae bacterium | reverse complement strand
CGCTGGCTCACGCAGGGTGCCAGTCGTGTCTGACCATCGAAATGTCTTGTTCGATGTCCTCGTCCACGCCCAAGACATCGCGATCCCGCTCGGCGTTGACCTGCCGACGCCGCACGCTGCCGCGGCTGCCGGAGCTACCCGCGTCTGGTCGATGGGATGGCCCTTCTGGGCCCGGAGACGGCTCAGCGGACTGCGACTAACAGCCACCGACATCGACTGGACGGCTGGATCAGGGACAGACGTGCACGGACCGATCCGCGCTCTACTCCTCCTGCTGACAGGGCGCACCCAGGCAGCACTTCCGATGCTCGCGGGCAACGGGCTCACCCAACTCTCCGTCCACACAACCTGACAACCGTGACCCCTCCATCCCGGACCAGTGGAACAACGGTGGTTGACCAATCACGGCTCCAAGTGACGTTCCAGCGCGGCTAGCCGAAGCTCTAGCTGGTCAACCCGATGCCGCAGTAACGTCAGCTGCGCCTCCAGGCTGACCTCGCGCTCGGCGCGGCGCTGAATCCGCGCTGACTGCGCGGCTCGTTCCAGCACCGCCTGTAGCGGCACAAGCCGCTGCGGGCCGTGTGGCCCGTCGACCAGTCGGGATGCGATCTCCCCGTTGCGGTACCAGGCGCGCAGCGCCGAGCGCGACACCCCGGCCTCGGCCTCCGCGATGGCCAGCGGTACCCATGGCGCATCATCCAGCTTGGCCAACAGGTCCAGCTCGTCGCGCCACGCAGCGAGGCGGTCATCCCACTCGGACAGCACCCGTAGCCCCCCTATGACCCTATTTGTAACAGTGTATTGACATGGCTCTGATAATGAAAACATGTTTGAGCGATTCTCCGGTCAGGCGCGCCACGTCGTAGTCAGCGCGCAGGAAGAGGCCCGCGAGCTGGACCACAACTACATCGGCACCGAGCACCTGCTGCTCGGGTTGCTGGCAACATCTGACTCGCTGGCGAGCGCCAGCCTCGCTGCCCTCGGTTACACCCGTGACGACGTGCGCGCCAACCTGGAGACGATTGTCGGTCGAGGCAAGGCGTCGCCCGGCGGCCACATCCCATTCACTCCGCGGGCCAAGAAGGTGCTCGAGTTGTCGTTGCGTGAGGCGCTGCAGCTCAAGCACAACTACATCGACACCGAGCACATCCTGCTCGGCCTGCTCCGCGAGGGCGAGGGCCTCGCCGCGCAGATCCTGGCGGACAAACACCCGCTGGATCGGATCCGCAGCGAGGTGCTAGCGCGGGTGGAGTCGCCGACCGCCAGCGAGGCTCACGGCGCTGGCCGCACGTCGGCCGCGCACAACGTGTTGACGCTGGCTGCGCAACTCGCCGGCGAGACCCCGGTCGGCAGCCACCACATCCTGGAGGCAATTCTGCAGCAGCCGGACAGTGCCGCGGCGAAGGTGCTCAACGACGCCGGCATCGACCTCGACCAGCTCGCCGCCAAGCTGGACGAGATCAGCACCGAGGACACCGCCGACGACACGCCGGCCCAAGCCGCCGCCCGCCAGCTCGAGCTGTCGCTGACCGACGACGCGGTGACGGTCGTGCTGCGCGACCCCGCCTCTCTGGAACTTGGGAACCAGATCGTCCAGCTCAACCGCGGTCCGCTGGCGACCCGCGGCCCGCAGCTCGACCTGCTCGGCCGGCTGTGGGCTGCGGTGAATGGCTGGCTCGCCACAACAGCGCGGGCGCTGGCACCCGAGCCGGAGGAGTCGGAGGAGCTGGTCAGTCGGGGCCTGCGCTCTCGGTTCCGCCGCCGTAGAGCCAGGTGACGGCGCCCACCACCCGACGCTCATCCCGATGGTTCCTCCGGCGGGAACACAGCCACGCGGGGGGCCTTACCTGGGTGTTGCGGCACCTAACTATGGTGGCTGGTTATCCCTTCCCGCTCGTCATGCGTGCTCGGCGTGGGGTTCTTCCGGGACAACTTCCGCCACACCCAGCTCGATGGAATGTGCTGATCGAATAGCACGTACGCTCCCGTCGAGTCGACCACCAGGGTGCTCTCGAGTTCTCGCCTCTCGGCGCCGTGCCCGGCGAACAACAGCTCATCGTCACGGGCTAGCACCGTCTCGCCGTCGGGTGTGAGCACGGCTTTGCCGTCGCGTAGCAGCAGCAACGGCACCACGCGCAGTTGCCGCTCCCGATCCTCAGGGCTCCGCATCAGGTCCCCCAGGACGACCTTGCCTTCCGCGAGCCAGCCGCTAAGAGCCGGTGCCTGCTCCCCGTCCAGCTTGACCTTCCAGAGGGCGGGCAGCTCGCGACCGCAGTTGTCCTGGAGCCGCTGGAGGAGATCGGCCGCCCACAGGTCGCCCCGCGCCGGCATGTCTTGGATGAAGCGCCACAGCATCGGCGTGCTGAGCTGGGCGTAGACCTCGTGCGCAACCACCTCGGTCGGAACCAGGAGGGCGTCCACCCGCATGGCCTTGAACAGGGCTGCGCTGGTCGGCAGGTTCTGTCGCGCGGCGAGAAACAGGTGGGGGTTCAGACGGCGCGCGGTGGCAAGCATGGAGAGGTTGGTCGTGTCGTTGTCGGTGCCGGCCACGAGCCCCACGGCGCTCGCGAGCCCAGCCCCGGCCAGCACCCCCGGTTCGGAGGCGTCCCCGACGACCACTCCGGGCTGAGGCTCGCTCTGCTCGGCCGGTTCGATGATGGTGACCTCAAGGCCCGCTGCGAGCAGGTCCGCGGTGACCTCGCGACCGAACCGACCGTAGCCGCACATAACCCATCGGCCGTCGGTCGGTGGACGGCCCCGCTCGGGTAATTCCGCGCCCGGACCGGCCTCGAGCCAGGTGAGAAGCTGGTAGGACGCCGGAGCGTTCAGCGCCAAGTGCAGATGCTCGCCGAAGCGGTCGAAGGGGTTGACCACCGCCGGCGTCCCGAAGGCATGCATCCGCTCCGCGATGGGGACCGAGATGGTCCGCGCGACGACGGGCAGGTCGGGACGGAGCAGTGCCGCCGTCATCGTGACGGCGAGGTTGGTCTCATCGTCATTGGTGAGCGCTAGCACCCCGGCGCAGGAGGGATGGTCGAGACCGGCTGCCCTCAGGTGATGCGGATTGGCGGCGTCGGCCACCAGACCAGGGATGTCGGAGTGATAGGACCCCAGATCGAGGGCGTCAACCCGGTCTGACGACTCGTCGATCACCACGAGCTGCTGTCCGAGCTCGTCGAAGGCCTTGGCGAGCAGCTCGCCCGCGCGTCCGTAGCCGACCATCAACAGAAACGGCGCGCGCAGCCGTGACACCTTCCGGGTGAACCGCCGCATCGCCAGCGCGTGCCGGAACGACCGGTCCTGGACAAGCGTCAACAAAGAGCCGATCGCGTACGCCCACCCGACCACCGAGAGGTAAATCGAGAAGGTCACCCAGAGCCGCTGCGCCGGTGTGAACGGCCACGGCAGCTCGCCGAACCCGATCGTGGTCGCCGTGTAGCTCATGAAGTAGAACGCCTCGAAAAGGCTGATGCGTGCCGGTTGGCCATCCGGGCCGATACCGGGGATCAACGTAAGGCCGACAACGCTGATGAAGAAGATGACGATGAGTGTGATCAGCGGCGCCCGCATGCGCCGCATGACGAGGAAGATGGTCGAGGATGCCTGGCTCGACGACTCGATGTGCGCGCCGGACGGAAGGCGACTCACAGGCTCGCGACGGCCGAACAGTTGAGCCCAGAAAACCAGTAGTGGGTTGCTCACTGTGCACCTGCTTCATCCGCGGTGGAAGGTGACGGTCTCGGTTAGCAGCAGCACGACCGAGACCAGGTTGGCCAGCAGTGCGCCACCGGACAGGGACACCATGCTGGCCGTATGGACCGCTGTCATGCCCTCCGCCGAGATCTCGTTGGCCCAGATCCAGACGACGACGGCCGCGACCAACTGCAGATCAGCTACCAGACTTGTGGCCAGGTGCACTGCGCCGATCTGTGTGCGGTCGCCGAACTTCAGCACGGTGGCGATCAGGCTCACAGCAAGCGCCGCGAACAGCTCGTAGATGTTGTGCAC
>DASQUD010000339.1:0-5885 GCA_035641455.1 Propionibacteriaceae bacterium | reverse complement strand
CGGAACGAAGCCGCCCGGCGCTCACGGTCATCGTCGGTCCAGTGGGTGACCAGATCGACCAGATCGCCGTCCGCGAAACCCAACTCGGCGATATCCGCGGGATTGACGAAGACCACCCGGCGGCCGCCTTCGATGCCGCGGTAGCGATCACTCAGACCGTAGATCGTCGTATTGAATTGATCATGACTGCGGAGCGTTTGCAGCACCAGATGCCCCGGTGGCACCTCGAGCGCCTGAATGGGTGAGACAACGAACTCAGCGCGACCGGAAGCGGTCGGGAAAGTTCGGGAGTCGCGAGGCGGATGCGGCAAGACGAAGCCGCCAGGCTTGCTCACATTCACCTCGTAGCTCTCGCATCCGGGTATGACGCGGGCGATGTGGGTGCGGATTGTGCGGTAGTCGTTCCGCATGCTCTGCCAGTCGATCCCGTAACGGCTACCCAGCGTCGCCTCGGCCAGTCCCGTGACGATGGCGACTTCTGAGCGAAGCATGGGGCTGGCCGGAAGCAGCGGTCCGCGTGACGCGTGCACCGAGCAGGTGGAGTCCTCAACCGAGACGAACTGCGGCCCGCTGGCTTGGAGGTCCTGCTCCGTCCGGCCCAGCGTCGGCAAGATCAACGCGATCTCGCCGCAGGTCAGATGCGACCGGTTGATCTTGGTCGAGATCTGTACCGTCAGCCGGGCACTGCGGAGTGCCGCGGCGGTGACGTCGGTGTCCGGGGCGGCTTGCACAAAATTCCCGCCCAAGCCGATGAAGACCCGCGCCTGGCCATCACGAAGGGCCCGGATCGCGTCCACCGTGTCCAAGCCGTTCTCCCGCGGCGGGTTGAAGCCGAACTCCGCCCGGAGTCGATCCAGGAACTGGGCCGGCGGCCGCTCCCAGATCCCCATCGTCCGATCGCCCTGCACGTTGGAGTGTCCACGCACCGGCATCAGGCCAGCGCCCGACTTGCCGATGTTTCCTTGGGCCAGCGCGACGTTGGTGATCTCCTTGATCGTCGCTACCGCGTTGTGGTGCTGCGTCAGGCCCATCGCCCAGCAGAACACCGTCGCGTCGGAGTCGCGCAGCAGCTCGGCCGCCGCAGTGATCTGCCCGCGGCTGAGACCGGTGACGTCGGTGATGCGTTCCCAGCTGAGCGCGGTGACATGATCACGCCACGCGGCGAAGCCTCGCGTGTACCGAGCGATGAAGTCGGCGTCGATGGCGTCCCAGGAAACTAGGAGCTTGCCCAAAGCCTGGAAGAGAGCGAGATCGCCATTGATCTTGATCGGCAGGTGCAGGTCGGCCAGGTCGGTGCCGTGGCCCACAAGTCCGCGAACCTTCTGCGGATTCCGGAAGTTGATCAGGCCCGCCTCCCGCAGCGGGTTGATCGCGATCAGCTTGGCCCCGTTCCGCTTCGCGATTTCGAGGGCGCTCAGCATCCGCGGATGATTCGTGCCCGGGTTCTGGCCGGCCAAGACCAGCAGCTTGGCCGAGTAGACGTCGGCGAGGGTCACGCTGGCCTTGCCGATGCCGATCGACTCGGCCAGGGCGACGCTGGTCGACTCGTGGCACATATTCGAGCAGTCAGGCAGATTGTTCGTCCCGTACGCGCGGACGAAGAGCTGATAAGCGAAGGCGGCCTCGTTGGACGTGCGCCCAGACGTGTAGAAGATCGCCTCGTCCGGGCTGGCCAAGGCGGTGAGCTCGCGAGCGATCAGAGCCAGGGCGTCGTCCCATTGAATCGGCTCGTAGTGCGTGCCGCCAGGTCTCTTGATCATCGGATGAGTGATCCGACCCTGCTGTCCCAGCCAGTGTTCCGACTGCGCGTCCAGATCCGCAATGCTGTGGGCGCCGAAGAACTCCGGTGTCGCCCGGGCCTTGGTCGCCTCCTCGGCGACGGCCTTGGCGCCGCTCTCGCAGAATTCCGCCGTGTGCCGATGGCCGGGATCGGGATCGGGCCAGGCACAACTCATGCAGTCGAAGCCTTCTGCCTGGTTGAGCTTGAGCAGCGTACGGGCCGCCCGGACTGAGCCCATATGGTGCAGCGACCGTCGCATAGACACAGCCACGCCCACTACGCCGGCCGCGTGGTCGTGCGGTTCCGTGACTTCGAGATCCCGATCCATCCGCTCCGCTCCCTCGCCACGAACCTCAGATGCCCACCGTATCCAGGCCTGTTCGCTACGGAGCTGCCTGTGATGGACACGGGCGCGGCCGGGCGCAGGATGTTGTTACCGACGAGTAGCATGGCGCACGTTACCGGCGAGTAACTTAGCCCCTGAAGATCGAGGTGCACCATGGGTCACTACAAGTCAAACCTTCGGGACATTTTCTTCAATCTGTTCGAGGTCCTGGGCCGAGACGAGATCTTGGGCACCGGCCCGTACGCGGACATGGACCATGACACAGCGGTCGCGGTGCTGACGGAGGTCGACCGCCTGGCCCGTACGAAACTCGCCGACTCGTTCGCCGAGGTTGACCGGAACCTGCCGGTCTTCGACCCCGCGACGCGGTCGGTCACCCTGCCGGAGGCGTTCAAGAAGACCTTCACGGCGTTGATGGAGTCGGGGAGTTGGCAGTTGGAGTTGCCGGCCGAGCTGGGCGGGCAGCCCACTCCTCCGTCGGTCCAGTGGGCAGTCAACGAGCTGAACGTTGGCGCGAACCCGGCGGTCTATCTCTATTCGACTGGACCCAAGTTCGCCCTCGTTTTGTGGGCCAACGGCACCGAACGCGACAAGCAGATCGCCAAGTTGATGGTCGAGCGGGGTTGGGCGGCCACCATGGTCCTCACCGAACCCGACGCCGGTTCCGATGTCGGTGCCGGCCGTACACGGGCGATCCCGCAACCGGATGGCTCCTGGCACCTCGAGGGGGTCAAGCGCTTCATCACCTCAGGCGAGCATGACCTGAGCGAGAACATCGTGCACCTGGTCCTGGCTCGACCTCACGGGATCGAAGGCGTGGGGGGGCCCGGTACCAAGGGTTTGTCACTGTTCATCGTGCCCAAGTGGCACTTCGATCTGGAGACGGGCGAACTCACTGGGCAGCGGAACGGCGTCTACGCCACCAACCTCGAGCACAAGATGGGCATCCGGGGGTCGACAACTTGTGAACTGACCTTCGGCGACGGCGACAACCCCGCCAAGGGCTGGCTGCTCGGCGAGGTGCACGCGGGGATCGCGCAGATGTTCCAGGTGATCGAGTACGCCCGGATGATGGTCGGCACCAAGGCGATTGCGACGCTGTCGACCGGCTACCTCAACGCCCTGGAGTACGCGAAGACGCGGGTCCAAGGACCAGACCTCACCCAAGCAGCCGACAAGACCGCGCCGCGGGTGACGATCACCCACCACCCAGACGTCCGCCGCTCGCTGATGAACCAAAAGGCCTTCGCGGAGGGACTCCGCGCGCTGATGCTCTACACCGCGAGCGTCCAGGACCGGGTGGCTCTGGGCCGTGCGAACGGCTCTCGGGACTTGGCCGCCGAACGTCTCAACGACCTGTTGCTGCCGATCGTGAAGGGCTACGGCTCCGAGCGTTCCTGGGTGCTGCTCGGCACCGAGTCGCTGCAGACCCTGGGCGGCTCAGGCTTCCTCACCGACTACCCCATCGAGCAGTACGTGCGCGACGCCAAGATCGACACGCTGTACGAGGGCACCACCGCCATTCAGGGCCAGGACTTGTTCTTCCGCAAGATCATCAAGGATCAAGGGCGGGCGCTGACCGACATGTTGGGCCAGATCACAGAGTTCCTTGGAACCGAGGGTGGCAATGGGCAGCTCAAGGAGGAGCGCGAACTTCTGAAGCGCGGTTTGGAGGACGTCGGCGCGATCGCCGAGACCATGACCAGCGACCTGCTGAGCTGCGGTACGGAAAGCTTCCGCAACATCTACAAGGTCGGCCTGAACACCACCCGGCTGCTGATGTGTATCGGTGACGTCATCTGCGCCTGGCTGCTGCTTCGCGGTGCTGAGGTTGCGCTGGCCAAGCTGAGCGACGAGGTGCCAGTATCGGAGAAGCACTTCTACGAAGGCAAGGTCGCCTCGGCCCGGTGGTTCGCGCGTTCCGTGCTACCGAAGCTGGCCGCCGAGCGAGCCATCGTCGAGTCGACCGACCTAGCGATCATGGACTTAGCCGAGGAAGCCTTCTGACCACAGCAACATCACCGGAGCCGCCGGCGATCAGGCGGCTGGCGCTTGGTCCCTTGGCGGATGCGCGAATGGTGGGACCGGAGGACAGCAGAGAGGGCGAGCGCTACGACGCGGTCGACTTCACCGACGCGGATCTGGAATTCACGTCGTTCACGTCCTGCGCTTTCCAGCAGGTCCGGCTCAACGAGGCCCGCCTCCGCGGAGCCCGGTTTGCGGAAGTCACCCTGGACGAGGTCGACGCAGCCGTCCTCGCGGCTCCCCGGTCATCGTGGCGCAACGTGCAGCTGACGGGGTCGCGGCTGGGCTCCATGCAGCTGTACGAGTCGAACTGGCGGTCAGTCACCATCGAGCGCAGCAAGATCGACTACCTGAACGCCCGGTCCGCACAGTGGCAGGATGTGCGCTGGCACGACTGCACGATCTCCGAACTTGATCTTGGCCAAGCGGTGATCAGCCGGATGGCGTTCGAGGACTGCCGGATCGGTACCCTCCACGCGGGTCAAGCGCACTTGGCAGATGTCGACCTGCGCGGCGCGGAGTTGCGCGTCCTGGAAGGTCTGGCAGGCCTGGCTGGCAGCTGGATCACCGAGTCGCAACTCGCGGCCCTGGCACCCCAACTGGCGGCACATCTGTCCATCAGCGTCGGCTAGCCGCGCCACGCGTGCCTTGAGCACAGCGCCTGAGGCGAGGACGATGTGACACATGGCCCGAGCTCCCTCCCGGATCGTCATCGTCGGTGCCTCACTTGGCGGCGCTTCTGCGGCCGTTGGGTTGCGTGAGCGGGGCTTCGCGGGCGAGGTGCTGTTGATCGGCGCGGAGGAGCACCTCCCGTACGAGCGCCCACCGCTGTCCAAGGCACTCATGCTCGGTGAGCGGGATGAGCCGGACTGGGTCCAGGACGCCGACTACTACGCGGCGCACGACATCGGACTGCTCACCGGCACCGCGGCGACTGCCATCGACCGGCAGCGCGGTGTCGTTCTGGCGGGCGGGGATGAGCATCCGTACGACAAATTGCTGCTCGCCACCGGGTCATCACCGCGTCGACTCCGCACGCCGGGCGCTGATCTCGACGGCGTTGTCACACTGCGTACCTGGAACGACGCACTAGCACTGCGCAAGAGGTTGGTCGAGAGTGCGCAGATCGTGATCGTCGGAGCCGGCTGGATCGGCTGCGAGGTGGCCGCAGCCGCGCGTCATCACGGCGCCTCGGTGACTGTGGTGGAACCGCTGTCCCAGCCGCTCATCCGGGTGGTCGGGGAGCGGGTCGGCGCGGCCTTCGCCGACCTGCACCGTGATCATGGGGTCGATCTGCGGTTGGGTGCCGACGTCGCCGGGATCGTAGGCGGGGGACGTGTGGAGTCGGTGAAGTTGACCGACGGTTCCTCGCTCCCGGCCCAGACCGTTGTGCTGGGTGTCGGCGTGAAGCCGAACGTGGAACTGGCGGAGGCTGCCGGGCTGGACCTGGCCGATCAGGGCATCGCGGTCAACGCGGCGCTACAGAGCTCGGATCCCGATATCTACGCCGTTGGCGACATCGCAGCGCATGATCATCCGCACTACGAGGGCCGCGTGCGGGTCGAGCACTGGGCGGCGGCCAAGGATCAAGGGGGGCATGTCGCCGGAAACCTCCTCGGCGCCGACGACCCGTACGAGCTGCGCCCGTTCTTCTTCTCCGACCAGTACGACCTGGGCTGTGAATACCGCGGACTCGCCGACCCGGCGCGCGACGAGCTGGTGGTGCGGGGCGAT
>DASQUD010000338.1:0-2964 GCA_035641455.1 Propionibacteriaceae bacterium | reverse complement strand
GGCGAGCGCTTCGCGGGTGTGCTCGTCGACGACGTTGACCAGCATTTGAGCCTTCGGCCATCGGTGGTCTCGTCGAACTGGAAGTCCAGGGCCCGAGCTTGCCCTCCTCGGCCGGTCGGAGCCGGTGGGCGAGCCGCTGGTTGGAAAACCGTGCGGGCCCGTCACCCTGCAGGCCCGGCGCCGCGAGACCCCGAAGCGCTCGACGAGCATCACGACGACACCGGCATTCCGGGGTCAGAACCTTCCCTCGGCCACCAGCATCCGGAGCCAGGATCACCGTCACCGCCCCGTCGATCCCAATCGACGCCTGTGCGCGCCTGGCTGCGCCCGGCACGCACAGAACGACGCGCCGCCAGCCTGCACGCCGGCCGTACGGAACCAGCGATCGGCGCCCTCGGGGGTGTCCCAGAACGTCCAGTCAACGGAACCGTTCCGGCGTCATCGATGTGATGCGATGGGAGGGTGCCGCAGTGGCGCCTTCCCGCTGCTGAAGCGGTGATCGTATCGGAGGGGCGCGATGGCGGCGTCCGGCGCGAAGGCGAAGAAGAAGGTCCTCCGCTTCGGGATCGTCCGAGCGGACTAACACTCGGGGTCGCTCAACCAAAACCTCGAGACGAGGAGGACCCATGGAACGACAGTACGTCGGTATCGATCTGCACCGTCGCCGGTCGGTGATCGTGCGTATGGACGAGTCTGGCGAGAGGCTCCAGACCGTCCGCATCGACAACGACCCGGTGGCGCTGGGCCTGGCGCTGGCGGAGGCCGGCCCGGATCCCGAGGTGGCGCTGGAGGCGACCTACGGCTGGGTGCGCCACGAGGCGCCACATGACCGGGTGGGGTGCAAGGACCCACCTGTGGCCTGTCGCAGCAGGCCGCTGAAGCTGGAGGCAGCCTGACCCTGGAGACGCGGGGAAGGGCGGGAGCAGCCTTGACAACGCCGGGACGGGACAGCACCGCCAGATGTCCCGGGTTCGGCAAGCACGACGGAGAGGTGTACGAGTGCAGGAACCAGTGGTGGAACCCCCTCAAGAAGTAGACCGGCTCGAACCTGGTGGATGTAGGCCGGGATGGCAGTGCGCTGAACCTCCTTACAACCGGGGGGAACAGCCTCGGCGCCGTGGTGGTGCCGGGGGCCACGGTGAAGTGCTGCGGGGTAGCCGTGGACAGGCCTGCAGGGGAAAAGCTGGACACCCATCCCGTCGAACGGTCGGTGGTGAACGTGGGAACCGCCCTCGGATCGCCTCCCCGCCGGCCAGCCGGGCCGGCGGCGGCAAGGCACGTCGTCTGCTGATGATCCGGGGGCGGGGCGGGGGGTCCGTAGTAGTCCGAGGCCGGGAAAGCCGGCTACATGGCGAAGGGACCCAGCGAGTTCGCGACGTAGGGACTGGAAGATCAGGAGGTCGTTGGTGAACACCGACGCACCGTGGCCCGACCTTGATGAGGCCGAGCGGCGGGTACTGAAGATCCAGACCAAGTTGCACCGATGGGCTATCGATGACCCTCATCGTCGGTTCGATGACCTGTTCAACCTGATCTCCGATCCTGCTTCCTTGGTAGTGGCGTGGGATCGGGTGCGGGGCAACCGAGGGGCACGATCGGCTGGCGTCGACGGAGTGGCACCCCGCTCCATCGTGTTCGGCAAAGAGGCGTTCCTTGTCGAGCTGCGAGAGGATCTCAAGGCTCGGCGGTTCACCGCTTTGCCCGTGCGGGAGAAGCTCATCCCCAAGAAGGGAGGCAAGCTTCGTGGGCTTGGCATCCCCACCGCACGTGACCGAACCGTGCAAGCAGCCCTCAAGCTGGTGCTCGAGCCGATCTTTGAGGCGGACTTCAAGCCGTGCTCTTACGGCTTCCGCCCAAGGCGCCGGGCCCAGGACGCCATCGAGGAGATCTTCTTCTACGCCACCCACTCCTACGAGTGGGTGCTGGAGGGGGACATCAAATCGTGCTTCGACGAGATCGACCACACGGCCCTTATGGGCCGGGTGCGCGAGCGGATCGGAGACAAGCGTGTCCTGGGGCTGGTGAAGGCGTTCCTCAAGGCCGGGATCCTCGGTGAGGACCAGGTGGTGAGGGACACGGTCACCGGCACCCCTCAGGGTGGGATCCTCTCACCGCTGCTGGCGAACATCGCCCTGTCGGTGCTCGACGAGCACTTCATGGGCGAATGGGAGTCGTGGGGTGGCCAACAAGGCCGCAGCAGACGTCGCCGCCAGGGACTGGCCAACTACCGCCTCGTGCGGTACGCGGACGACTTTGTCGTCTTGTTGACCGGAACCCGAGAGCACGTCGAAGCGCTGCGGTCGGAGGTGGCAGCGGTGCTCGCGCCGATGGGCCTGCGCCTGTCGGAGGAGAAGACGGCGATCACCCACATCGATCACGGGTTCGACTTCTTGGGCTTTCACATCCAGCGCAAGCGCAAGCAGGGAACGCAGAGACGCACCCTCTACACCTACCCGTCCAAGACCGCCCTCGCGTCGGTCAAGGCGAAGGTGCGGGTGCTGACGCAGGGCAACACGAACCAAACCCTTGCCAACCTCCTGCAGCGGGTGAACCCGGTGCTGCGAGGCTGGGCCAACTACTTCCGTCACGGAGTGTCCAAGGCGACCTTCGACTACCTGAACGCCTTCAGCTGGCGACGGGTCGTCAACTGGCTGCGTCACAAGCACCCCCGTGCCAACTGGAAGTGGCTCCGTCGGCGCTACCTGCCGAGGTGGCGGCCGACGGACGGCGAAGTGACGCTGCTCAATCCGTGCACGATCCCGGTCACCCGGTATCGCTATCGGGGAGCCAACATCGCCACGCCGTGGACGAGGATGGGCGACGAGGACGCCGCATAGCCAAACGGCACGGGCTCGTGGAGAGCCGGATGCGTGGGAACGCGCACGTCCGGTTCGGGAGTGCGGGCCGGAGAAACGGACGCTCGAAAGAGTCGCACCGCGCTCCGGCCCGATCCTCACTACTGGG
>DASQUD010000337.1:0-16741 GCA_035641455.1 Propionibacteriaceae bacterium | reverse complement strand
CCTGCCCTGGACCCGTTTATTGCTCGTCCTGAGCTCCCTCGTCATCGAGGCGGATCCGCAGTCCGCCGAACAGCGCGCCCGCGCGGCGGAGCGGGACCGATTCGTCCGCGCTGGCCAGGCCAACGCCGAAGGGTTGAAACTTCTGATCGCCCAGGCGAACGCCGGCGACGTGATCACATTCATGGCGATGGTGAACCGGATCGCTGACATCCTTGCCTTCGATGGTGACCCCGACCCAGCAGACGTCCGCCGGTCCAAAGCCATCGGTATCCTCGCGCAGCCGGCCTATGCCCTGCACCTGCTCATCGCCCACCAGAACCAGGCCGGGCAAGCAGCCACGACGAACAAAGCATCGTCAGCCAACGGCGTGGTGCCAACCGAGGATCTGGTGCCAGCCGAAGACGTGGGCCGAGTGGAGCGCAGGTTCGCCGATGCTGCCGCTACCGAAGCGGCTGGCATTGAGGATGACGCGCCGAGCGGTGACAGGCACTGGGCGGACACCAACTTCGTCCCCTCCGCCCAGCCACGATCGTGGCCCGGTAGCGAGTCGCCAGCCGACGACGCGCAAGGCGCCGCGAACGAGACTAGGTCCCATCGCCTGAGTGAAGGCGAGCCGGCGGACGACTTCGCGCTTCCTGAGGATCCAGCATCGGTCGATCGACACCGGTCGGTGACACTCGACAATCCGTTTCACATCGACTACCGCAAGCTCCGGCCCAAGATCAAGCTCTTTGTACATCTCACCGACCAAGCGCTGCGCACGGGCACCGGGGTGGCACGCTACAACGACGTTGGTCCGGTGACCGTCGACCAAGTCCGGCGGTTCCTGACGGGAGCCGCCGTCACCATACGCACAGCGCCGCGCCAGTTCGCCGCACTTGGCAATTCTCCAAAGACTGGCCATCCAGCCGTGGCAGAGGGCGCCACCGGCGCTACCCCGACCGACGCTGCGGCATGGGCGTCCGGCTATGACATTCGCATACAGCCAGTCCTAGACCCGGCCAACATCGCCCCCGTCGACGCGTACGAAATCCCGCTTCGTCTGCGGGAGGCCGTCCAGCTTCGCAATCCGGCGGATGTCTATCCCTACGGCACCTGCACCAGCCACCGTATGGACCTCGACCACACGAACCCATATCAGCCGCTCGACAGGGGCGAGCCGCCGGGCCAGACCAGCTTGCGGAACCTCGGCCCGCTCGACCGCAGCCACCACCGGGACAAAACCCACGGCCATGGCAGTTTGCGACAGCCTGAGGCGGGGATCTACCTGTACCGCTCGCCGGAAGGATGGATATACCTCACGACCAACGCCGGCACGCTGTGCCTGGGTAATACCGACTACGCCCACCAGGTCTGGATTGGCGCTCAGCCGTGGACACTGACCGCCTAGTCGCGTGGAGATCCGGGTCGTCTGGACCTCGTCGCAGCGTCAGTAGGGGCCGCGGTCCGTGGCAGACTATCCCTCGGCCAAGCAGCCGATCGCGACTAGGAGGCGGTCTAGCAATGACGGCGCCTAGCCGTGGCTATCAGCAGTTCGAGCCGGTCTACCACCACTACGGGCCGCACAAGGCCGGACTGCCGCCGCTCATCCCCTACTTCCGCGAACTGTGGAAGCGGCGCAGCTTCGCCGCCCAGCTCAGCAAGGCGAGCATGCGAGGCGCGAACACGACGACCTTCTTCGGTCAGGCGTGGCTCATCCTCAACCCCCTGCTGCTCGCCGGGGTCTACTACTTGCTGGTGACCATCATCCGCGGCCGGCACGAGCCGGCGCTGTTCGCCCACCTCACCCTCGGATTGTTCGCGTTCAACCTGGTGGCGACGTCAGTGACCACCGGCGCCACCTCGGTCGTCAGCTCCGGCAAGCTGCTGATCAATACGGCATTCCCGCGACTGCTGATGCCGCTGGCGGCGGTCCGTACGGCGTTCTTCCGCTTCCTGCCCACGGTCCCGGTCTATTTCGTGTTTCACCTGATCTTCCTGCCGGGGGTGTGGCACCTCAGCATGATCTTGTCCCTGTACTTCCTCGGCATGCTGATCGTCTTCTCCATGGGCCTGGCCGCGTTCTTCGCCACGCTGCAGGTGTACTTCCGCGACACCTCCAACTTCCTCCCCTACTTCGTCCGACTCTGGATGTACCTTTCGCCGGTGCTCTGGCTGCCGGAGGCCATCGCCAACCTGCCGCGCGCAGTGCTGACGCTGATCAAGATCCAGCCGATGTATTCGATGCTGGGCGGCTACATGGAGCTGATCCAGGAGGGCACGATTCCCGATCTCTACATGTGGATTACCTCTGCCGCGTGGGCCTTTGGGGTGGCGGCGATCGGTTTCTTGTTCTTCCTCTCCCGGGAGCGTGAGTTCGCTGTCCGCCTCAACTGAGACCGGACCACCGCTGGCCGTTCGGGTGGATGACCTGTCCATCACGTATCGGACCACGTTCGAGCGCAAGCCCACCCTCAAACAGGCGCTCGTCCGGTTCGGTCGCGGCCAACGGGCCGTCAAGGAGGTGGAGGCCCTCCGCAACGTGAGTTTCGAGGTCTACGCAGGCACCGCCATGGGCATCATCGGCGCCAACGGCGCCGGGAAATCGACCCTGATGCGGGCCATCGCGGGCATCTTGCCGCCGACCACCGGCAGCGTCGAAGTCTGGGGCAAGGCGAGCACCTTGCTGGCGCTCGGCGTCGGTTTCAACAAGAAGCTCTCCGGACGGGAGAACATCATCCTCGGTGGCCTCGCCGCCGGCTTGTCGAAGGACGAGGTGGAGGAACGGGCCATCGAGGTGGCGGAGTGGTCGGAGCTGGGTGACTTCATCGACATGCCGATGCACACCTACTCCTCCGGCATGTCTGCCCGCCTCGGTTTCTCGGTCGCTGTCCACATGAAGCCCGACATCTTGATGATCGACGAGGCCTTGTCCACCGGCGACGCGCATTTCCGCGAAAAGGCCAACGCCAAGATGGCCGAACTCCGGGAGAGTGCCCGGGCCATGTTCCTGGTGAGTCACGGGCTGAACAGCATCAAGGAGATGTGCAGCGAAACCATTTGGCTGGACCACGGCATGCTGATGATGCAGGGCGAGCCGGAGGAAGTGGTCGACGCCTACATCAAGTTCGCGAAGGTGAAGAAGTCCGCCTCGACCACCGAGGACATGTAGCCGGGTTCAGCCCGCATCCAAGCGCCATCGCAGAAACTCGCCCAGGTCGCCCGACTCGCCGTCTCGCCCACCCTTGCCGACCACCAGGGGCGGCGGGGACGGCTTGAGCTTGACGCCGGTGAGCCGCTCTCGCATCCCGCCGGGCACTGAAAGGACGTAGTACGAACCGTCCTCGCCGATCGCCAAACTCTGATTCTTCCGCAGGTACCAGCCGATTTTGTCGGTCTTGACGCTCTGCCCCGAATAGAGAGTGGCCCGCAACGGATGGGGCGCGATGCCGCGTTCACGGGCCTCGGCCACGAAGCGATCGATGAGGATCTGGGCCTGCTTGGATTCGCCACGTGCCGCGTTCGCCGCCAACTCGGCCCGCCGGGCGGCCTCCTCAGCGCGGGACATGATCTGAGCCTAACTCCCCCGGTCACCGTAGAATGCTCCCGATCCGTGTGCGCTGAACACCGCACTTAAGAAGGACATGGTCGCCGAACTACGTGACGAAGAATCCCAACGGGTGAGTTTCCTTCGAAGCCTCGCGCAGCTGTGGCGGCACCGCTACTTCCGCCGGCTCCTGGCGGTCCGGATTGCTACCCAGTCGGCTGATGGCGTGCTGCAGATCGCCCTGGCCTCGTACGTGCTGTTCTCGCCGGAGCGTCAGCCCGACGCCACATCGCTGGCCATCGTGCTCGCCGTCACCTTGCTCCCGTTCTCGATCTTGGGACCGTTTGTTGGGGTGGTACTGGACCGATGGTCACGGCGCCAGATTCTCGTGATCACCGACCTGTCCCGTTCGGTGCTGGCGCTCGGGCTGGCCGCGTTAGTGGTGACCGGGCTGCGTACGAGCGGAGTAGAGAACGCCTTCTACGCGCTAGTGCTGCTGGCCATCAGTCTCAACCGCTTCCTGCTCGCGGCACTGTCGGCATCCTTGCCCCACACCATCGACTCGAGCGAATACATGGTGGCCAACTCGGTGGTGCCGACCGTAGGACCGGCCGGTGTGCTGATCGGGGCTGGACTGGCCACCGCCGTGCGCCTGGTGCTCGGTACAGTCATGCCCGACTACGTCGCGAACGCCATCTTGTTCGTGGTGGCAGCGGCCGGATACGTGGTCAGTGCGGCACTCGCGCTACGGATCCCGCGTCATCAGCTGGGGCCAGATGTTGTGGATCCCGTCCGGCCGCGCGATGTCATCACCGGGCTGGTGGCGGCGCTCCGACACCTGGCTGAGCGCCGACCGGCCGCCCTCGGTCTGCTCACCATCGGAGCGCATCGCGTCATCTACGGCATCGTCACCGTGGCGACGATCTTGGTCTACCGCAACTACTTTCACCGCATCGAGGAGGTGGAGGCCGCGATCACGGATCTCAGTGTGTTGCTCGTCACCACCGGTGCGGGATTCGTTGTCGCCGCCGCTGTGACGCCGCCAATGACGGCCCGGATCGGCGTGCGGGGGTGGATCATCGCCTGCCTTGCCGCGTCAGCCGTTGTCCAGGTGCTGCCGGGCGCGATCTACGCCAAGGTGCCGCTCGGAATTGCCGCCTTTCTGCTTGGACTGACCGCACAGAACATCAAGATTTGCGTGGACACGTTGGTCCAGGCGCACATCGACGACGAGGTCAAAGGACGTGTCTTCGTGATCTACGACGTGATCTTCAACGTCGCCCTGGTGTTGGCTGGCGTCATCGGCGCGGTGATCTTGCCGACGAACGGTCGATCAGTACTCATCCTGGTGCTCATGGCTGCCGGCTATCTGCTCCTCGCCGCCGCGTTCACGTTGGCAAGCCGCAGCCTCGAGATGGACAAAGGCACCGAGTCGCTGAGCGCCCTCAGGTCTGGGACGCCCACCAGCTGAGGAGCTCGGAACGGGCGCGGTCCTCACCGAGGGGGCCTTCCTCCATCCGGCGCTCCAAGAGGAAGTTGTACGCGCGGCCGACGGCGGGCCCTGGTGGGATGCCGAGGATCTCCATGATCTGGCGGCCGTCGAGGTCGGGGCGAATGGCGTCCAGCTCCTCCTGCGCGGCCAGCTCGGCGATCCGGCGCTCGAGGTCGTCGTACGCGGCCCGGAGCCGACGCGCCTTGGCGGTGTTCCGGGTCGTGGAATCGGCGCGCGTCAGGATGTGCAGCCGTTCGAGCTGGTCGCCGGCGTCGCGGACGTAGCGGCGTACGGCGGCGTCGGTCCACGGTGCCTCGCCCTCCATCCCGGAGCTGTAGCCGTGGAAGCGCAAGTGCAGGAAGATCAACTCCGCCACCGCGTCGATCTCGTCCTTGCTGAATCGCAACGCCGCCAGCCGCTTGCGGGTCAGCTTCGCCCCGACCACGTCGTGGTGGTGGAACGACACCTTGCCGCCAGACTCGAACCGGCGAGTCGCCGGCTTGCCGATGTCGTGCAGCAGCGCAGCCAGCCGGACGATCAGGTCGGGGCGAGACGGCAACCGCGACTCCAACTCGATCGCCTGCTCCAGCACGGTCAGGCTGTGCTCGTACACGTCCTTGTGCCGGTGGTGCTCGTCGCGTTCCAGCCGCAACGCCGGCAACTCAGGCAACACGCGATCCGCTAGCCCGGTCCGCACCAGCAGATCGAGGCCGATCCGCGGATGGTCGGAGCAGATCAGCTTAACCAGCTCGTCGCGGATCCGTTCCGCGGAGATGATGGACAGCCGATCGGCCATCGCCGACATCGCGGCCACCACGTCCGGCGCGGGGCCAAAGCGCAGCTGCGCCGCAAATCGCGCCGCCCGCATCATCCGCAGCGGGTCGTCGCTGAACGAGACCTCCGGACCCGACGGCGTCCGCAGCACTCCGGACGCCAGATCGGCCAAGCCTCCGTACGGGTCCACGAACTGCTTGTCCGGCAAGGACACCGCCATCGCGTTCACGGTGAAGTCCCGCCGCGACAGATCACCCTCAACCGAGTCGCCGAACAGCACCTCGGGCTTGCGACTTGAGTCGGCATAGGCGTCGGATCGGAACGTGGTCACTTCGATCACCCAGGTGCCGCCGGCGTCCTTCACCTGGCAGCCGACGGTGCCGTACTCCTTGCCAATGGTCCACACCGCTCGGGAGAACTTCCGCAGCAGCGCCTCGACGTCGTCCGGCCGGGCCGAGGTGGTGAAGTCCAGATCGTGCCCCAACCGACCTAGCAGCGCATCACGGACGCTGCCGCCCACCAGATAGAGGGAGTGTCCGGCCTTTTGAAAGATTGCGGCCAGCCGGTCGACGACCGGCGCGATTCGGAGCAGTTGTGCCACGGCATTGGCCTGCGCCTGGTTGAGCCGGGCGGGCGTCGGCCGTCCCCGATGGCCGCTTCCCGTGGCCTCCGACACGCTCGCCTACCCTACCGGCGTTTATAGGATGGCCCGGTGGAGGGTGGGGTCCGGACGCTGCGGCTGTTCGCCGCCGCAGTCCTCCTCACCGCAGGCCTGCTGCTCCCGGCAGCCGTTCGCCCACCGCCCGCCGCGGCGCAAGAGCCGCAGCCCTTCGTCTCCATTGCGCTCACCTCGATTGAGCCGGCCCTGCCCTCCCCTGACAGCACGGTGACGCTCAAAGGAACGGTCACCAACATCAGTCCGGTGGTGCTCTCCAATCTGCAAGCCATCTTCTGGCGGGCGCCGAGGCTTCCATTGCTGACCGCCGAGGCCCTCGACCGCTCGCTCACCTGGCCCGCCGACGAGCCGCTGGGCGAGCGGCTCTCGGACAACTACCAGAACATCCCCTCCGAGACCAACCGCACTCTCAAGCCGGGCAAGTCCACCAGCTTCATGGTGCAGGCCACTCTGGACGAGCTGGATCTCTCCCTCGAGAACGGCGTATACCTCATCGGCGCACACGTCCGGGGACGCACCGATCTCAATGGAGCCGACGTGACCCTCGGACGGACCCGGGTCTTTCTTCCCGTCCAGACGGCCAAGCCCGCGAACACGCTGCAGATGACGTCGGTCGTGATCTTGAACTCCCGCCCGTCAAGAGTGGGCAAGTCGGAATTCAGTGATGATCACCTGGCCAGAGAGGTTGCCGCAGACGGCCGGCTGGACCGGCTGATCAAGGCCGCCGATGCCGTCGACGTCAGCTTTGCCGTCGATCCCGCCCTGATCGACGAGCTTCGAACCATGAAGACCGGCTACTCGGTACGTGGCTCCGACGCCAGCACCAACGACGGGCAATCCGCCGCGACACGCTGGCTCGAGAAGTTCGAGTCGCTCAAGTCCAGCCACGATGGCTTCCGGCTGCTGTACGGCTCGCCCGACATTGCCGCGCTGGTGCACTCCAATCAGACCAAGCTGCTCGACCAGGGTCAGTTAGCGGCCCGTACGGTCGAGGGCCTGTCTACCCTTCCGCTTCTGGTGTTCCCCGCCGGCGGGGCTGCTGACGCGGAGACCCTGGGCGCCGCCCAGGACCTCGACCCGACCGCCATTCTGCTGTCCGACGTCTCGACCGCTCAGCTGCGGCCGCTGCTGACTGCGCCCGGGAAGGCCCCGATCATCAACTTCACCGCCAGCTCATTCGGCGGCGGGCCAGGACCGGACCCACGCAACACGGAGGTCCACATTCAACAGCGGATGCTCGCCGAGACGTGGATCGAGGCCAGCTCGGCACCGGCCGGCACCACTCTCGGCCGGGTCCACGTGATCAGGAGCGCAGCGCAGGCCGCGGGGGGTGCCGGCTCGGCCAACGCGCCGTGGATCACTCGCGGCACTCTCAGCAAGCTGCTCAAATCCGATCCGACAACCTGGAACCAACAACTGAACTACCCCAGGGCCGTCCGGGCCGCTGAGCTCAACGCCAGCCAGCTGCGGTCGGTGCGCCAGCTGGCCAGAAGCTACGCCACCTACACCGAGCTCCTCGCCGAGCCCGACAACGCGAAGGTGACTGCCGCTTCCTCCCTGGCCCGGTCGACGAGCAGCAGCTGGCGGCGAGCCCAGAACGCCATGCGGAGGTTTGTCGGCCCGCAGCAGGACGAGCTGGACACGATCCTGACGGAGAAGATCGAGATTCGGACCAGCCGGAAGGTGACCACCGTCGCCCGCCAAGGTGTCGGCTTTCCGATCACCGTACGAAACACCCTGCCCGCGCCGGAGGACCCCGCCTCGCTGACCGATGCCGTTCGGGTCAAGCTGCTCTTCCAATCGAAGGTGGAGCAGCGGCTGAGCGTCGAACCCCTCGAACTCGGCCTCATTCCGGCCGGCGCGAACGTCTCCGGCACGGCGTCGGTGGACGCCAAGTCCAACGGGACCGTTCCGGTGACCGCCCAGTTGACCACGATGTCGGGCATCCCCATCGGCCGCCCGATCACCATTCAGGTGACCGCGACCCAGGCCGGGGTGGCCGGCTGGATCATCGTCCTGATCTCCGGACCCGTGCTTGTCGCCGGGGTTGCGCTGCGCATCCGGCAGGTCGCCAAGGAACGCTCCAAAGCTGCCGCGGCTCCCGGGCCGGCCGAGGCGTTGAGCTCCAAACCGCCCGCCGATGAGCTTCACCAGACTCTCGATGTCTGACACCGAGGTGTCCCAGACCGCCACCAGCCGCACGTCACGCCTGATCTCGGCCAGCGCGATCATGGCGGCGGGCACGCTGGTCTCGCGAGTCCTCGGCTTTGGCCGGCTGATGCTGCTGGTGTTCCTGTTCGGCAACGGCACCCGACAAGCCGAGATGTTCACCCTCGCCAACACCATTCCCAACAGCATGTACATCCTGCTGGCCGGCGGCGTCCTCAACACCGTGCTGGTACCCCAGATCGTGCGGGCGATCAAGGGCGATGCCGACCGCGGCGAGGCCTACACCAACCGGATCGTGACGGCGGGCCTGATCGCACTCAGCCTGATCACCCTCGTCCTCACCCTGGCGGTCCCCTGGATAGTCGGTCTCTACACCGCCAGCGGCTGGAAGTCGCCGAGGCTGGCCGCTCAGTACGACTCGATGATCATGCTCGGCTACTACTGCATGCCGCAGATCTTCTTCTACGGCGTGTACGTGCTGGCCGGCCAGATACTGAACGCCCGGGACAAGTTCGGGCCGATGATGTGGGCACCGATCGCCAACAATCTCGTCTCCATCTCGGTGCTGCTGACCTTCCTGGCCGTCTTCGGTCGCGGGAACACCGGGCAGGCCTTCACCACGGGCGAGGAATTGTTGTTGGGCCTCGGCTCGACCCTGGGCATCGCCATGCAGGCGGCCGTCCTGGTGCCATTCCTTCGGGCGGCCGGCTATCACTACCGGCCACGTTTCGACTTCCGCCACACGGGACTTGGCAAGACACTGCGGCTGGCCAAGTGGACGCTCGGTTTCGTCCTGGTCAACCAGCTCGCACTTGTGGTGATCAACCGACTGGCCAGCGGCGCCACCGTGGGCGGCTCAGGCGCCGGACTCGCCGCCTACTACAACGCCTATGCGGTGTGGATCCTGCCTCACTCGTTGATCACCGTCTCGCTCGCGACGGCGATGCTGCCCGCAGCCTCCCGGCTGGCCGCGGCCCGGGACCTGCCGGGCGTGGCGGACGAGACCACCCGGGCGATCCGGCTCGCGGTGACTGCCCTGCTGCCGGCCGCCGTCGGCTTCTTCGCTCTCGGTGTGCCGATCGCCGAGTTCATCTTCGGTTTTGGCCAGGGAGCCAAGGACGCCCACTTCGTCGGCTGGGCCTTGATGGCCCTCGCTCTCGGCCTGGTCCCGTTCACCGTGCAATATCTCTGCTTGCGCGCCTTCTACGCGTTGGAGGACAACCGGACCACCTTCTTCATCCAATTGATCATCGCCAGCACCAACGTGATCTTGGGCATCAGCGCAGTCGCCTTGCTCGATCAGCCTTCGCTGGTCGCCACCGGCCTTGCCGCCGCGTACGCCGTCGCGTACGCGATCGGCGTGGTCATCTCCTTCCGCTGGCTGCGCCGGAAGCTCCCGGCCCTCGACGGATGGGCCCTGGTGCGGCACTGTCTGCGGTTACTGGTAGCCGCGGCGCCCGCCGCGGCCGTGGGCTACGGCATCTGCTGGGCGTTCGGGATGTGGTCGGAGTCCAAGCCGGCGCGGCTGCTGGCGCTCGTCGTCGCCGGCGTCGCGGCAGTGCTGATCTTCACGCTGCTCGCCCACCTGATGCGAATCGGCGAGGTGAGCCAGATCATCGCGACCCTGCTGCGCCGCGATCGAGCGCCCCGGCCACCCAATTCCGATGATCGTGACGACTCCGGCGATTCCACCACCGACATCGAGCCGGTTGATCCTACGATCAAAACAGCAGCAACCGCCGTCTCGGGAGCGCAGCATTCGAGCGGCCCGACTGAGATGACAACGTCCATGAGTGAGGCGGCCACGCTTCTTCCCCAGCCAGTCGACGACGATGCCTCGACGGAGGTTGACGCGCCGCTGCCGGCCGCGGCTCTCCCATCCGGTACGGTCCTGGCCCAGCGTTATCGGCTCGAGGAGTTGATCCGCGAGTCACCGCCGACCGTCACCTGGCGGGCCTTCGACCAGGTCCTCTCCCGCTCGGTCCTGGTGCATCTGCTCTCCCCCGACGACGAGAACGCCCCTGAACTGCTGGCCGTGGCACGTAAGGCGTCGGCGGCCACCGACTCCCGTTTCCTTCGGGTGCTCGACGTCGTACACAGCGAAAGCCCGACCATCGGGTCCTACATCGTCTCCGAATATGCAGTTGGCCGGTCGCTGGAATTGATCTTGAGCCAGGGACCGCTCTCCGGCCTGGAGGCGGCCTGGGTGACCCGAGAGGTCGCGGATGCCCTGGCCGGCGCGCACAGCTTGCGGCTGTATCACGAGCGGATCAATCCCGACACCGTGATCATCACCTCCGACGGGAACGTCAAGATCGTCGGCCTGCTCATCGAAGCGGCGCTGCGCCCGCCGCAGTCGACCGGCAAATTCGGTGAAGAGAGTCCGGAGCGGGTTGACGTCTTCGATCTCGGCCGGTTGCTCTACTCCTGCCTGGTCTGTCGATGGCCCGGCGGGCCCGCGTACGGACTGCCGGACGCCCCCCTCATCGGCCACCACTGGGCCACGCCCCGGCAGGTCCGGGCCGGTGTCTCGCCGGTGCTCGACAACGTCTGCGACCAGATCCTCGGTGATCCGCCCCGGCATCACGCCGAGCGAATCAGCACCGCCAACGCTCTGGTGAACGCCCTTAACAAGGTGCTCGGGCCCGCCGACGCCTCCGGCGACCTGGAGCGCCGACTCCGCCCACCCGCCGCCCCCAGGGCGAAGGGCCAACCGACAGACACCACGCCAGCGCCGGAGCCGCCGACCATCCCGGCCGCTCGACAGGCCACCAAGATCAGCGCTCCGGCGCCGACGCCACCGGCTCCGCAACGGAGTACCCGCCGCTGGCTCCCGCTGCTGCTGTCATTGGTCGCGCTCTTGGTGGTGGGTGGAGTGATCGCCGGGTTGGCGGTCAGCAATCGAGGCGGGGGGGCGGCCGCAGGTGACTCCACCACCGCCGGCTCGCAATCCTCGACCGGCACAGCGCCGGCCGGTCAGCCCGGAGCCAAGATCGCCATCGCCGGTGCCCGTGACTTCGACCCCCAAGGCGATGACCAGACCGAAAACCCGGAGCTCGTCAAGCTGGCCTACGACGGCGACCCCGGGACCGGTTGGCGCACGGTTCGCTACTTCAGCAACCCGAAGCTCGGCGGCATCAAGCGGGGTGTTGGCCTGGTGTTCGACCTCGGCTCCGCCCAGCCCGTACGGTCGGTGGAGGTCACGCTCTCCGGAAACGGCACCAACGTGGACCTTCGGGTACCCAAGAAGGACGCGGCCACGATCAGCACTCCACCGATGAACTCCGACAGCCTGTGGCGCCGGGTCGCCAAAGTGTCGGGCGCAGGTACCACCGCAACTCTCACCACCGCCGAACCGGCGGTCACCCGCTATGTCCTGGTGTACCTCACCTCGTTGCCGAAGGAGGGAGGGAACTACCGCGGCGGCATCAACGAAGTCGCCGTGTCGCAGTAACGGCTGACATGGCCACACCGCTCGAACCGTCTGCCGACTGGCGAGGGCCGGTCGCGCTCAGCACGGCCGGGGCCGTCTTGGTGATCCTGCTGCTGAGCCTGACCCGCAGCTATGGCTGGATCGGCCTGGCGGTGTTGGTCGCCCTCCTGTGGGCCGGTTTCCTCGTCACGGTGTGGATCCGGACTCGGGCCTTCTTGATGGTCGAGGGTCCGCAGCTCACCGTCCGGCGCATCCGCAGCCTCCACACCCTGGACGGCTCGCAGGTGCAGCGGGTGACCGAGTACTTCACCAGGCGCGGACCGTGCCACAAACTGATTGTGCAAAGCGAGAGAGGCACCCGTCGATACACGGTGCCGACGGCTCTGCTGCGCACCGGGCACTCCACCCTCTTCGGCTGGCTGCTCCGTCATGCACCGCAGGCAGAACTGGACAAGCGATCGCTAAAGACGCTGGAGCAACTTCGGATTCGTGGCCTGGTCGAGTGAGCAAGCTTTGGAATACCGATACCCGGTCTCGCGGTTAAGCGGAGGTAGGGTTACGCCACATTTGCACCAGCTCCCGGTAAGGAATTGATGAGCACCGAAGACGTCCGCGACGTGATCATCGTCGGAAGTGGGCCGGCCGGCTACACGGCCGCCATCTACGCCGCACGGGCCGACCTCAGACCGCTGGTCTTCGAGGGCTCCATCACCGCCGGCGGCGCGCTGATGAACACCACCGATGTGGAGAACTACCCCGGGTTTCCGGACGGCATTCAGGGTCCGGAGCTGATGGAGGCCATGCGGAGCCAGGCCGAGCGATTCGGTGCCGAGCTGGTGACCGACGACATCGTCTCCATGGATCTGACTGACACTGTCAAGTACGTCACCGACGCTGCCGGCACCCGATACGCCGCGCGTACCGTGATCCTGGCCATGGGCTCTGGCTATCGCAAGCTCGGACTGCCCGACGAGGACCGGCTCTCGGGTCATGGCGTCTCCTGGTGCGCCACCTGCGACGGCTTTTTCTTCAGAGACAAAGACATCGCAGTCGTCGGCGGTGGTGACTCGGCGGTCGAGGAGGCCACCTTCCTGAGTCGCTTCGCTAAATCGGTGACCATGGTGCACCGCCGCGATCAGCTGCGGGCCAGCAAGATCATGGCCCACCGCGCCGAGAAGGACCCCAAGATCAATTTCGCCTGGAACTCCGAGGTGGACGAGATCCGCGGCGACAAGTCTCTCGCCGGGGTCACCTTGCGGGACACCCAGAGCGGGGAGCGCCGTCCGCTGGACGTGTCCGGCCTCTTCATCGCCATCGGTCACGAGCCGCGGTCCGAGCTGGTCGTGGGCCAGGTGGAGACCACCGTTGAGGGCTACGTGTTGACCGACGCGCCGTCGACGCGGACCAGTCTCGAGGGGGTGTTCGCATGTGGTGACCTTGTCGACCACGTCTACCGTCAGGCGGTCACGGCCGCCGGAACGGGTTGCCAGGCCGCGCTGGACGCCGAGCGCTACCTCACCGACCAGAAGGATGCGGCCGAGCGATACATCGCTGAGGCGGCGCTGGCCGGACATATCACCTGAGTACAGGAGAAAGAGCGATAGATGGGCACAGTTTCTGAGGTGACCGACGCCACTTTCGACGAGGTGGTCCTGAAGTCCGACAAGCCGGTGATGGTGGACTTCTGGGCAGATTGGTGCGGGCCCTGCAAGCAGGTCGCGCCGATCATCGAAGAGCTCGCCCGGTCCCACGGGGATAGGGTCACCTTCGTCAAGTTGGACACCAACACCAATCCGGTGACGCCGGCCAACAACTATGTCCTCGGCCTGCCCACCATCCAGCTCTACGTCAACGGCGAGCTGGTCAAAGCGTTCAAGGGCGCCAAGTCGAAGTCGACGCTGCTCAACGCGATCGAGGAATACCTCTAGATCTGAGCTGATCCGTCAGAAGTGGTCAGCGCAGAACGGGGGCCGGGGGGCGGTGAAGGCTGCAGTGATCGCGGCGACCGCCCCAGTCTTACGTTCCCCAACCAGGCCAGCGGAGTGAAGTGAGCTGAGCGAAGTGCCACCAAGGTAGATCGCACCAAGCTCACGCACCGAAAGGCTCACGTCGGCGCGCCGCCGGGTGGTCGACACCTGGGCTCCGTCGCGACCGCCTTGCAGCCGGAAGGTGGTGTCGTTGTGTGGAAGGAGCGGATCGGATACCGCGATCACCACGTCCAGGTCCGACGCATACGCGCGGCCCTCGAGTGCGCGCGGCACATCGACGAGCCGTGCGTAGGTGCCGTCGGACAGCTCCGTGGAGATCATCCGCGAGTCGGCAACCAGGTAGCGCAGAGGCTCGTCCACCGGAGCGTTTGCCCGGGTGAAGGTCCGGACCAGATCAAGGTCGAGAAGGAACCGCCACAGGGCCGCACAAGCCGACGGATCCGCGGCCTCGATATCGCCGACCTGGACTTCCGCAGCCGGACTGTCCGCTGAATCACCGCCCTTGACCCGGAACGAGGCGAATCCGTCTACCCGCCCGCGCTTGTCGTAGTGCAGGGCGAAACGCAGTGCTGCGGCCCCTTTCCGCCATGGTTCGGGGTCGTGCACTCGAACCTGCCACCAATGGGCATTCCGATCGAGGGCACCGGGACGCTGCGCGAGGAGCTTGTTGTAGAGCGGTACGGCCGCCGCCAACCACTCGTCTCGCTCCACTTCACCGACCGAGCCATCACCGAGATCAACTCCGGGAACAAAGGCGGTTGATCGGGTCTGCCCGGAGATCCGCAGCCGCGGCGACGCGTGACCGTAGCCAAATCGTCCGTAGATCAATGACTCCGACGCCCAGAGCAGCGCGACCGGTTCGGAGCGTCGGTGAATGTCCTCCAGTTGGTGCTTCATCATCGCCGTCAGCAGCCCGCGGCGCCGATAAGTCGGGCTGACCGTGACCACGGTGACCGCAGCGGTCGGCACGCTGCCACCTGGCACGGTCATCGACCGGGTATACGCGCCGCAGGTCGCAATCCACCGGCCACCCACGGTGAAGCCGAACGCGCGGTCTCGCTCCAGGACCTTCTGGAACGGCTCCCAGAGGCCAGGTTTGTAGTCATCGTGAAAGCCACGGAGTATCGCGGCCGTGAAGGCCTCGGTGTCCGCCTCGTCGAGGTAGGTCAGCTGCGGTTCAGCTAGATGCGGTGGCAGTGGTCGGGACGGCACATACCCAAGTCAACCGCATCACTCAGGCGCACGCGGCTCAGGCTTCGTGCGCTCGAGTCGCCGGTTCTGGCGGGTTTGGCTGGGCGACCAGGCCGGTGAGCCGGTGCCAGGCGGCGCCGAGGTCGGGGCGCCACCGTACGGTGGTCTGCAGGTTCATCCGGAACCGAGGCGTGACCGGGTGCGGGCGGACAAGCGCGAATCCCACGCTCTCCAGCCAACCGGCAGGGACCATACAGGACGGGCCGTCGCGGTAGGTGCCGACTGCCTCCAACGCTCGAATATCGCGCCGGACCAGCAGCCCCGCCGCCGATTGAACCAAGGAGCGGCCGATGCCCTTGCCACGCAGGTGGGAGGCGACCCAGACACCCATCAGTACGGCAGCGTCCGGGCTGACCGGTGTTGTCGCGAACGCCCCCAGCCGCGGCACCGTCGAGGCTGGGGCCATGGTCAGCGAGCCGATAGTCTCACCGTCATTGACGGCCAGCACCCCGCAGTAGCCCCAGTGCGAGATCACCGACTCGGCCCAGTCGAGTTTCATCCGCTGCCCGTCCCGACGTTCCGGCGGCGTGGCGAGGTCGGACAGGCTGGACACCCAGAAGGTGCAGCGCGCGCACGGTTCTGGCAGCGCGGACAGGTTCTCCGCGGTCAGCGGGCGGAAGCGGCGCGCAGCCATTGGCTAGGCTCTCGCCCGTGGCCTGACCAGGCCATAGCCGAACCCGATCCCGACGCTGGCGAGCATGCCCAGGCTTAGCCCCACGACCCAGCGCACGACGCGGGTCTCGCTCCTGCTGGACATCGCCATGCGAACATCGTAGGCGGGATCTGGGAAGCCCTCGCCTTAGGCTTTGTTCGTGGCCTTGGATCGCGTACACCGGCGAGATACCCGACTCGACGACTATGTCGACCGCTACGCCGCACGTACCCACAAGATGACCGCCTCGGCGATCCGGGCGCTGTTCGCGGTGGCGAACCGTCCAGAGGTCGTCTCCCTGGCCGGCGGTATGCCTAACATCACCGACCTGCCGCTCGACGTGGTCGGTTCCATCCTGAACGAGCTGGTCGTCACCACCGGCCGGCAGGCAATGCAGTACAGCTCAGGCCAGGGCGAGCCGCAGATGCGGGAGGCCATCTGCGAAGTGATGAAGTTGGAGGGCATCTCGGCTCATCCCGACGACGTGACTGTGACCGTCGGCTCGCAGCAGGGCCTAGACCTGGTGACCCGGATTTTCTGCGACCCCGGCGACGTCGTGCTCTGCGAGGCACCGAGCTATGTGGGGGCGCTCGGGGTGTTTCGCGGCTTACAGTGCGAGGTCGTGCATGTCGCGATGGATGATCATGGGCTGCGCCCGGATGCGCTGGCCGAGGCTTTGGCCGGGCTGCGCGCAGCCGGCAAGCGGGTGAAATTCCTCTACTGCATTCCCAACTTCCACAACCCGGCGGGTGTATCGCAGACGCTGGAACGCCGCACCGC
>DASQUD010000336.1:0-3159 GCA_035641455.1 Propionibacteriaceae bacterium | reverse complement strand
TCCGAAGAACGCGGTGCCGTTGACGTGAATCGTTGGGGTTCCCACATCTTTGCCCACCTTGTCCATCCCCGCGTGATGGCTCTCGCGGACCGCGTTGTCGTAGTCGGCGGACTCGGCGGCTTCCGCCAGCTCGGGCGGCAGCCCAAGTTCGTCGAGCGCCTCGGCAATCACTACGGATTTGTCCTTATAGCCCTGGTTGTGGATGCGAGTGCCCATAGCGGTGTAAAGAGCCGAGAGGATTTGCTCCCCCTTGAACTGTGCCGCCGCCACCGCCACTCGTACCGGACCCCACGAGGACTGCAACATCTCCCGATAGTCATCGGAGACGTCAGTGCCCTCGTTCAGCACGGCCAGGCTCATGACATGGAAGTGGACCTCGATATTGCGGACTTTTTCGGTCTCCAGGATCCAGCGCGAGGTGATCCAGCAGAAGGGGCACGCCGGATCGAACCAGAAGTCGACTCGCTCGCGGGCAGAGGCTTTCTGGCTGCCACCATCTGCGGTGGTCGTCATCGTCGAAGTAGTCACGAAATCTCCTGAGGTCGCACGCTCGAACGGCTGCCGAGGTAACCGACGCATAGATCGGCTATACAAGAGAAAGGGGAACACTGGTCGAGATATTCCTAGCATCGGCTCCGAACATCGCCTGCAACCACGTTGTGAACTCCGATGATGGCTGGCACGGTTCCCCGCTGACAACAAGGCCCCGGCTGGCGGCCAGCGTATTGTCCAGGCTGTGGCCACGGGACACGCCGGAGCTGAGGCTCGGTGAGCAGCGCCGCCTCCACCGTCATCCACTCGGTCCGGTTGATCAGCGCTGGTCTCGACCGCGCCGACGCCTTCGTCGCTTTCAGAGACGATCGGGTCCTGGCCACAGGGATCGGCGATGGCTGGCGTGAGCTCGCTGGCGATGACGCCAATCTTCTCCATGGCGCGGGGTACGTTCTCACCCCTGGGCTGATCGATATCCACAACCACGGCGGTGCCGGGGCCTCGTACGGCGAGGATGGCGACGCCATCCGTACGGGGAGGCGACACCATCGACAGCACGGCACTACTCGTCAGTTGCTCTCTCTGGTCACGGCTTCCCCCGACGTTCTGATTTCCCAGATTGAGGCCGCAGCGGCCGAGACCCGGCAGGACCCTACGATCCTGGGGATCCACCTCGAGGGCCCGTTCCTGGCCCGCCACCACCATGGGGCCCATGATCCCGCCCTTCTTCGCGACCCCGATCCCGACCTGGTCGAGCGCCTCCTGGGCGCGGCCGACGGCACTCTGCGCCAAGTCACGATGGCGCCGGAACTGCCTCAGTTCACCGAGTCGGCGCGGATCCTGGGAGACGCGGGTGTCGTCGTCGCGGTCGGTCACACGGCGGCGACGTTTGAGCAGGCCGAGGCGGCGATCGAGGCGGGGGCGAGACTACTCACCCACGCCTTCAATGGGATGCCCGGCGTGCATCATCGTGCGCCCGGACCAGTGTTCGCGTTCGTTGAGAATCCCCGTTGTTGGCTCGAGGTGATCAACGACGGTGTCCACGTACGACCGGAGTTGATTCGGATGCTCTGCCGGCTCGCTCCCGGACGGGTGGCACTGGTCAGCGACGCCATGGCGGCCGCCGGCGGCGCGGACGGACGCTACCGTCTCGGCACCTTGGACGTCGATGTCGCCGCCGGCGTCGCGCGGCTGACCGACGGTCATTCGATCGCTGGCTCAACCATCACATTGGATGTCGCGGTCGCCCGCGGTGTCCAGGACGTCGGCCTGACCCCACTCGCGGCCATCGAAGCCGCCACCGCCATTCCGGCTCAGATCCTCGATATTGAGGACCGGTTCGGTCGCCTGGAACCGGGATACGTGGCCGACGCCGTGCTTTTCGACATGGACTGGAAGGTGCGCGGCGTGTGGATCGATGGCCGACCGGTAGGAGAGCTGGAGCAGCTTCCGTCTAGGCCCGTTTCTCCGCCACCGCATGGTCAGATCGCCTGAGACCGACGTCGAAGAGGATTCGCACAGATGGAAGTGGTCATCAGCACGACTCCGGACGAGGCGGGGAAGTTGGCCGCCGACGCCATCGAGGCATTCGTGCGGCAACGGCCCGAGGCTGTCCTGGGCGTCGCGACTGGATCGAGTCCCCTGATCATCTACGAAGAACTCGGCCGCCGGGTGGCGCAGGGCTCCTTGTCGTTCGCGAAGGCGCGAGCGTTCATGCTGGACGAGTACGTCGGCCTCCCGGCAGACCATCCGCAGCGGTACCTCAGCGTGATCCGCGATGAGTTCGTGGACAAGGTCGACATGGATCCGGCTCAGGTGTTGGGTCCGGACGGATCGGCCGCCGACCTGCTGGATGCTTGCGAGGCGTACGAGCGAGCCATGGCGGAGGCCGGCGGTGTGGACCTACAGATTCTGGGGATTGGCACCGACGGACATATCGCATTCAACGAACCCGGCTCCTCGCTGGCTTCCAGAACTCGGATCAAGACCTTGACCAGCCAGACCCGTAGGGACAACGCTCGATTCTTCGGCGGCAACGTGGACGCCGTCCCGCGGCACTGCCTGACCCAAGGCATCGGCACCATCCTCCAGGCCCGCCACGTCGTACTGGTGGCCTCGGGGCGACGCAAGGCGGAGGCGGTTCACCAGCTGGTTGAAGGATCCGTCTCCGCGATGTGGCCCGCCACAGCGCTGCAGCTACACCCACACGTGACCGTGTTGCTGGACACCGCTGCGGCTTCGCGTCTTCAGCTCGCCTCGTACTACATGGAGACCTACCAGGGCAAACCGAGCTGGCAGGGGTTCTAGCGTGCTGGCCACCCTGCTGCCGGGGTTCAGCGGAACCGTACTGCCGATCTGGCTGCGAGAGCGGCTGCGGGCGGGTCTGGCAGGTGTCTGCCTTTTCGCGCAGAACATCACATCGCCGGCACAGCTCAGGGAACTGACCGAGGCGATCATGGCCGAGAATCCGTACGCGATCATCGCCGTGGACGAGGAAGGCGGTGACGTCACGCGGCTCTTTGCAGCTACGGGCGCACCGTTCCCTGGCAACGCTGTGCTGGGCCGGCTGGACGACCTCGAGACCACGCGTGCCACCGCAGCCGCGATCGGCTGGTCGCTGCGTCTGGCCGGCTGCACGGTCAACTTCGCTCCCTGCGTCGACGTCAA
>DASQUD010000335.1:0-13052 GCA_035641455.1 Propionibacteriaceae bacterium | reverse complement strand
CTTGAGCAGGACGACCTCGCCGACCTCGTCGAACTCCAGGACATCGACCACATTCATGGCCTCATTGATCATCACTTCGCGGCCCGGTTCCAACGCTTCGAGGTCGACCTCGGGGCTGACGCTGACCCGCATCTTGCGCCCTGCGGTGTAGATGTCGGCCGTGTGCTCCTCGGCTGAGGCAAGGAACACCGCGAAGCTGGCCGGTGGTTGGGCAAGCCGGTCTACTTCGGACTTCAAGGAAATGATCTGATCGCGGGCCTCGCGCAGCGTTGCGGCGAGCCGTTCGTTGTTCGCCGATGTCGTCCGAGAGTCTTGCCGGGCATCGGCGAGACGGCGTTCCAACATGGCGATATCGTGCGGGTGAGCTGACACGCGTTCACGCAGCCGGTCGACCTCGTCGCTGAGCGCCCGAAGCTGCGTCTGTAAGGTCTCGCGGTCCTCGTACGGGGTTCGGTCGTGAGCCATGACGCACCTCCTAGGCCAAAAGCCTAGCTGGGCCTTATCCGAGGACCAGAGTAATTCTCGCCATACGCGCCGGGAGCTGGCCGGCGTTTCCGCAGCGGCGCAGCCACCCCGGGCGCCATCCGCCGCGTCATGATCAGGAAGCCCGTGTGGCCGACCATGGCGTGCCCGGGGCGGACCGCGAGACCTTCGACGTGCCAGGAGCGCACCAGCGATTCGGTGGCTTCCGGCTCGGTGAACCCCGTATGGGCACGCAGCGTCTCGATCGTTTCCGCCAGCTGAGTGGTGGTGGCAACGTAGCAGCAGAGCACTCCACCCGGGATCAGGACATCGCCCACCGCCGGGACACACTCCCACGGGGCCAGCATGTCGAGAATGACCCGGTCGACCGTCCCAGCCTCGATTGGCTGGTCGACCAGCGACGCCACCAGATCGCCGACCCGCAGGTCCCAGGCTGGATGTGGCTGGCCGAAGAAGTTCTCCACGTTCCGGCGGGCGATCGAGGCGAAATCCTCCCGCCGCTCGTACGAGATCAGTCGCCCGGTGCCGCCGACCGCCCGCAGCAGCGCGCAGCTGAGCGCACCCGAGCCGGCGCCGGCCTCCAGCACGGTTGCCCCGGGAAAGATGTCGGCGCCCATGACGATCAGGGCCGCATCCTTCGGGTAGACGACCGCTGCGCCGCGAGGCATGGTGACCGTGAAGTCGCTCAGCAACGGGCGCATGGCCAGATAGTCGGCGCCCCTGGCGGAGGTCACCACCACACCCTCAGGTCGCCCGATCAGATCATCGTGATCTACCGGGCCCTTGGCGGTGTGGAACTGTGCGCCGACAGTGAGCACGATGGAGTGCCGCCGACCCATTCGGTCACTGAGCGTGATCCGCTCCCCTGCTGCGAATGGTCCGCGCCTGACCCCGGAAGGAACTTCCTCAACCATTGGAAATCCCGAAGAGCCCCAATTGCCAGCCCGGCCCAAAGCCCGTTTCGCTGACCTCGACACCGGCTCGGGCGTACAGGTACTCATCGCTCTGGCTGATCGGGACCAGCACGTTGTCGACGGCCGCTTGCTTCTGCAGGGAACCGAGAAGCTGGGCAGCGGCTTGGTCGTCGGTGGTCTTGCGGAATTCAGTCACGATCGTCTGGATCGTCGTCGCGGCGGTCGGCAGCGGTGCGTCGATGTAGGGCTGCAACCAGGCCAGGCCGGTCGATGTCCACGCCTTGCGGTCGAGGAGCCAGAGGTCGGCGGCCACAGCGTCCGGCCGCAGCTGGACACTGAGCCCGCCGGAGTTCTCCAGCCTGGTCCGGATCTGGGTCGCGATGTCCAAGCCATCGGGTGCCGTGCTGTCATAGCTCAAGGTCAGCGGGATCCGGTTCTTCCAGCTGATCTTCGGTGTGGCCTTCCCGCCGACCGGGAAGCTTGACAGGTGGCCCGGGATGCCGGGAGGAACGACCGAGTCGAGGGTGCGATCTCCTTGAAGCGCCGTGGCGATCGCCTGCCGCAGCGGCCGGTTCCCACGCATTCGAGACGCGGGGTTCCAGCCGAGCTGCAGAACCCTCTCGCCGAAGTAGGTGTGCTGGGTAAAGCCATCCGTGGTGAGCTGGTCCGTGCTGGCGGCTGCTTGGCGGCTGTAGCGGGTGATGGCCGCGGCGTTCAGCCCACGCCAGACCACGTCGACCTTGCCGTTGGCCATGGCGTCTTCGATGGTGGCCGAGTCGGCGGCCGTGCGGTATTCGAGAGCTTGCATCTCGGCAGGGTTGCGCCCCACGTAAGTGCCGTGGCGAGTCAGCAACAAGGAGCGCTCGTCCCGGTGAGCCACAGCAAACGGCCCGGATCCCACCACCGGCTCCGTCGGGGGGCGGATGTCGTCTTGCTGGTAGACCTCTTCGTCGACGATCGAGGCCGCAGGCGAGGCAAGTGCCCAGCCGAACTGGGTGTCGGGACGGCTGAGCAGGAACCGTACGGTCTGCGGATCGGGCGTTTCGATCCGGCGCAGCGAGGACAACAGCGAGGTCGACGACCCCGCCACATTGAGCCGGGTGGCCCGCTGGATGCTGAACTTCACGTCGCTGGAGGTGAGGGCGTGCCCGTTGTGAAAGGTGAGCCCTTCGTTCAACGTGCAGCTGTAGGTTGTCGCCGAGGTGAAGATGCAGTCCCGAGCGGCGTCGGGCTTCAGTACGGACTGGCCGGGCTCGGCGGTCATCAAGCGCTGGAAGACGTTCTGTGACATCACGGCCGAGGCGGAGTCAGTGATCGCAGCTGGATCCGTGACGCGAACGAGGTCGGTGCTCATCACCGTGAATGGCCTCGGCGGTGTGCCGCTTGGCGTAGGTGACGGACTGATGGAACCGTTGAGCTGACAGCCGCTGGCGCTCAGGATGGTGGCGGCGGCGACGATAGCGACAAGGCGCCGACCGTGTGCGGGCGACTTAGCCTTGGCCATTGGCCTGCTCCAGCCATTCGGCCACGGCTGCCGCATCCAGCTCCGCCAGCGATGTGACGTGGCGGCGCCGTGGAGCCGGCGGAATCGGCACCCGGCTCGGCACGGCGATGACCAAGGCGCCGGCGGCGTTCCCTGATCGGGCACCGGTGATCGAATCCTCGAGGACCACGCACTGGTGCGTATCGACTCCCAGTGCGGCTGCCGCCGTCTCGTAGGGCTCTGGGTGCGGCTTACCGTTCCGCACCTCGTCACCCGCCACCGTAACCATGAAGGTGTCCGCTGGCAGCTGGTTCAGCACCGAATCCAACATGACGCGATAGGAAGCCGACACCAACGCACACGGGACGCGTGCCGAAGCAAAAGAGGTCAGCAGCTCACGCGCCCCCGGGCGCCAGGGGATGGGCTTGGCACTCAGGGCCTCGATCACGCGGATGATCAACTCGTCGACCACCCACGCCGGGCTCAGGTCGTGCCGGCCGATCGCGTTCAAGATGTAGGAGCCCGAGTCGAGAAGGGAGTTGCCGATCAATTGGTCCGCGTGTTCCACCGACCACGTCCCGCCCAGTTCGGCGACGAGCTCGAATTCTGCATCCAGCCACAACGGCTCGGAGTCAACCAAGGTTCCGTCGAAATCCCACAGCGCCGCAGCGAGTGTCGAGGTCTTGGTCATGGCCCGGTCATTGTCCCAGTGCCTCCGGCCCTTCTGATGACTTCTCCGGAAATTCAACGCTCGATCGCCTTCATCCCCACTCTGCGGCGTGTCGCCGCAATTCGGGATATCGAGGGATGAATTCCCTCGTTAGATGATCAATTAACCAATCCCGGGCGGTGGCGAGGAACAATCGCGGGACGCTCCTCCAGCGTGCGTAGGGTGACGCAAAGAACGCTCCAGCCGGCGCAGAGCTAGCGTTGGATCTTTCTTGGAGTGGTCAGCGCGCGTTGAAGTACTTGGCCTCCGGGTGATGGACGATCAGAGCGTCCGTCGACTGCTCGGGATGCAGTTGCAGCTCGTCGGAGAGAGTGACGCCGATCCGCTCCGGTCGAACGAGAGCGACAAGCTTCGCCCGGTCCTCCAGATCCGGACATGCCGGATAGCCGAACGAGTAGCGGGAGCCCCGGTAGGCCTGGTCACGAATCATGCCGTCGACCGGTCCGTCCTCGCGAGCGAATCCGAGGTCCGCCCGGACCCTCGCGTGCCACATCTCCGCTAACGCCTCCGTTAGCTGCACGCTCAACCCATGCAGCTCGAGGTAGTCCCGGTAGGCATTCTGGTCGAACAGTTTGGCCGTCACCCGACTCACCGCTGCACCCATGGTGACCAGGTGGAAGGCGATCACATCCGGACCCTTCTGCAAGGCCAGTTCGCGATCTCGGAAGAAGTCGGCAAGGCACAAATATCGGCCCCGGCGCTGGCGAGGGAAGGTGAAACGAGCCAGTTCGCCGCGTGGGTCTTCGATGTCCGTCCCCGGCTGATGGACGACGACGGTGTCACCCTCGCTATAGCAGGGCCAATACCCGTAGACCACCGCGAATTCCGCGATCGACTCCGTCAGGATCCGATCGAGCCAGGCTCGCAATCGTGGTCGGCCTTCGGTCTCGACGAGGTCGTCATAGGACGCGCCGTCGCGAGATCCTTTCAGCCCCCACTGCCCCATGAACGTGGCGCGTTCGTCCAGGAACTTCACGACGTCGGCTAAGGCGATGCCCTTCACGATGCGGTCACCCCAGAACGGCGGCGTCGGCACGTCGATGTCCACCGCCACATCGGACCGCTGGGGCGCAGTGACCTCCACTCGGTCCTCGAGCAGCGTTCCGGCTCGAGCTTTCACCCGGCGCTCACGCGGGGCCGGCAGTGCAGCCCCCGCCTCGCCGCGCTTGACTGCCATCAGCGCGTCCATCAACCGCAGACCCTCGAACGCATCCCGGGCGTAGCGCACTTCCCCGGCGAACACCTCCCGCAGATCCTGCTCGACGTAAGCACGGGTCAGGGCGGCGCCGCCAAGGAAGACTGGATAGCTGGTGGCCAGTCCCCGTGCGTTCAGTTCTTCGAGATTTTCCTTCATCACGACGGTGGACTTCACGAGCAGCCCCGACATCCCAATGGCGTCCGCTCGGTGCTGCTCAGCCGCCTCGATGATCGAGCCGATTGGCTGTTTGATGCCCAGATTGATGACCGTGTAGCCGTTGTTGGTCAGGATGATGTCGACCAGATTCTTGCCGATGTCGTGCACGTCGCCCTTGACCGTAGCCAGCACGATCGTGCCCTTGCCGTCCGCATCGGTCTTCTCCAGGTGCGGCTCCAGGTAGGCGACCGCGGACTTCATGACTTCGGCGGATTGCAGCACGAAAGGCAGCTGCATCTGCCCCGAGCCGAACAGTTCCCCCACGACGCGCATGCCGGCCAGCAGATCCTCGTTGATGATGGACATGGCGGCCTTGCCCTCCGCCATGGCTTGATCAAGATCGTCCGACAGTCCCTTGCCCTCCCCGTCGATGATCCTGCGCTGCAGGCGCTCCGTCACCGGTAGGGCCTGCAGCTCGGCGGCCCGCTCCGCCTTCGCGTCGGCCGTCGTCACGCCCTCGAACAGCTCCAGGAAGCGCTGCAGGGGGTCGTACGCCGGTTCAGTCCCGGTCGCTGCGCGGCGCCGGTCGTAGACCATGTCGAGGGCGACCTGGCGTTGCTCCTCAGGGATCCGGGCCACGGGTGAGATCTTGGCGGCGTGCACGATGGCTGAGTCCAGGCCCGCCTCGATGCACTCATGCAGGAAGACCGAATTCAGTACTACCCGCGCTGCCGGGTTCAGGCCGAACGAGATGTTGGAGAGCCCCAGGGTGGTTTGCACGTCGGGAAAGCGCCGCTTCACCTCCCGGATGGCCTCGATCGTCTCGATGCCGTCGCGCCGGGTCTCCTCCTGTCCGGTCGCGATGGGGAAGGTGAGGCAGTCAAGCACGATGTCGCTTTGGCGCAGACCCCACCTTTCGGTCAGGTCGGTGATCAGCCGGGCGGCGACGCGCACCTTCCACTCAGCCGTACGAGCCTGGCCCTCCTCGTCGATGGTCAGCCCGATCACGGCGGCGCCATGCTCCTTCACCAACGCCATGATCTTGGTCAAGCGGGATTCCGGTCCGTCGCCGTCCTCGTAATTGACGGAGTTGATCACCGAGCGCCCGCCGAGGCACTCCAGCCCCGCTTGCAGCACGGCCGGTTCGGTGGAGTCGAGCACGATGGGCAAGGTGGAGGCGGTGGACAGCCGGAAGGCCACTTCCCGCATGTCGGCTGGCCCGTCGCGACCGACATAGTCCACGTTGAGGTCGAGCAGGTGGGCTCCGTCGCGGATCTGGGATCGAGCGATGTCCACGCAGTCGTCCCAGCGCTCCTCGAGGAGGGCCTCCCGAAACGCCTTGGAGCCGTTCGCGTTGGTCCGTTCGCCGATCGACAGGTAGCTGGTGTCCTGCCGGAACGGCACATCGGCGTATAGCGAGGCCGCAGCGGCAACGTGGGTCGGGTGGCGGGAGACAACCGGCCGGCCGTGCAGGCGCTCCACAACATGACGCAGGTGCTCTGGCGTCGTGCCACAGCAACCTCCGACCAACCCGAGGCCGAATTCCGAGCTGAATTGCTCCAAAGCGTCGGCCAGCTCTACCGGTGTCAGCGGATAGTGAGCACCTTCGGCGGTCAATTGCGGCAGTCCTGCGTTCGGCATGCAGCTGACCCCAATGGAGGCGTAGCGGGACAGGTGGCGCAGGTGTTCGCTCATCTCTGACGGCCCGGTGGCGCAGTTGAGCCCAATCAGGTCGATGCCGAGAGGCTCGAGTGCCGTCAGCGCGGCGCCGATCTCCGTGCCGAGCAGCATGGTGCCGGTCGTCTCCACCGTCACGTGAACGATGATGGGCAGGTCACGGCCAGCATGGGCGAGGGCCCGCTTGGCCCCCAACGTCGCGGCTTTGGTCTGCAGCAGATCCTGGGAGGTCTCGATCAGCACGGCGTCGATGCCACCGGTGAGCATGCCTTCGACCTGCGCCTGATAGGCGTCACGCAGCGGTGCGAACGCCACATGGCCGAGTGTTGGCAGCTTGGTACCAGGACCGACGCTGCCAAGCACCCACCTGGTTCGGTCTGGCGTGCTATACGCGTCCGCTGACGCCCGAGCGATCGTCGCCGCAGCCTTGGCCAGCTCGAAAATGCGGTCGGAGATGCCGTACTCACCGAGCGCGGACAGGTTGGCCCCGAAGGTGTTCGTCTCGACTGCATCCACGCCCACCTGGAAGTAGGCGTCGTGGATAGCCCGGACGACGTCTGGTCGGCTGAGATTCAAGATCTCGTTGCAGCCCTCGAGCTGATCGAAATCGTCCAGCCCTAGGTCATAACCCTGGAGCATCGTGCCCATCGCGCCGTCCGCAATCACCACTCGGCGCGAGAGCGTGCTGCGAAGATCATGGGGCACCTTGTGAGGATAAAGCCGACCGTCGTGCCGGCGCTGGACTTATCACCATCCGGAGGGATGTCCAACACCCGGGCTGCCTGGCATCCTGCGGCTACAGTGAGAGTCATGGTCGATGCGCCCCGAGACCTCCGCGGTCTGCACGATCCGGTGGTCATCGCGGCATTCGGCGGCTGGAACGACGCCGGGGATGCGGCCACCGGAGCGGTAGAACACCTGGCGGCCGCCTATGGGGCGGAGCTGGCTTATTCGCTGGACCCGGACGACTTCTACGACTACCAGGTCAACCGCCCGCAGGTCCGGGGCAGGAACGGTGATCGCCAGCTGATCTGGCCGACGACTGAAATCAAGGTCTCTGAGCTGCCTGACGGCCGGGATCTGGTGCTGGTGCACGGGCTGGAGCCGAATTTGCGCTGGCGACAGTTCAGTGCCCGGATCATGTCGGCGTTGACGTCGGCAAACGCCCAACGGATTTACATTCTCGGTGCCTTGCTGGCCGATACGCCCCACACTCGGCCAATCCCGGTCTCGGTGTCCACGCGGGATCGGGAACTGATGGAAATGTACGGGCTGGAGCCGTCCAGTTACGAGGGTCCAACCGGAATCGTCGGGGTACTGGCGGATGCACTATCGCGCGGCGGGCTTCAGGTGCTGTCACTGTGGGCCGCGGTGCCGCACTACGTGTCCCATCCGCCGTGCCCCAAGGCGACGCTGGCGCTGCTCTCGCAGCTGGAAAATCTGACCGACGCGGCACTTGATCTTGGCGAACTGGCTGAACTGTCCCGGGCATGGGAACGTGGCGTCGACGAACTCGCCGCCGAGGATGCAGAGGTCGCCGAGTACGTCTCCGGACTGGAGCAGCAGCAGGACGCAGCCGACCTGCCGGAGGCCAGCGGCGAGGCTATTGCCGCAGAATTCGAGCGTTACCTCCGCCGCCGCCAGGGCAACTAGGTTTCAGCGCGCCGCTCAGACCCCGTGGACTGCGGCCAGCTCCCGCAACCTCGTCACCATGGCGTCCGGGTGATCGGCACCGAACACCGACGATCCGGCGACGAACGAATCCACTCCGGCCGCCGCACTCCGTTCGATCGTCTCGACCGAAACACCGCCGTCGATCTGCAGCCACACGTCGCCGCCATATTTATCGATCATCTCCCGCGCTCTGGTGATCTTGGGCAGGCACAGGTCCAGGAAACTCTGTCCGCCGAACCCGGGCTCGACCGTCATGATCAACACCATGTCGAGTTCGGGCAGCAGATCCTCATAAGGCTCGATCGGCGTGGCTGGTTTCAGGGCCATCCCCGCCCGGGCGCCGTTGCGGCGGAGCTCACGGGCGAGCCGGACGGGTGCGCCGGCCGCCTCGACATGGAACGTCACGGACTCGGCGCCGGCTTCGGCGTAGGCAGGCGCCCAACGATCCGGATCCTCAATCATCAAATGGACGTCCAGCATGGCCGAGGTGATCTTGCGAATCGCCTCGACGACGGGCAACCCGAGGGTCAGGTTCGGCACGAAGTGGTTGTCCATCACATCCACGTGGACCGCATCAGAATTGGGCACCGATTCGATGGCGGACTGCAGATTGGCGAAGTCAGCGGACAGCAGACTCGGCATGATCCGGGGAGCCACTCTCCGACTCTAGTGCGCTCGCTCCCCGAGCGAGGAGGAATGGCACCCGCTCACCTTTCCCTCCCGTGCACCCTTGAACTCCCGGGCCCGGCATTCGATTGGACTCATGCCGGCTAATGCCAGCGCCGAAGAAAAGCGCCGAACATCGCATCGGTGCCGTGCCGGTGGGGCCAGAGTTGGACGTACCGGCCGCGGCTCGCCCCCGACAGCGAGGGCAGTAGCTCAGCGGGGTCGAGGAGCTCGAAGTCGGAGCGGCCGGTCAGCACTTGCTCCACGACGTCGCTGGTCTCCTGCCGATGGGGGGAGCACGTCACGTAGCCCAGCACTCCGCCGATTGAGGTGGCGTCCAGCGCCGAGGTCAGCAGACGGACCTGGAGCTGGCCGAGTTGATCCAGGTCCTTCGGTGTGCGGCGCCAACGGGCGTCAGGCCGCCGGCGCAGCGCGCCCAGTCCGGTGCACGGTACGTCGGCCATGACCCGGGTGAATCGGCCGCTGGTCCAGGGCGGCCGGGTCCCGTCTGCGGTCACCACCGACGCCCCGGGGTAGCGCCGGACTGTGCTCGCCACCAAGCCCGCGCGGTGCTGGCTGACGTCCCCGGCCAGAACTCTGCTTCCATCACTCGTCGCCAGACCGGCCAGCAGGCCGGTCTTGCCGCCTGGTCCGGCGCACAGATCGAGCCACCAGCCGGCCGGAGCAGTTGGCCGGGTCAGTGCCCAAGCGACGAGCTGTGAGCCCTCATCTTGAACACCGGCCCGGCCCTCTCGCACTGCAGCCAGCTCACTCGGATTGCCACTCCAGCGGGCACCGAACGGCGAATGCTCGCACGGTTGGGCTCCAGCCGCCACCAGTTCTTCGACAGAGCAGAGCCCTGGTCGGATCGCGAGGGTGACCCGAGGGCTGGCGTTGTTGGCCGCTAGGGCCATCTCCAGTTCCTCAGGTGGCAGCAGATCGGCGTAAGCGTCCACAATCCACCGGGGGTGCGCGGTTCGCAGCCCCAGGGCGTCTCGATCATCCAGGCCGGCGGCCAGCTCGTCGAGCCACCCAGACAGGTCACGGGTAGCGACGCGGCGCAGCACGGCATTGATCAGCCCGGTGATCCGCCGGCCCACCGTCGCCGAAGCGAGCTCGACGGTGGCGGACACGGCGGCCGACGCCGGAATCCGCATGGCCATCAGCTGGTGCGTGCCGAGCCGCAGCAAATCGACTGCGGCGGGTTGCCAGGACTGCACGGGCTTGCCGGCCGCCGCTGAGATGATCGCGTCGTAGCTTCCCTGCCAGCGGCAGGTGCCGAAGACCAGCTCGGTGGCGAGTGCGGCGTCGCGGGGTTCCAGCCGCCGCTGGTCGAGCAGGCCACGCAGCACCAGATTCGCGTAGCCACCACCGGAATTCACCGTCCGCAGTGCGTCGAACGCCAGCCGTCGCGCTCGGTCTGGACGGGCTCGGCGGGGCTGCGCCACCAGTCAGGAACCCAGCATGGGGTGATCGTCGAAAGATATGCCGCGCGCCCAGTCGGCGGCGGCCATCGGTTTCTTCCCCTGGGCTTGGACCTGGCTCAACTCCAGCGCAGTCGTGCCCGTACCCACCTGCACCGATCTCTTGGTGATACGAAGCGCTCCCGGGGGCAGCGGGTGATCCGTCACGGTGGCCGCGTTGATCTTGAAACGCTCGCCGCAGAAGGTGGTCCAGGCGCCAGGCGCAGGAGTACAGCTCCGAATCAATCGATCGATAATCTCCGCGGGCTTCGTCCAGTCGATCTGGGCGTCCTCCACGCTGATCTTGGAGGCGTACGTCACGTCAGCGTCAGGCTGCGGCTGGGCACGAAGAGTGCCATCCTCGATGCCGTCGAGCGTCTCGACCAGCAGCATCGCACCGGTGATCGACAACCGGTGCAGCAGGTCACCGGCGGTATCGGTGGGACGGATCGGCTCCCGGACGCTGGCAAAGGTGGGGCCGGCGTCAAGTTCCCGAACGATCTGGAACGTGGTGGCCCCGGTGATCTGGTCGCCGGCCCGGATAGCGTGCTGCACTGGGGCGGCGCCGCGCCAGGCGGGCAGCAGCGAGAAATGGAGATTGATCCAGCCGTGCGCCGGGATATCGAGGACGCGCTGCGGCAGTAGCGCCCCGTAGGCAACCACCGGGCAGCAGTCCGGGGCGATCTCTTCGAGCTGAGCGACGAAGTCGTCGTCGCGCGGGCGTACCGGCTTGAGGGTCTGGATGCCAAGTTCGGCAGCACGGGCCGCCACTGGGCTGGCGGTGAGCTTCTTGCCGCGTCCGCTCGGGGCATCCGGCCGGGACACCACGCCGACCACCTCGTGCCGAGATCTGACCAGAGCGTCCAGCGAGGGCACGGCGACTTCCGGAGTGCCGGCGAAGACGATTCGCACCGCGGCAGCCTACCGGCCCGAGCGATCGTTACTCGAGGACGACGGGATCGACGCGAATCCGAAGAGCGCCCTCGCTCTTGCGAGCACTGCGGATGCCCGCCACCTCCTTGACACCCGTGGCCAGCGCCCGCCCAGCGGACCTTGGAGCCCGCAGGATCAGGCGGCTGACGTGCGCATCCACGCTGTCCTGCTGAGCCAGCTCGATCGGACCCATCACCTGGGCCCCCGGCGGAGGGTCGAGCAGCGCCCGGAACTCCTCCAGGGCATCATGTGGGCCCTCCACCGTCACCATCCTCACCGCTGGCGGAAAGCCCGCCTCCGCGCGTTCGGAAAGCTCACGCGCGGCGAAGCCAGCCGGATCCACTCGGACCAGCGCCTGCAAGGCTCGGGCTGAGCTTTCCCCGACCGCGATCACGGACCCGCCTTCAGCGCCACCGCGGACCAGGGCCACCACGTTCAGCCAGCGCCGCAGCGCCTCCTCTGCCGCGCGCAGATCTCGCCGTAGCAGCAACACCTGCGCGTCGAGCAGGACGGCAGCGGCGTATCCGCCATCCGCCGGAGGCTCGGCGCCCGGGGTAGCCACGACGATCGCGGACGAATCAGGCACAGCGGCGGCCGTGCCGCCGAGCACCTGCCGTACGGGTGTCTGAGGGAACGCCTTGCCCAGTTCCTCGGCCGTACGGTCCGCGCCGACAATGGGCGCCCGCATTCGTCGGGATCCGCAGATCGGGCATTCCCAATCGAGCTGCAAGCGTCCGCACCAGTCGCACGACGCCTCGGCCGGTGCCTCACCGCTGGGCGATGGCGACGCGACGCGGGTGGGTCCAGCGCAGAATCGGCACCGGACCGGCTCCCGGCAACCCTGGCAGACCAAGGCCACCAGATACCCAGCCCGCGGCACCTGGACCAGCACCGGGCCCTGCGGCAGCGCAGCACGCATGACGTCGAAGACGTCGTGCGGCAACCGGGCTGCGGCGGCCACTGGGTCGTGAGCGAGGGCGTAGTCGGAGTCGATAGCCACCTTCACCCGCGGCGCGTCATGGCGGACGACCATGCGTTCCTGCCTCAGCTCGTGGAGCCAACCCCGCTCAAGCCATGCCTGCAGCTCGGCGGTACGGCCATAGCTGGCGAATAAGACGGCGGCTTTGGCCTCCGCGGCCCGGATGGCCAACACATCGCGGGTATGAGGGTAAGGAGCGCGCTGCTCAGCGAGTAGATCATCGCCGTCGTCCCACAAAGCGACCAGCCCGAGGTTGGGAATCGGTGCGAACGCCGCGGCGCGGTTGCCGATGACGACCGGCACCTCACCGCGCAGTGCAGCCAGGAAGGATCGATAGCGGGCCGCGGGGCCGGCCTCGGCGACGAGGACGCTGAAGCCACCTCGTCCGAGAGTCAGCAGACAGGCGGCCTCCAGCCGAGCGAGGTCCCTGGCGTCGGGTACCACGATGACTGCCCCCCGACCGCTGTCGGCGCATGCCCGAGCGGCATTGGCCAGCCCCAACGCCCAATCGCCGCCTGGACCGGCGGAGGGCGTCACCTGCCACATCGCCCGAGGGTGGCCGCCGCCTCGCACCGCCTCCAGGTAGCCAGCCCCTGTCGGATAGTTCGCGAGCGGACCGCCGCACGGATCAGTCGTCGGCATGGCCCCTTCAGAGGCGACACGCGCAGCTTGCTCCGTGGCAGCGTGGCGGGGTGG
>DASQUD010000334.1:0-6514 GCA_035641455.1 Propionibacteriaceae bacterium | reverse complement strand
ACCACGTCAATGTCGGGTCCGCCCATTGCCAGCATGGAATCTTTGATCTCGTTGGTGATGTGCGGGATGACCTGCACTGTGTCGCCTAGATAGTCTCCGCGGCGTTCCTTGGCGATCACCGACGAATAGACCTTGCCGGTCGTGACGTTCGCATCGCCGGAGAGATCCACGTTGAGAAAGCGCTCGTAGTGGCCGACGTCAAGATCAGTTTCGGCGCCGTCCTCTGTGACGAAAACCTCGCCGTGCTGAAACGGGTTCATCGTGCCCGGATCGACGTTGAGGTACGGGTCCAGCTTTTGCATCGAAACCCGCAGCCCGCGGGCGACCAGCAGGTTGCCGAGACTGGATGCGGTCAGACCCTTGCCGAGTGAGGAGGCGACGCCGCCGGTGACGAAGAGATGCTTGGTCAGTTTGACGCGGGGTCCCACGGGCCTCCAGCCTATCGTCCGACCGGCTCCAACGACGAATGACCCGCCGGGCCGCAAGCCTGAGGAGGCCGGTCAGCCAATCAGCCCGCGGTACCGAATCAGCAGCTCGTCGACCACCTGATCCTCATCCGGCCAGGTGGCGGCGCGGGCCAGCCCGGCCGCACGCAGCGACGCTCGGCGACCAGGATCGTGCGCGAGGTCCAGCAACTCTTCGACGGCCTTTCCGACGTCGTGGGGGTCGAACAGCACCGCTGCGTCACCCACGAGCTCCTCGATGCCACCGACCCGGGTGCTGAGCAAAGGCACCCCGGAGAGCAGAGCCTCCTGCGCAGCCAGAGCGCGGGCTTCCCACACGGACGTGAGCAAGGCCAGATCCGCCGCGCCCAGCAGGGAGGCGACGTCGTCATGGTGACCCACCAAAACCACGTTGGAGCCGTCAGCCCGCGCTCGATCCGCCAGATCCTCACGCAGCGGTCCGTCACCGGCAATCACGAACCGCAGCTCGCCATGATCACGGACCGAGCGCGCGATCTCCAGCACCAGGCCGAGATTCTTCTGTGGCGCCAGGCGGCCGACGGTCAAGATCAGCACATCCCGGTCGGTCAGCCCGAGATTGCGGCGCTGCACCTCGGGCGACAACCGGGAATTGCCGAGCACCGGCGCAGCCACTGGAGCCAGCTGCGCGTTGCGGGCGCCGAGCCGGCGCGCTTCGATCACCAGGTCGGTGCTGGCACATAGCGTCAGGTCTGCCCCTCGGGCCACCAGTCTTTGCAGCAGCCGCCCGCTGGCGGTCCGCCAGCCCTGACCGAGAACCGCATTGTGCCAGGTCACCACCAGCGGAGGTCGCCGGAGCCTGCTCATCCCCACGGCGATCGCCCCGGCTTTGTAACCGTGGGCGTGCACGACATCAGCGCCGGCCAGCCGCCCGAGGCGAGTCAGCGGCAGCAGATCGGCGCCAAGATCATCAAGACCTTGCGCCCGCGCAGTTCGATCGGGTGCGTAGATCCGTACCGCATGGCCGCGCTGGACCAGACGGGTAACCACACTTCCGACATGACGGCCGATGCCGCCTGTGCTGGCGGTCAATACCTGCGCAATTCTCATGATCTATCCGCAGCCACCTTGCGGCGGCCGAGGTTCCACAGCGTAGCGGCCAGGTTTCGGTCGACGAGGAAGACGACACCCACGAAGATCAAAACGCAGGCGACCGAAGCGCCCAGCGTGCCCAGCGTCGCCGCTAGCAGACCGGCCTCACGCAGCTGCATCGTCGGCCAGCCAACCAGGCCACCTGCCAGGCCGGCGGCAGGAAGGCAGATCACCACGGAGCGACCCAGCCAGGCCCGGGCGTGTCTCTGCGCCGCAGGGTCTCGGAAAAGGACGGCACCGACCACGCCGCCGGCGCACATCCCCAGCGACACCGAAGCGGCAAGCGCCACCACCTGCCAATCCACCGGCACCACCAGCCGTGAACCTAGGGCGGCAACAATCACGACCGCCCAGGCCGTCATGGTGACAGCGCCCGCGGCTCGCGCGCGATGTTGGGCCAGCAAGGTCCGAGAGCCGAGTCCGAGCATCCCGAACCCGATCACGGCTGGAGCGAGCATCGCAATCAGCCAGGCGAGGGCAGCGGTGTCTCCCGATCCGGGCCCGAGTACGAACACCCTGGCCACCGGGACAGCCGTCGCGAGGAGCAGGGCGGTACCGAGGCTCCCTAGCATGATCACCTGAGGACCGACCTCCTCCAGCACCCCGGCTACCGCTGAGGCGCCGTTCTGGGCCGCGGTCGCCAGCCGGGGAAAGGCCACCTGAAGCAGCGGCGCAACCAGCACCGCGTACGGCAGGAGATAGATCGCATTGGCCCAGGTGAATCGGGTCAATGCTCCCTGATCGCCCGTCTGCTGCGCCGACCAGTTGATCACCAGCAAGCTGAGCTGCTGCAGCACCAGTCCGCCGATCCCGGCTGCCGCGATCCGACCGAGCACCGCCCGGTCGCCGGCGGCGAACCGGAGGCGAGGTCGGAGCCGATGGCCGAGCCGAGCCATCGGGATGACCGTGGTCAAGGCGAGGGCCAGCACGCCGAGCGTGGTTCCCCAGCCTAGGATCGCGCGCGCCGACCGGTTGAGCTGTCGCAAGTCTTCCTGCGCATCGGGAACCGCGGCGCCCAGGAACAGCAGATAGCTAGTGATCACGACGGCGCTGGAGACCAGGGGCGCGAGGGCAGCGGCCAGGAAGCGTGAATGCGCCTGCAGTACGCCGGCACTCACCACGGCCAGCCCGTACAGCCAGATCTGGGGCACGAACATGACCAGCAGGGCCGCCACGGTGACCGCGCTGCTCTCGCACGTCGGCTTGGCGAAGGCTGTCCCGTACATTGGAGCACCCAGCAGCGCAACCAACGCGGCCGGAGTCAAGATGATCAACGTCCAGGTCAGCAGCGCTGACGTGGTCTGCTCGGTCTGGCTCCGACGCTGAGCCCCCACGTGCCGCGCCACGACCGGAACGACGACGCCGGCCAGAATTCCACCCGCGACAATCTCGAACAGCACGTTGGGCAGCGTGTTGGCGGCGTTGTAGACATCGCCCAGGCAGGTGTCGCCCACCGTCTTGGAGAACACGAGCCAGCGTCCGAACCCGACGACCCGTGCCGCCAGAGTGATTCCGGCGACGCCCAACGCGACTGTGCCGAAACGGGCCTTCACCCGCGGCCCAGTTGATCAAGCCAGCGCAGTGTCGGGGTGCGGTCGATGACCGCGGTGAAACTGATCCGTTCACTGGCAAGGTTCAGCCCGACCACCGCGAGTAGCGCCGCCAGCTTCATCGGGCGAGGTAACCAGGCCGCGGCCAGAGTGCCGACTGCGGCGCCGAGCGCGTTGGCTCCGCAATCCCCCAGCATCGACTTCTGCCGCAGGTCGCTGGGTAGACATCCTGCGGCGGCGCCCAGTACCGGTGCTGCTCCGACCCCCACCAGCCCGGCAGCGAGCACGAGCGTGACCTTCGCTGCGCGCCCCGGCCGCAGGTCGCAGAGGTTGGTGAAATTCGCAGTGCCGGCGATCAACATCGTGTCCATGAGCTGGTCAGCGACGCGGATCGCCCCTCCTGTGCCGGATGTCCGGCCGAGGAGCAGGCTGGCTGCCGTCGCACTGAGTCCAACTCCGGCGATTTTCACCGCGCCGCTGGTGAGGGTGCCTGATCGGAGCGCCGCAAGGTGTCCCCTAAAGCCTTTTGCTTGGCTTGTCCCCCGAAGGTCGTCGTACGCGCCGACCGCCCCGGATCCCGTGGCCGCCAGCGCGACGGCGGCCCGTACCGTGGCCGAACCGCCCGGCATCGGGCCGGGGACCAGCAGACCGGCGAGCATCGCCAGGACGGCGACTGGCCCTTCCGCCAGCGTCACCTCGGCTCCGGCATGGTTACGCCGAGTCCACCTTGAACCGGAAGACATCAGGTCAACCGCCAGTCGGTTGCCGAAGAGCGCGGACGAGGCAGCGGCCAGTCCCGACGCGATCGCGCAGCCGACTCGGCCCATCACCGGACCGGAATGTTCGGCAGCGGCGCATCGGCCTTGGATAGCGCGCCGTAGTGGCCCTGTCGCCCAAGCAGCTGTTCCTGTCCGGCGAGCACCGTAGTGGTCACACCGCTGGTCAAGTCGGCGACGTCGACGGTGCTCAGTACGTCGACCGCCGTCGCGTCGTTGCGCGCGGTCAGGACGTCCGTGCCTTCGATTTCGGCGCTGTTCGGACCCGCGAGAACGACTCCCGCAGCTGAGGTCCGCAGAGCGACATCCATCTCGACATGAGCCGTCAGCTGCTCGGGCGGAGGACGCGGGTCCGTGGCCTCGGCGCTGACCACGATGAGCAGCTGGGCGCTGTCCCCGCCATCCTCGTCGATGGCGATCAGCCCGGCTGAGATCAGCGAGTCAGCGACGTCCAGCGCGGTGTCATCCAGGCGTCCCGGTTGCTTGCTCGCCACGGCACGACCGAGGGCGATCCCGAACTTCGTACTGTCCGGCATCGCGTCGGTCAGACCCAAGGTGCCGGCGTGGGTGTTGAGCGCCGACGTGAGGTCGGCACTTTTCTCATCGTCGAAGGCCTTCTGGTTGACCTCGACCGTCGCCGTTACAGTTCCGCCGGCCTCAACGACTGCCGCGTTGATAGCTGACACGACAGCCGAGGGCGCATCAGGCATGGCCACCACAGCCACCTTGGTCTCGTTCAGTACGCCGGCGGTCAGCACCTGCCCGGCACGTGCCGCGTAGGCCTCGCGGTACTCGTCGAGCGCGTTGCGCCGGTCGAGTTCGGCGCGGAGGTCCTGGACCTGCTTTCGGTCCTGAGCTGCCTGCTGGGCCAGGCCCGTGTCCACCGACGGCCGCAACGTGACGCCAAGGACGATCCCCACCGCGAGCGCCAGAAACACCGCCATCAACGACACGATGTGGTAGCGGAAGTTAATCAAGTGAAGAGTTCCTTCACCCAGTAGAGCGCGTCGCGGATCCGGGCCATCAAGAGACTGCCCACCTGGCCGCCAAGGTCGGTCAGCAGCAGCGCTGTAGTGAGAGCAATCAGCGCCGACAGCACCAGCATCACCAGATGCCAACTCTTGACCTGGCTTCGGTAGATGCGGGACACGCCCTTGGCGTCGACCAGCTTTGGCCCTACCCGAAGCCGGGTCAAAAAGGTCGAGGCCATACCCGCCCGGCCTTTGTCGAGGAATTCGACCAGCGACGCATGCGTGCCGACCGCGACGATCAGGCGCGCGCCTTTGGAGTCCGCAAGCAGCATGGCGGCATCCTCGCTGGTCCCGAGAGCGGGAAAGGGAACGGCTTCCAATTCGAGCGCCTCGATTCGCTCAATGCCCGGCGCGCGGCCGTCCCGGTAGGCGTGCACAACGAGTTCCGCGCCGCACCGTAGAGCGGCGTCGGAGCAGGAGTCCATGTCACCGATGATCATGTCGGGTCGGTAGCCGGCCTCGATCAGGGCATCGGCTCCGCCGTCCACGCCGATCAGCAGAGGCTTGTATTCGGAGATGTACGGGCGCAACGCTTCAAGATCGGATCGGTAATCGTAGCCGCGAACCACGATGAGCACATGGCGGCCATCGATAGGAGTGGCCACATCGGGCACTCCGACGCCCTCGAGGAGCAGTTCCTTCTCGACCCGCAGGTATTCCATGGTATTGGCGGCGAATGCCTCGATCTGGTCCGCCAGGCCCTCGCGGGCAAAGTTCAGCTGATCTTCCAGCACCTCCGTGGTGACCAGCGTGCCGTCAGCAATGAGGTGGCCGTCCCCATCGAGCAGCCGGTCGCCGTCCACAATGATCCGGTCGCCCTCATGCAGCTGGGTGAAGATGTTTTCGCCGGCATCGTCGATGAGCGGGATGCCTGCCGCCAGCAAGATCCCAGGCCCCAGATTGGGATAGCGGCCGGACACCGACGGTACCGCGTTGACGACCGCACTCGCGCCCGCCTCCACGAGCGCCTCGGCACTCACCCGGTCGAGATCCGTGTGATGGATGATGGCAACTTCGCCCGGCTGCAGCCGCTTGGTCAGGTTTTTCGTGCGGCGGTCCAGCCGCACTGGCCCGCTGATCTCGGCGGGTGCACCGCGCCTGCGGATGAGAGTCGGAAGTCGCATGTCGGGTCCCATACTGGCACTTCTCCAGCGGTGGTTTGTCCGTCCGAGCCAGCGTTGCCCGTCCGGGACGTGCGGAACCCGAGAGTTTCAGGAGCGCGTGAAGGTCAGCAGATTGCCGTCCGCGTCGAGCACGTGATCCCTAGTTCGTCGCCCCAGCGCCAGTTCGAGCCGCGATGGCCAACTCCACCAGCTCGCCGGCGTGCGCAAGCGCAGAGTCGGTCGTTTCGAGGCCCGCCATCATTCGTGCCAGTTCGGCGGCTCGATCAGCCTCCGCAACTGGTACGACGCCGCTGGTCGTGACCTGTCCGTCGCCGGACTTGACCACGACGTAGTGCCGGTCCGCGAAGGCCGCAACCTGCGCCAGGTGGGTGACCACGATGACCTGAGTGTCCTGCGACAGGCGCGCCAGCCGTCGGCCGATCTCCACCGCCACCCGGCCGCCGACCCCGGCGTCAATCT
>DASQUD010000333.1:0-5192 GCA_035641455.1 Propionibacteriaceae bacterium | reverse complement strand
CTGGGTGCCCAGCCGCGCCATCAGGTCAACGTCTGCCGGCATGCGGTGGTAGTGATCGCATGCGACGGCGCCAGACTTTCCGTCATCGATTGCTCCGGGTCGCTCGCAGAACTCGTCCCAGATCGAGCGTCCACGGCCGTCTTCGTTGACCGCCCCCTCGATCTGGTAGGCGGCCGTGGCGAACCCGAGCAGAAACTCGTCCGGGAGCCGTCCCGTTTCCTGGGTGCGCTCCATACCTGTGTTCGTTGGCGTACCGGTACCGGGGAGTTCGGGCACCTGCTCGGTCGGCGATGTTCCTTCCTGCGGCGTGGATGATGTGCAACCGCCTAAGACCATGCCGACAACGGCGCCTCCGGTGGCACTCAAGAAAGTGCGTCGACTGGTCATGACTGGGATACGCCGGTAACCGAGGTGGGCATGTTGAGGCCCGCTATCTTCCGCTCCAAGCAGGCATCACCTGACGATCCATAGCCTTCTGTGTCCAGAGCAGTCGCTGATTCGCTCCGTCACTATTCATGATCCACGCCGCGCCACGGTCGCATTAGCCAGACCGGTGTAGATCAAGAGTGGCAGTGCGCTCAGGCGCTCTTCTCGCGGCGCTCCCGCTTCGCAAGCTTTTCGCGCGGGAGCAAGGTAGGCAGGGCGGATTGCTTCACCACTTCGGCGCTGATGATCACCTGGGCGACGTCGTCGCTGCTCGGCACGTCGTACATGACGTTGAGCAGCACCTCCTCGAGAATCGCCCGTAGCCCTCGTGCGCCGGTGCCCCGCAGCAGGGCCAGATCGGCGATCGCCTCAATGGCGTCAGGAGTGAACTCAAGATCGACACCGTCGAGTTCGAAAAGTTTGCGGAACTGTTTGACCAGCGCGTTTCGGGGCTCGATCAGGATCCGGATCAGCGCATCTCGATCGAGCGGGCTGACCGAGGAGATCATCGGCAGCCGACCGATGAACTCGGGAATCAGACCGAACTTGATGAGGTCCTCCGGACGCACGTCGGCGAACGGATCGTCTGACTCCGGCCTGCGTAGCGCGCTGTCGTTGTTGAAGCCGAGCGGCCGCTTGCCGACTCGCTGCGCGATGATGTGATCAAGTCCAGCGAAGGCGCCGCCCACAATGAACAGCACGTTGGTGGTGTCGATTTGGATGAAGTCTTGATGCGGGTGCTTGCGACCGCCCTGCGGCGGCACCGATGCCGACGTCCCCTCCAAGATCTTGAGCAGGGCCTGCTGGACACCCTCGCCGGACACATCGCGGGTGATGGAAGGGTTCTCGCTCTTCCGAGCGATCTTGTCCACCTCGTCGATGTAGATAATCCCGGTCTCGGCCTTCTTTACGTCGAAATCAGCAGCTTGAATGAGCTTAAGCAGAATGTTTTCGACGTCCTCGCCGACATATCCTGCTTCGGTCAAGGCGGTGGCGTCCGCAATGGCAAATGGGACGTTCAACATCTTGGCCAGCGTCTGAGCGAGATAGGTCTTTCCGCAGCCGGTAGGGCCAATCAGCAGAATATTTGACTTGCCGAGCTCGACGCCGTCATCCTCGGCGCGGCGCGCCGGGTTCGCGGCTTGAGCTTGGACGCGCTTGTAATGGTTGTAAACGGCAACCGCCAGCGCCTTCTTGGCGTTGTTCTGGCCGATCACATAACCATCAAGGAACTGGCGGATCTGATGCGGCTTGGGCAGCTCCTCCAGCAGGCCGACTTCGGTGCCCTCGGAGAACTCCTCTTCAATGATCTCGTTGCAGAGATCAATGCACTCGTCGCAGATGTACACACCCGGACCAGCGATGAGCTTTTTTACTTGCTTTTGGCTCTTTCCGCAGAACGAGCACTTCAGCAAGTCGCCGCTCTCTCCGATGCGTGCCACACCGCCTCCTTGTCCCTACCCGTCCACGTCGCTCGGTTCCTCACCCTAACCCGAGCCTCTTGCGAAGTGGAGCACATTTGGCTCTGGGTCAGTGTGGCTTCGTCGCTCAGACGGGGATGGCTTTGAGCGAGGTCAGCACCTCGTCGATGATGCCGTATTCCAGAGCCTGTTCGGCGGTCAGGTACTTGTCGCGCTCGATGTCACGACTGACCTCCTCCGGCGCTTTGCCGGTGTCGCCGGCCAGCATTTCTTCCATCAGCGAACGGATCCGCAGGATCTCTTTCGCCTGGATCTCGATGTCAGACGACTGCCCGTAGCCGCCCTCCGTAGCCGGCTGGTGAATCAGGATCCGACTATTCGGCAGAGCGAGCCGTTTGCCCTTCGTACCGGCGGCCAAGATCACTGCCGCGGCGGAGGCGGCCTGGCCGAGGCACACCGTCCGGACGTCCGGCTTGATGTAGCGCATCGTGTCGTAGATCGCGGTCAGGGCGGTGAATGAGCCGCCCGGAGAGTTGATGTAGATCTCGATGTCTCGCTCGGCGTCCATCTGCTGGAGGCAAAGCAGCTGCGCCATCACGGCATTGGCAATGTCATCGGAGATGGGCGTGCCGAGGAAGATGATCCGGTCCTCGAAGAGCTTGGTGTACGGATCGATCCGGCGCATCCCGTACGAGGTGCGCTCCTCCCACTGCGGGATGTAGTAATCCATGGTCGGCGCAAAACCGCGCCCGTCAACCTCCGTCGCGAACTGGGGCGCCCGCGCTGTGGTGTCGAGACGCGGCAGGTCCCGGTTGTTGATCATGCTGGCGTACCTCATTCGTTCGGCGCGTCAGAGGGAAGCTGAGCGGCATTGGTATAGACGTGATCGATGAAGCCATACTCCCTGGCTTGATCGGCGGTGAACCAGCGATCGCGATCGGAATCAGACTCGATCTGGTCAAGGGACTGACCGGTGTGTTCCGCGATCAGCCTCTGCATCGTGGATTTGATGTGCAGCGACTGCTCGGCCTGGATACGGATATCGCTCGCCGTGCCGCCAAGACCGCCGGACGGCTGGTGCATCATGATCCGGCTGTGCGGCAGAGCAAACCGCTTACCGTTCGTGCCGGCACACAACAGGAATTGACCCATCGACGCCGCCAGACCCATCGCCACCGTCGCCACGTCATTGGAGATCCAACGCATGGTGTCGTAGATCGCCATGCCGGCGTCCACCGAGCCACCCGGGGAGTTGATGTAGAGATAGATGTCCTTCTTGGCGTCCTCAGCGTTCAATAACAACATCTGGGCGCAGATGGCGTTGGCGTTCTCGTCTTTCACCTCTGACCCCAAAAAGATGATCCGGTTCTGGAGCAGCGCTTGATAGACGTTGTCGTCGAGTCCGATGTTGCCATTGCGGCTGACGGCACGAGGCTGCGTCACAGCAGCTAGAGAGGGATGCTCGAAGTTTGCGTTCACGACCCCGAACCTACGCCCCGGCACTGACGGAATCGGCCCCGTTCCGGCTGTGTTCGCTGTCGGCGCAGCCACGCTGGCGGTAGACCCGTGACTCCGCACCACCTACCCGGTCTTCGCACCCTCTGCAGCCGGTGCGAAGACCGGGTTTGTGGTGCGAAGTGGGCTCAGCTCAGCGACGCGTCGACCTGAGGCCGACTCAGCGCTTACGCTTCCGGCTCGTCAGTCGGGGTTGACGACGGTACAGTCTCTGCCTCCGAGACACCGGACAGATCAATTTTGTCGCCGTTGCTGTCCGTCACGTCGGCGGCAGCGACGATCAGCCCGAGCGCCTTGTTGCGCCGGATCTCGATCATGTACTCCTCGATGTGGTGCGGATGCTCCTTCAGATGGTCGGCGATCTGCTGCGGGCTGGACCCTTCCTGCCGCGCCTTGCCGAGGATGAGTTGAGTCAGGTCATTCTGGTCGACACCGATGCTGTTCTCCTCGGCAATCTTGTCCAAGACCATCTGAGCCTTGAGTGTCTGCCGTGCGCGGTCCTCCACATCAGCCCAGAATTGATCTTCGGTCTTGCCGTCCTCGACCTCATCGAGGTACTGCGCCAGAGTGAGTTGGGCCGATGCGAGCTGGCTGGTGATTTGCTCCTTTCGAGCATCACGCTCTTGGACGACCAAGTTCTCCGGCACAGCGAGTTCGACCTTGCCCAACAGCTCCTCCAACACCGCATCGCGCGCTTCGGCGGCCTGCTGCTGGCGGGCGGCCTCGATAAGTCGCTGCTTCGTGTCGGCCCGCAACTCCTCCATCGTGTCGAACTCGGACGCCATCTGCGCGAATTCGTCGTCAAGCTCCGGCAGCTCTTGCTGCTGCACCTTAGTCACCGTCACCTCGATGTCAGCTTCCTCGTCCTTCAGCGGTCCGCCGACCAGGGTTGAGGTGAAGGTCGCTGACTCGCCGGCTGACAGCCCCGTCACTGCTTGATCAAGCCCGTCGAGCATCTGCCCGGAGCCGACCGTGTAGTCCATGTCCGAAGCGGTCGCATCGGGCAGTGGCTCCCCGCCTTGAGTGGCCACCAGATTGATCACCACCACGTCGCTGTCCCGCGCGGGACGCTCTACTGTCTCCCGCGATCCGAAGCGACCCCGCAGGAGTTCGAGCTGTCCGTCTACGAGGTCGTCGGTCACCTCGACGGCATCGATGGAGGCGGACACCGAGGCGAAGTCGGGCAGCGAGAATTCGGGCCGTACGTCGACCTCGGCCGTGAACTCGATCAGGTCGCCGTCCTCGAGCTTGGTGACCTCGAGATCGGGTTGGGCCAGCGGATTGAGCTTGTTCTCACTTATCGCGGCGCTGTAGAAGCTCTGCCAGGAGTCGTTGAAGGCTTCCTGGATGACCACGCCGCGGCCGAACCGTTGGTCGATCACCATGGGCGGCACCTTGCCCCGGCGAAAACCGGGGATGTTCACGGATTTCGCAATCTCGCGGTAGGCCTTGTCCATGCTGGGCTTCAGATCGGTGAAGGGAACCTCGACCGTGATCTTGACCCGGCTAGGGCTCAACTGCTCGACTGTGCTTGGCACGCTGCTGACTCCTGTGGTGATGCGCATTGAAGGCCGTCCGAGGTCGTCCGTACGGAAGCCGCGGCAATCCTACGGTCACGCTCAGGTCGACCCCAAACCCCTGCCCGAACCGCCCGGAGGGCAAAGCCGGCATTGGACAAAGCGCGACGTTGGTCGGCGTAGGGCCGGTGCCCTACACTCGACCATCGGACGCCTCGCCAAGCAGGGCGGATCCGGGGCGTAGCGTAGTGGCTAGCGCGTCTGCTTTGGGAGCAGAAGATCGCAGGTTCGAGTCCTGTCGCCCCGACTCTGC
>DASQUD010000332.1:0-10756 GCA_035641455.1 Propionibacteriaceae bacterium | reverse complement strand
ACCCCACCACTTTGTTCGTTAGCCTTGCGCTCTTCTCCGGTACGGCTATCGGTGGTCGTCATGATGTTAGAAACTCCTTCTCACGTCGGCCGAGCGCCTCCGGATAGGCGCCTAGCCGGACCGCCTCTGCTGCCGGACGTTCTCCTTGGAGTCCTGTACCTGACCCGCCACGTCCTGCTTCGCGGAAGCACCCTCGTCCTTGACAGTCTGTACACCCTCAGCTGCGGTCTCCTTGACCGACTGAGCAGCCTCCTGCGCGGGCTCCCTCAGATTCGAGGCGACGTCCCTCACCGCCTCGGTGGCCTTCTCCTTCAGCGGCTCAGCCTTCTCCTGCAAGGTGGAGACCGCTTCTTGTTCCCTCTGGGACGACGGAATGAGGCCGGAGATCAGCAGGCCGGCGCCAAAGGCGATCAGGCCAGCCGCCAAGGGGTTGCCGCGCGCCCTTTGCTTGACCTGAGCAGGGGCGTTGCTGACCGCGTCACTCACGGACGAGGCCTTGTCCTGCAGCGCGTACTTGGCGTCGGCAGCCTTCTCCTGCACCGCGTACTTGGCGTCAGATGCCTTGTCCTGCACCGCGTACTTGGCGTCGCCCACTCGGCCCGAGTCGTACGGATCGTTGGAAGATCCCATGATGTGCTCCTTTACGCCGACGGCGGCTTCCTTGACCCGGCTGGCCTGTCGCCTGGCGATGTTCTTCGGATTGGCGGTATCGGCGAGCGCGTCGACGTTGTCGCTCAACTCTGCCCGTGTGCGTTCGATATCGGCACGGATCTCTTCCGGATCGTTGCTGACACTCATCGGTTCTCCTCCTCTTGGCCTTTCAGTGCGTTGGGGACCTTACCCAGGGTGTCGGTGGTTGTCGGCAGGCCACGGATCCGCTTCATTTCCGAGCGCCCGACCGCCAGCAAGATGGCGGCGACGATGGCCCATACTGCCGCGACGATCAGCGCGGACCAACCACGGCCGATCAGGCCACCCAGCGCCCACCAAGCACAGACGGAGAGAAAGACCAGGAACAGCACACCGGCCACACCGGCGCCGACCAACATGCCAATGCCCTTGCCGGCCTGCGCTGCCGATTGCCGGGCCTCCGCCTTGGCCAGCGCAACTTCCTGACGCATCAGAGTCGAGACATCCCGGGTGACATCACCAAGGATCTGTCCGATGCTCCTGCCGTCCTCCGACTCCATAGCAGCGCGCGTCGACTGATAACTATCTCGGGCGGCACCGACGACCGACGTCGATTCGTCGTTCGCCCGTGCGGGTGTGTACTCGCTGCTCATCGGTTCAGATCACCCTGTCCACCGTAGGGCTGACCCTCGTCACCGGCGTAGCCTGCGCCGCTCTCGGGCATGGTGCCCCCGGCGTAGCCGCCGATGGACGGGCCCGTGGCCGTCGTGTCGCCGCTGTAACCGGTGTCATACCCGGTGCCGTATCCAGTGTCCGCAACGGTTGTGCCGTAGGTCGCCGGGGTGGTCGAGTAAGAGGAAGCGTCGTAGTCGTACGACCCGCCTTTGGAGTCAACGCTCGTGTTGGCTGCGACGGCGCCACGGCCCAACCGGCCGACGACCACGCCGGCCAGCGTGCATAGACCGAGGAACATCCCCGGGCGGCGGCGGGCGAAGGAGCGGAGGTCCTCAAGCACCTCGGCCGGCTCCTTGTTCTCCAGCCAATGCCCGATTTCGCCGGTCTTGCGGGCGGCCTGCTGGGCCAGATCGGCCACAGGTCCGGATTGCTCCGACTTGGCACCCATACTGCCCAGTTCTTGGGACACCGAGTGCACGGCTTCCGCCAGCCGGGACTGCTGGGTGCGGCCCTGGCTGCGAACCTCGTTCGTGACAGTGCCCAGCAGGCTCTTGGCCTGGCTACCGGCTTCGGATACCACGTTGGCCGCTTCGTCGCGAGCGGTGGTGGCTACGTTCTTGCCGGCGCCCACTGCGGTGTCCTTCACGGCGCCAGCCTCGCCCTTGGCAACATCCTTCGTTGAACTGGAGCTACCAGTGGACTCGTCGTAGGAACCGGTGTACGGCTGGTCCACCGTGCCGTAGGACACGTCGGCCGGTTGGGCGGGGACATCGGTGTAAGGATCGGTTGAAACAGGCTGATCGCTGGCGTAGGGCTCGGGGGCGCCTGTGCTGGAGCCGCCAGATGCGGTCGGGTCGGAACCCTGACCGTACGTTGGGTTACTCACATTTAGCTCCGTTCTGGCTCGTCCCGCCGGGCACCGGCTATGGCAGCCGGGTTCCCTGGCAGGAGGCACATCGATGGTCGATGCGCCGATTCAATTTTACCCGTGCCATTTACGTTGTAAACGGCCGGGGCTCGATTGGTGCGATTTCTGGGCCTCAGGACCGCAGCACTTCGCTGGATTCACCGCTCTCCGCCAACTGCACGAGGAACTTGTGACAGCGCGCCGCGCGATCAGAGTCCTCCTTCATGACCTGCTCGAAGAACTCGGCGATCTCATCCTGGCCCGCGTTCCTCGCGTCACGGACGTATTGTCCGTAATCGTGACCAGCCTTCAGCGAGTGATACTGGACGCTGATCAGGTCGTAGCTGACGTCGTCGAAGCCGGTTTCACCGGTTGCCATGACGAACCTCCTTCAGTGTGGATGGGGATGTGACCGCAATGGCCCGTTGGGGCACGCCTCAAAAATCGAGCGGTCTTTGCGCTCAGTGTTCGGGGTACCCCATCGCCGACGACCGAAACGTGTTTTTCGATGGTGAGTCGTGCGCATCGCCTTGATTTCCGAGCACGCCAGCCCACTCGCGATGATCGGCGGTGTTGACTCGGGCGGCCAGAACGTGCACGTCGCCGAATTGGCGGCGGGACTGGTTCGACTGGGTCACGATGTGGTCGTCTACACCCGGCGGGACAGCGCGGATCTCGGACAGCGGGTCAAAACGGGCGCCGGTTATGACGTGGTCCACGTGCCCGCCGGCCCCCCGCGCCCTCTTGCCAAGGATGACCTGTGGGCTCACATGCCCGAATTCGCTCAGCAGCTCTGGCACCGGCTTGAGGTCGATGTGCCGGACCTGCTGCACGCGCACTTCTGGATGTCGGCCTGGGCGGCGATGGAGGTGGCTCGGCCGCTGCAGCTGCCTGTGATGGTGACGTTCCACGCCTTGGGGTCTGTGAAACGACGCCACCAGGGTGCGGCGGACACCAGCCCACTGGAGCGGATCGCCACTGAGGCGTTGATCGGCTGCTCATGCGACCACATCATTGCCACGTGCCGCGACGAAGTCGCTGAACTGGCGCGGTTGGGCGTCCCGGGCGATCGGACATCCGTCGTACCGTGCGGGGTCGACGTCGAACACTTCACGCCCATTCCTCCTCGCGACGTGGAGTGGGATCTCCCTCGCGGCGCGCAGTTTCGGCTGGTCAGCGCCGGTCGGCTCGTGCCCCGCAAAGGCGTCGCCTCGGTGGTCGAGGCGATGTCGCAGCTGCCCGACGTCGAGCTTGTGATCGCCGGCGGAGACGGCCCCGCAGATGCGGCTTCGAACTCGGAGCGAGAGCGCTTGGACGACCTCGCTCGCCAGCACGGCGTAGCGGACCGTGTTCGGTTCGTCGGGAAGATGTCGCGTGGCGAGATGGCAGCACTCCTGCGATCGGCAGATGTCGTCGTCTGCACGCCGTGGTACGAACCGTTCGGCATCGTTCCGTTGGAAGCGATGGCCTGCGGGATTCCAGTGGTGGGCAGCGCCGTCGGCGGTCTGCTCGACAGCGTCGCCGACGGCCGTACGGGCATTCTGGTGCCCCCGCGGGACTCTCCCGCTATAGGCCGTGCGGTGCGCACCCTGTTGGATTCCCCGGAGCGGCGTACCGCCTTCGGCCGCGCTGGTAGAGAACGGGCGCTCGCTCATTACACATGGGATCGAGTCGCCGCCTCGACGGCAGAGATCTACAGCCAGGTAATACGGGCACGTCCGGAGTCAAGGGCCGAGACAGCAACGCTGCAGTAGAAGTAAATTACCTATAGGTGCTTTGATTCTCCCGAAGGAGGGTAAGAAGCGGCTTCATCCGAAGGGGAGATGCGTGCGGGTTCTCGGCATCAATGCGGTGTTTCATGACTCGGCTGCGGCCGTCGTGGTGGACGGCCGTACGGTCGCCGCAGCCGAGGAGGAGCGCTTCAGCCGCCGCAAGCACGCAAAACGTGCGGTGCCGTTCTCGACGTGGGAGCTGCCTGATCAGGCCATCGCCTGGTGTCTGGAGGAAGCGGGTCTCGAAGCGGGCGACCTCGATGCGGTGGGCTACTCCTACGACCCGGCTCTGGTAGATCCCAGGTCCGGCGGCCTCGACCCTACGTGGGAAGACCTGCGTACCACTTTCGCGACCAGGGCGTCTCACTTCCTGAAAACCGTGCTGCCCGGTTACGCCCCCGAGATCTTCACCTTCGTCCGGCACCACGTCGCCCACGCCGCTTCGGCCGGTCTGGCGGCACCGTTTGGACCAGGACCGAGCCTGGGTGATTGCGCGGTGTTCGTCGCCGACGGCCGCGGCGAGTCCACGGCGATGCTCGCCGGCGAGTATCGCGATCGCAAGCTCGACATCCTTGCGGCGCAGCGGTTGCCGCACTCCCTGGGATTGCTGTACGAGGACCTGACCGCGCATCTCGGCTTCGAACGTTCGAGCGATGAGTACAAGGTGATGGCGCTCGCCTCGTACGGCACGCCGCGACACCTCGGCCTGTTTCGCCAGCTGGTCTATGCCACGGGCGACGGCGGCTTTCGCACCGAGCCGGTTGATTGGGCCGCGCTCGCGCCTGCCGGCCGGCCGGGGACTGACTTCGATGAGCGGCACGCGAACCTCGCCTGCAGTGTGCAGGCGGTGCTGGAGGAGGTGCTGCTGGACATATGCGGCTGGCTACACCAACGGACCGGCAGCGAGAAGCTTGCCCTGGCCGGCGGCGTCGCGCTGAATTGCGTAGCCAACACCCGGCTCTTCGCCGAGAGCCCATTCCGCGAGATCTGGGTGCAGCCCGCCTCCGGTGATTCGGGCACCGCGCTCGGTGCGGCGCTGACTCTGGCTGCTGAAGCGGGCGACGACATCGTGCCGATGACCACCGCCGCGCTCGGCCGCGGTTGGAGCGACGGCGAGATCGAGCAGATCTTGATCACCGCTCGAGTGCCGTATGAGCGCCCAGCCGACATCGCCGAGGCCGCTGCGGAACAGATCGCGAGTAACGGCGTGGTGGCGTGGTTCCAGAGCCGCGCCGAGTACGGGCCCCGGGCGCTCGGTCATCGCTCGCTCCTGGCCCATCCCGAGCGCTCGGACAACGTCGAGCGCTTGAATGACATCAAGGGCCGCGAGCAGTTCCGCCCAGTGGCTCCGATGGTGCTCCTTGACCGCGCAGCAGAAATCTTCTCCCGGGGCCCGCTACCCAGCCCCTACATGCTGTTCGTGCACGATGTGGCGCCGCGGTGGCGGAACCGCCTTCGCGCGGTTACCCACGTCGACGGCACGGCCCGCGTTCAAACCGTCGATCCGCGCGAGGACGAGCGGACGGCGGCGTTGCTGTCCGCCTTTGATCGGCTCACCGGCATTCCGGTGGTGGTCAACACCAGCCTCAACACGGCCGGCCGTCCCATGGTGGACAGCCCGCGCGACGCCCTCGAGCTCTTCGGCTCCGCACCCATCGATGCGCTGGCGATCGGTCCCTTCCTCGTGCGGCGATGACCGAGCGGCAGATCGATTACTCCGTCGTCGTACCGACGATCGGTCGGGCAAGCCTCGCCGAGCTCGTTGCGGCCGTCGACCAGACGCCAGCCCCCGCGCGCATCGTCATCGCCGATGACCGGCCCGATACCGCCTCGCCGCTGAAGCTGCCGGCAACGTCTGCACCGCTGGTTGTCGTGCGCAGCTACGGGCGTGGCCCCGCTGCTGCGCGAAATGCCGGCTGGCGAGCCACCGAGTCGGAGTGGGTGGCGTTTCTCGACGACGACGTGAAGATACCGGCGGATTGGTGCGCCCGGTTGGTGAGCGATCTCCGTGGTCTTGCCCACGATGTCGGCGCTTCCCAGGCCCGGCTACACGTACCGCTGCCGCCCGGCCAGCGACCCACCGACGAGCAGCGGCGGACAACAGGCCTCGTAGGCGCCCAGTGGATCACAGCCGACATGGCTTATCGGCGCTCCGCCTTGTTGGCGACCGGAGGGTTCGACGAGTGCTTCCTGCGGGCCTTCCGAGAAGATGCTGATCTTGGTCTGCGAACCGTGCGGGCGGGGTTTTCCATGGTCCAGGGTGATCGGGTCACCACGCACCCGATCACCGCGCGCGGCGGCTGGCGCAGCAGCCTGCGCGCTCAAGCCGGCAACGCCGACAACGCCCGCATGCGCGCCAAGTTCGGGCGGCACTGGCGGGACGTGACTGCAGCCGGCAAAGGACGTACCGGTCGCCATCTGCTCACCGTGATGACCGGCGGAGCGGCGCTCACTGCCCTGGCCGCTCGACGGGCTCGGCTGGCGGCAGGAGCTAGCGCGGTATGGGCGCTGCTGACCACCGAGTTCGCCCTCGAACGCATCTTGCCGGGACCGCGCAGCCGCCGAGAAGTCGCCACCATGCTCCTCACCAGCGCCGCAATCCCCCCGCTGGCGGTCTGGCACCGGTTCCGCGGAGAGATCACGGTTCGACGAACTGCTCAGCAACCGCGCGAGGAGCGGCCGAAAGCAGTCCTCTTCGACCGGGACGGAACCTTGATCGAGAATGTCCCGTATCTGACCGACCCCGGACGCGTCCAGCCCGTGCCCGGAGCCGGTCAGACCTTGGCGGCCCTGCGGCGCAACGGCATCGCCGTCGGCGTGATCAGCAATCAGTCCGGGGTGGCGCGGGGGCTCATCACTCCGGCCGAGCTTGCGTCGGTGAACGCCCGCGTTGAGTCGCTGCTCGGGCCGTTCGACACCTGGCAGGTCTGTATACACGGTCCGGATGATGCCTGCGGCTGCCGCAAGCCAGCACCCGGAATGGTGGCGGCAGCAGCTGATGCGCTCGGGCTTCGCGCCCGCGACTGCGTGCTCATCGGCGACACCGGCGCCGATGTCGACGCCGCCCTTACGGCCGGTGCCCGAGCTGTGTTGGTGCCGAACGCTGACACCCGGCGCTCCGAGGTGGATCGGGCCTCGGTGGTGGCCTCGGTGGCATCCAGCCTTGCGGCGGCGGTACGGCAGAGTGTAGGTCGGCTCGGGTGACCGCACAGGCTCCGGAATCCGCCCGTCGCGGACACGTTCTCATTGCCCGGCTGGACAGCCTTGGTGATCTGTTGCTGGCGGGGCCGGCGGTGCGGGCCGTGGCTTGCTCAGCGGCAGCTGTCACCATGCTGGTCGGCGAGGGGCGCCGAGAGGATGCTTCCCTGCTGCCCGGCGTCGACCACGTGATCGAGTTCACAGCGCCCTGGGTGGTGTTCGAGCCAGGGGCGGTCCAGCCCGACAAGATTTCGGCGCTGGTCACAGAGGTTCGCGACGCCGAGGTCGACGCCGCGCTGATCTTGACCTCTTTTCACCAATCGCCCCTGCCACTGGCGCTGTTGCTCCGGATGGCCGGCGTCGGTTGGATCGGTGCGATCAGCGAGGACTACCCCGGTTCGCTGCTCGATCTGCGCCATCGGATCCAAGATCAGCTGCCCGAGCCCGAGCGGAACCTATCCCTGGCACAGGCTGCCGGTTTCCTGCCCGACGAACGGGGGGCTCAGCTTGCCGTGCGCGGGCCGCTGCCGGATGTGGCGGGCTGGATTGGGCCCGATCCGTACCTCGTCTTCCATCCGGGCGCCTCGACCAGCTCCCGGCGACCCACGGCGGAACACAGCAGAATGCTGGTGGCCGGCTTGGTGGACGCCGGCCATCGTGTGATGATCACCGGCTCGGCGTCAGAGGCCACGCTGGCTGGTTACGTTGCCGACGGTCGAGCTTGCGATCTGTCCGGACAACTTGACCTTCCCCAGCTGGCCGCGGTCCTCGAGCTGGCCCAGGTCGTCATCGCCCCGAATACAGGACCGGCCCACCTAGCTGCCGCGGTCCAGACGCCGGTGGTCTCGCTGTTCGCACCGGTGGTCCCGGCGACCAGCTGGGCACCGTACGGGATTCCCACGATCATCCTCGGCGATCAGCAGGCAGATTGCCGCGACTCACGCGCGCGCATCTGTCCCCTGCCCGGTCATCCCTGCCTGAGCTCGATCCGCCCGGAGGATGTCGTCGAGGCCGTCGGCAGGCTCGCGTACACGGGAGTTGGTGCACCATGATCAGCAACGAAACTGCCCATTACCGCCACCACCTGGTCAGTGAGCATCTCGCGGCATTGGCCCGGGCCGCCGCGACGGCCGAGTCGCTGACGCCGATTGTTTCCGGGTGGGGTGAGCGACTCGCCGAGGTGTTCGCGGCCGGCGGCCGGCTATTCACCTGCGGCAATGGTGGCAGCGCCTCCGAAGCTCAGCATCTGACCGGCGAGTTGGTCGGGCGCTTCCGGAACGACCGGCAGCCGCTGTCTGCCATTGCATTGTGCGCGGACTCCGCCGCCACTACCGCGATCATGAATGATTACGGCGTCGAGGACGTCTTCGCCCGGCAGGTTCGGGCCCACGGCCGGCCGGGTGACGTGCTCGTCGCCTTCTCGACCAGCGGGACGAGCGCCAACGTGGTGGCCGCCGCCAAAGCCGCGTTGGAAATCGGCGTCACAGTGTGGGCGCTCACCGGGCCGGCCCCGAACCCGCTGGCCGCGCTGTCGGACTGCGCGATTCCGGTCGACGCGGCCACCGTCGCGACCGTGCAGGAGATCCATTTGGCGGTGGTGCACGCGCTCTGCATCGCACTGGACGATGCCCTGGGGGTACCGACGTGAGTTCGGGGCCGCTGGTGGTCGTCGGTGATTCCCTGCTGGATATCGATATCGAAGGGACGGCCGACCGGCTCAGCCCAGAGGCGCCCGTCCCGGTGGTCGATGTGCAGCGGTCCTGGCACCGGCCCGGTGGTGCCGGTCTGGCTGCGCTGATCGCGGCTCAGGCGGCCGACGAAGTGGTCCTGATCACCGCGATGGCGGCCGACGATGCAGGAGAGGTGCTGCAGGACCTGCTCGATCCCGTCGTTGACGTACGGCCGCTGCGGTTGCGCGGGAGTACGGTTTGCAAGACCCGGGTCTCGGCGGCAGGCGTTCCGATGCTGCGACTGGACACCGGGGATGGTCGCGCGGATGGGGCCTTGATTTCGCCGGCAGCTATCGAGGCCCTGACCCACGCGAGCACGATCGTCGTCTCCGACTACGGCCGGGGTGTCACCTCATTGCCCGCGTTGCGGGAGCGCTTGACGCATCGAGCTGCCGAGATTCCGCTGGTTTGGGATCCCCATCCGGCCGGCGCCGAACCGGTTCCCGGGTCTGCCTTGGTCACTCCCAATGCCGGGGAGGCCAAGCGGTTCAGCCAAACCGAGGATGTGGGGATTCAAGCCGGCCGGCTGTGCGATCTGTGGGAAGCTCAGGCGGTGGCTATCACCCGCGGTGATCGAGGTGCGACGGTCACTGACCGGAGGTCGGGAACCACTTCGACCGTTCCGCTTCTCGATCGGCGAGCGCGGCTGCGGTCGGACACGTGCGGGGCGGGTGATGCCTTCGCGGCCGCAGCCGCCAGAGCCTTGACAGCTGGGGCAGATGCGCACGAGGCCGTTCGAGCGGCCGTCAGCTGGGCGGCTGCCTACGTCAATGCGGGCGCGGCTACCTCCTTCTCCACCGCAGCTGGGAGGACCTTCCTGCCGGGGTCCGGCAGTTCGAGCGAGCGATCGGACCCGTTTGAGCTGGCCGATCGGGTACGCCGTACGGGCGGGCGGCTCGTCGCCACCGGCGGCTGCTTCGACCTGCTGCATCGCGGGCACGTCAGTCTCCTGGAGCAGGCACGGGCACTTGGTGACGCACTGATCGTCTGCCTGAACTCCGACTCCTCGATCCGCCAAGCCAAGGGCTCCAGCCGTCCGGTCGTTGGCCAGGACGATCGTGCTCGCATTTTGCACGCGTTGACCGCGGTCGACGGCGTGGTGATCTTCGACGAAGAGACTCCGGCGGACCTGCTGGGCAAGCTGCAGCCGGACGTATGGGTCAAGGGCACCGACTACGCGAACCGGCCGATGCCAGAATCCGACGTCGTCCGGCAGTTCGGCGGCCAAGTCGTCCTGGTTCCGGTCGTTCCGGGCTATTCGACGTCCCGGCTCGTTCACACCGCGACACTCAACCGGCGACTCGACGAGTCCGCCGTACCGACTGTTCCTCAGGAGGCTTCATGACCACCTCGACCATGCCCGCTCCTTCAACGGCTGATGCTTCGGTCGTCGATGGCCGGACCAGGATAGGCACGATCTTGGTGACCGGCGGTGCCTCCGGACTTGGCGCGGCCACCGTCGATGCCGTACGGGCGGCGGGCGGCAGCCCGCTGGTACTCGACCGCGCGACACCCATTGACGACGTGCCGTACGAGCAGGTCGATCTAGCCGATTCGGCGGCGGCCGAGAGAGCGGTAAGTGCCATCGTGGCCGCCAACGGCGGTCGATTGGACGGTGTCTTCACAGCCGCCGGGATCGATTCTTGTGGACCTCTTGATCAGGTTCCGATGGCGGATTGGGAGCGGGTCATCAAGGTCAACCTGCTAGGCACCGCGGCGGTGATCCGGGCGGCGCTGCCGTACCTCAAGCGGAGCCAGGGCCGGGTCGTGACCTGCGCCTCCACGCTGGGTATCAAGGCCGTCGGCGACGCGACCGCGTACTGCGCGTCCAAGTTCGGCGTCGT
>DASQUD010000331.1:0-4994 GCA_035641455.1 Propionibacteriaceae bacterium | reverse complement strand
ATAAACCCGAAGTCACCGATCGGGGTGGATCGAAGATGCGACACGGGGCTGCTGAGCTGATTGGAGTTCCGCGTCTTGGTTTTGTTCGCCATGGACTGAGCATTCCGTGCTGTGGTCATGCTGGCAAGCAATCCACGGCTTCCGGTGCACCGGACGGCGGGAGCTGCTGCGGGCAAGGAGGGCCGCTCACAGCGGGTGCCCCCTTAACCAGAAGCCGCTGCCGGGATTGCCTTCCCGTGCTCGGATCCACTCGAGAATCTCGCTGAAGTCCAATCCATAGTTTGGACCCCCGGTCGCTGCGTACGTCTCCAACCGTGAGCGAGCTCGTCCTATCAACCGCAGGGCGCCGGTGAGGTTGCCACGTTCGGCATGAGTAATGCCCACGCACAGTTGCGCCAGCCCCTGCCACAGGTCACGTTCGGCCTCCGGACCTGCCTTCCACCGCGCTTCGAAAACCTCGTGGGCTGAGAACGGTCGGCCGTCGGCCAGCAACTGGTGTGCGGACGCGATCGTTGGCAGCGGCGGAAGTGGTTCTTCCGACACCGCTTCGACGCCGGCACCACCGTAGGGCAGAGGGCGACCGAGTCGATCCCGCGGACGCGCCTGTCGGGCGCGTCCCTGTGCGTCTCGATCGCGATAGCGCTGCTGCTCCTGGGGGCCGATCTGGGACGGCTGTTGCGAGGGAATCTCGGAGTCCTGGCTGCTCGTTCGACCGGCGAGGAGCTGCGCCAGCCGCGGGTCACTCGAGGTGAACCGGTCAGCCTCCTCACCACCATCGCAGCGATACAAGCCGACTGTTACGGCGCCACGGTCTTGGCCGAGAACTCGCCACACTCCCCCGGCGTTTTCCCAGCGTTGCAGCAATGCGACGACATCCGGGCTGCGCTCCATTCCACCTGTATACCGTCTCTACTGGCGTATCGGCCGCGGTTGTGAAGCGGAACCGAGGACGCCACGCAGACTCAGCAGGGTCATGAACGCGACGAGCACGACGAACGACAGTGTGCCGATCGATTCGACTGCCCCGAGGCTGTTTCCAGTGACCTCGAGAGCCAAATGAGGCCGGGGAGTGAGAACCGGAGAAACTGCCTTATGGCACTTGCAAATGCCGCAAGATGACCTGTGCAAGCCGCTCGGCTGACTCGAGTTGTCGCGGGCTGCGGGCGTCCGCCGCGCCAGGCAAGAGAAACTCGCCGCTAGTCTTCAGGTCCAGCGACCATGACACCACCCACGGCGAAGGCATGGCGCCCACCCCTTGCCGAACCGCCAGCGACCACACGCTTTTGACCCGAACCGCTTGGACCTCGTCACTCAACCGAGCTACCCGCGCTTTTACCTCTCTCGCCCCTTCACCACCTGTCTGATCGGTCCGAAGGTTGTCAGGCCCAGTCACTTGCACCTCCACAAGCGAGGCGTGGACCACAGCAAGGACGCGCCAAACTGTCTTGCCCTCTAGCTCCTCGCTCATGCAGTACAGAGCGTCTGGCGCTCGACCACCACACAGGCTGGCAACGACGCGCAGGACCTCCAACGGTGCGCGGTCGTTGTGGCGATTTTGCAGTTGCTGCCAAAGCTCTTCCAGCGGCCGGTCGTTGAGATACACACTGGCCACGATGTCAGAAAGGGCCGACCACGCCCAGCCTGGCAGCTCCCGAGCGTCAGGACTGAGTGGCGGCGGCGTACTGCTCGTCGGTGACCGGCTCGAGCCAGGTCGTCCCGTCGCCGCTCGCGGCGCCCTCGAGCATGGCGAAATGGCACATCATGTTGTCAGCGGTGGCACCGTGCCAGTGCTCCTCACCCGGAGGGGTATACACGGTGTCCCCTGCTCGCATCCTGATCACGGTGCCGTCCCGAGCTGCGACGAGCCCTACGCCGTCGGTGACGTGCAGGGTCTGGCCTAGCGCATGGGAGTGCCAGTTGGTGCGCGCGCCCGGAGTGAACCGAACCAGGATGACGATCATCCGCGATGGCTCCTCCCCGCGGTAGATCGGATTCAAGTACACATCACCGGTGAAGTTGCTGGCCGGCGCCTTGGCTGTCGGGCCTACAGGTCGCAGTTCCATGATCATCTTTCTTCGGCAGTTGGCGTTCAGTGCTCGTTCGCGTTGGCCTGGGCCGGCGCGGACTCGACATTAGTCGCGGTCCAGCTGGCCAGCAGGGCCAGGCCGTCGGCGGACGCACCGGGCGAGGTTCACCGGCCGCGGCGGGCACGGATGGGGCTGCGGAAACGGGTGACGCTGCGGCGGCGGCCGCTTACCATCACGACGATGGAGACCGATCACCAGATGAGCGCGCGTCACACGGTAGTTCTGCTCGAGCGGCTGTGGCGGAGATCCGGCGAGCGCCTGGCGGCGCGATGTCGTGGTCTGGCGGATGAAGAGCTGTTGTGGGAACCGGTGGACGATTCGTGGAACCTGGTGCCCGACGCGACCCACCCCGGCGTTTGGACCTATCCCTACGAATTCGACCCACCACACCCCCATCCGGTGACAAGCATTGGTTGGCGTTTTGCCCACCTGATCGGCGACAACGAGATCTATATGGAGCACGCCTTTGGGCCAGGTTTGCGCAACTTCTCCGACCTTCCGGTTCATGGCACGGCGGGCGGGGTCTTGGCGGACTGGGAGAGCAGTCGCCGACCGGTGACAGCCTGGTTGGCGTCGGCGAGCGACGGTGATCTGCTCGAACCCCGCCCGAGCCATCTCGGCGGCAGCAAAACCGCGGGCGAGGTCATGACCATCCTGCTGGACGAGCAGATACACCACGGAGCTGAGATCGCGTTGCTCCGCGACCTTTACCAGCGGTCTGTGGCATGACCAAGGCTCTTCGACACGCCCCGCTGGAGGGTCCTCTTGAAGGACAGCGCATCCGTCCTACTGCGAGCTCAGCCGACAGAGTCACCTGCATCAACCGGTGGCGACCTTTTCTGAGAAGGGTGCTGGGGCAAAGATGTCGTCGTGCCGCGAAACGAGGTTGACTCTAATGAGGAGCCGAAATGGGCCTGGGACCCCTCGCTGTACGCCGGTAGCGCCGCTCACTATGCCGCCGGGCGCGTCAGCTACCCGGCCGAAGTCGTTGAGGTTCTGGTCTCCGCACTCCAGTTGGACGGCTCGGGCCGGCTGCTGGATGTGGGGTGCGGACCTGGTTCGCTGACACTCCTGCTAGCCCCGCACTTCGAGCAAGCCATCGGTGTCGACGCCGACGCCGACATGCTCAGCGAGGCTGCCCGGCAAGCGGAGGAGAAGCAGGTGACCAATGTCGTGTGGCGGCAGCTGCGTGGCGAGGATCTTCCAGCCGACTTGCCGCCTGCGCGGCTGGTCACTTTCGCCCAGTCCTTCCACTGGATGGATCGGCCTCAGGTCGCGTCTGCAGCTCGCGGCCTGCTCGCTCCTCGTGGAGCCTTGGCGCACGTGCACGCCACCACTCACCAGGGCAGCGACACCGAGGACGAGTTGCGGCACCCCCGACCTCCACGCGCGGCGATCGCCAACCTTGTGCAGCACTACCTGGGGCCGCAGCGTCGGGCCGGGCAGGGCCTGCTGCCAGCTGGCACACCGGGCGCTGAGGACATGATCTACCGCGGCGCCGGCTTCACCGGCCCCCAGCGCCTCGAGGTGCCTGGTCGGGTCGTCGAGCGCATAGCCGACCAGGTCGCCTCATCGGTTTACTCGCTGTCCAGTTCGGCGCCGCACCTGTTCGGCGAACGGCTCGATGAGTTCGACAAAGAACTCCGACGCCTGCTCGCCCAGAGCAGCGCCGAAGGGCTTTTCTGTGAGCAGATGGGCTCCATCACGCTCGACATCTGGCGCTGACGCATGTTGGTAGCGCGGATTCGGCGACATCGGTGCTCGTCGCAGTCAGGATGTTCTCATGGAGGCACGGCTGATCTCGCCGGCGGGCGCGGCATCGTTGTCGATGACGGAGATACGTGACGCTACCGCTCGAGATGGCGGCACCCTCTGGCTGGACTTCGACCACACCGAAGTAGCCAGCATGGCGCTACTCGCTGAGCTGATTGACGTCCGGCCGGCCGACATCCAGGAGTGCCACAGCCGATCTCCAGTGCCGAAGATGCGCTTCTACGCCGACCACCATTTCAGCGCGATCAATGGACTAGCCCGCGGCTCGGATGAACGTCTTCGTTTTCAGCCACTGAAGGTGTTTCTGACTCCCGACGCTTTGGTCACCGTGCTCGGCCCGACGAGTTCCTCCTTGACATCGGAGATCGCGCGACGCGAGCTCACCGCCGTGCGCCAGCGGCTCGACAGCGGCCAGCTGCGTCCGGCCAGTTCGTTCGAGCTCATCGCCGCGATCCGGGCCGAAACAATGCGGACGCACGAGGATCTGATCTCGGAGTCTTCGGCTCGTATCGCACAGCTGGAACGTGACGTCTCACAAAAGGATCCGGTGAAAGCTGAAGCGTTGTTGCAAGACCTGTTCGATCTCCGCCACGACCTCGAGGCGATTCGTACCAGTGCCGCCCAGGCCGCAGAGTCGTTCGCGAACTTGATCGAGACCATGGACTTGCAGGAAGGACTGATGCAGACGGACCTGCGCCGGGTGCGAAACATGCAGCAGGGCTTCCGTCACCTGCAGCACACGGCTGATCTTGAGCGCGAGTACCTGCAGGAAATGATCGACCTGTTCCAGACGCGCGTGTCCACCGAGCTGAACCGCTTCGTACGCAAGGTGACTGCCTGGGGGTCGATTGGCATTGCCTGGACCGTGATCGTCGGTCTGTATGGGATGAACTTCGCCTACATGCCGGAGCTCGGCTGGCGATGGGGTTATCCGGCCGTACTCGTGCTCATGCTTATCGTCGGCGTCATCCTGGTGTTGCTGTTCCGGCGGCGAGGTTGGCTCTGATCAGGGCTGCCCTGCCGAGATCACGCAGGGGGCATAAGGATGGAAACTAGCGCTAGGAGTACACCATGCCATCCAAGCCCATGCGCACCGGGTCAGTTGTCCTCGGAGTGACCTTGGTACTCGTTGGC
>DASQUD010000330.1:0-11319 GCA_035641455.1 Propionibacteriaceae bacterium | reverse complement strand
CCGTCGGCGCGCGACCAGGTGGCCAACCACGCGTCGTCCCGACGACCGGTCAGCACCAGGATCGGCGGACACTTGGCGATCTCGTCTTTCAGCTGGCGGCACAGTCCCATGCCGCCGGGCACCGCCTCGCCGTCCAAGATGGCCAGGTCGATACCTCCACCGTCCATTGCCGCGATCACCGCTGGTTGGGTCGCGACCTCCACGACCCGTACCGGCGGCAAGTCGACCGCCACCTTGCGACCGAGCGCCAGCCGGACGTTCTCCCTTACGGTCCGGTCGGATGCGTAGAGAAGGATGATCAACTCCTCCGGCCCCGATCTGGGCGCTCTCTCGGCGCTCGGCTGCTCGATGTTCATCGTCTGCTCATCCCTACTTCTCACTGCACCCTGCGGAGCCGGTCGATCCTATCCTGGTGGGGCGATCAATTGCCCGACCTCGACTGGTCGAAGTCGTGACCCTGCAATGTCGTGCCCAGGGGTGACCTCGGCAGGTCATACAGCAATAATGACCTCGTGGCCCTACACACTCATGCCGTCAGTGGCTCGATGACCAAGCCGGCCAGCGCCCTGCATCCGATACCACAGGTTCGTCTTCGGGGTCGAGAGAACCGCCCGGACTTCGTCGCCGTCGGCACCATCGTCTGGCTGGCGTCGGAGTTGATGTTCTTCGCTGCGCTGTTCGCCGCGTACTTCACGGTCCGTAACGTCTCCAACTCCCAGGCCGCCCAGCTCGGGGTCGAAACGCTCTGGCAGTTCGAAACCGACAAGCTGAACATTCCGTTCGCGATCTTGAATACCAGCGTCCTTGTGGCCAGCTCCTTCACGTGCCAGATGGGTGTCTTCGCGGCTGAGCGGGGACAGGTCAAACGGACGGGTTCCCTTGGCGCCATCCGGCAGTGGGGTCTGCGTGAGTGGTATGTGCTGACCTACGTGATGGGCGCGTTCTTCATCGGCGGCCAGATTTATGAGTACGCGGCCTTGTTCTCCGAGAACCTGACGATCTCCAGCAGTGTGTACGGATCCCTGTTCTTCCTGGCCACCGGGTTCCATGGGCTCCACGTCACCGGTGGTTTGATCGCCTTCGTCCTGTTGCTCGGGCGCACCTTCCTCGCCCGAACCTTCACTCACGAGCAAGCCGTGAGCGCCGTTGTAGTGTCCTACTACTGGCACTTCGTCGACGTGGTGTGGATCGCTCTGTTCGGTGTGATCTACATCCTGCGGTAGTCCTGCATCTGCCAGCCGAAAGACAACTGAATAGCCAGTAGCGAACCGCAAGCGAGAGGGTCCACGTGCGATTCCTGTCTTCGAGAAGAAGGCATCCAGCTGCCAAGGTGCTGCTGTTGCTGTTCGCGCTGTTCGTTCTGGGTGCGCTGTACAACGCCGTTGCACCCGTCCAGCAGGTCTCCGCCGATACGCACAACACTCAGCAGGTCGCGGAGGGCCGGGCGCTGTTCGCGGTCGGCTGCGCTTCCTGCCACGGGCTGAACGGGGAGGGCCAGACCACCGAGACGATCCAAGGTCCATCGCTGGTCGGCGTCGGTGCTGCCGCGGTCGACTTCCAGGTTTCCACCGGACGGATGCCGATGGCTCGTCCGGGAGAACAGGCTCCGATCAAGCCCAACCGATATACCGAGGAGGAGATCGCTGCGCTGGCCGCATTCGTCGCCTCGCTCGGTCCAGGTCCCGACATTCCCACCGAAGCCGACTACAGCGCGACGAACATCAGTGAAGAGGACCTCGCCCGCGGGGGCGAACTGTTCCGTACCAATTGCTCGGCATGCCACAACTTCGAAGGCGCCGGCGGCGCGCTGCCCAATGGGAAGTACGCACCGCCGCTGGCTGGCCTCAGCGAGAAACGCCTGTACGAGGCAATGGTGACCGGACCGCAGCAGATGCCGGTCTTCTCCGACGAGGTACTGCGTCCTGAGGACAAGCGGGCAATCATCGGCTACCTGGAGGAACTGCATGAGCGGCCCAGTGACGGCGGTCTCGCGCTCGGCGGCATTGGGCCGGTGAGCGAAGGATTGTGGGGCTGGATCATAGGGCTGGGTTCCCTCATCCTCTTTGCCATCTGGATCGCTGCCAAGGGGGCGAAAGCTAAGTGAGTGAAGATACCGGCGCCAGTCCGATCCTCGCCAGCAGCGACCACCACGGCCATGAGCTGACCGAAGCCGACGAGGCGCGTTACCCGGTCCCCGATCCGGGACATCCAGAGCATCTGCCGCGCTTAACCGATGTCGATCCCAAGGCCGCCGATCGCGCCACCCGGCAGATCGCCTTCCTCTTCGGCATGGTTCCAGTCCTGGCCATCGGGTTCGCCGTTGTCTACTTCGCCGTGCCGGGGGACTGGTTCTTCGACTTCGGGCCGTTGCGGGCCAACGCCAGGAACCTCGGGCTCGGGCTCACCTTCGGGCTGTCGCTGCTGTTTATCGGGATCGGTGCGGTGCAATGGGCTCGGACGCTGATGAGCGACGAGGAGATGGTCGATCTCCGGCATGGTGCCACGTCGAAGCCGGAAGACCAGAAGTGGATGCTCACAGAGCTCGACAAGGTCGTCGACGAATCGAAGCTCACCCGTCGCAAGGTGATCGGTCGCAGCCTGCTCGCCGCCTTGACTTTTGTGTTCGTTCCGATGCTTGTCGGCCTTGCTGATCTCGGCCCCTGGCCGACGAAGAAGAGGCGGGCCGAAACGATCGAAAAGACCATTTGGGCCGAAGGCGTCCGACTGGTCAACGACGTCACCTTCGAGCCGATCAAGCCCGAGGACGTCGAGATCGGCCAGCTGATCAACGGCCAACCGGAGAACCTGAAGGACCTGCATGGCACGGCCTTCCAGCAAGCCAAGGCCAAGGCCTCGATCATCGTCGTACGGATGAATCCGAACAGCATCAAGATCCCGGACTCCCGCCGCGACTGGCAGGTCGGCGGAATCCTGTGCTACTCCAAAATCTGCACGCACGTGGGCTGCCCCATCAGCCTGTGGGAGCAGCAGACCCACCACCTGCTCTGCCCTTGCCACCAGTCGACGTTCGACCTCGGCAACTCCGGGGTTGTCGTCTTCGGCCCTGCAGCCCGCTCACTGCCGCAGCTGCCGATTACAACCGACGGCGAGGGATACTTGGTGGCACGCAGTGACTTCACGGTGCCTACCGGGCCGAGCTACTTCGAGCGAGATTCGCGGCGCGACTTCAAAGAAGGTGACAACTGATGGCGGAGCAGGCCATTACGGTACCTGACAGCCCTGCTGTCGAGGCCGAAGTCCCCAAGAAACAAGCGGGCCCCGTTTTTCGGGCTGCGCGCGGTCCCGTGAAGTGGGCCGACGAACGGATCGGCGTCGCCGGTCTCCTCCGGCCGTTCTTCCGCAAGGTTTTCCCCGATCACTGGTCTTTCCTGCTGGGTGAGATCGCGCTTTACTCCTTCATCGTCCTGCTGCTGTCCGGCGTCTTCCTCACCATCTGGTTCAAGCCGTCGATGGCCGAGATCGAGTACGAGGGCACCTACGAGCTACTCCGTGGGTTGCCCATGTCCGAGGCGTACGCATCGACGCTGAGCCTGTCGTTCGACATTCGCGGCGGCCTGTTGCTGCGGCAGATGCACCACTGGGCAGCCGCGCTCTTCGTCGCCGCCATGCTGGCACACAGCCTTCGAATCTTCTTCACCGGTGCCTTCCGCAAGCCTCGCGAGCTGAACTGGGTGATCGGCGTTGCCCTGCTGGCCTTGGGCATCTTCGAGGGCTTTTTCGGCTACTCCTTGCCAGATGACCTGCTGTCGGGCACCGGCCTGCGCTTCCTCGATGGTGCCGTCCGGGCGACCCCGGTGATCGGCACCTGGGCTGAGTTCTTTGTTTTCGCCGGGGAGTTCCCTGGCGACCTCATCATCGCGCGGCTCTACATGTTGCATATCTTGCTGATTCCGGCGCTGATTCTGGGACTGGTGGCCGCCCACCTGGCCCTCGTGGTGTACCACAAGCACACCCAATATCCGGGTGCCGGTCGTACCGAGGACAGCGTGGTTGGTTATCCCGTCTTCCCCGTCTATGCGGCCAAGGCCGGCGGGTTCTTCTTCATCGTCTTCGGCGTCGTGACCTTGATGGGCGCGCTGATGCAGATCAACCCGGTCTGGGTCTTCGGCCCGTATAACCCGGCGCAGGTCACTGCCGGATCCCAGCCCGATTGGTACATGGGATTCGCCGAGGGCGCCATCCGGATCATGCCTGGGCCGGGCTGGGAGTGGCACATCGGATCGACGACCTGGTCGTGGAACGTGTTCCTGCCCTTGGCCTTGCCCATGGCGCTGCTCTTCGGCGGCATGGCAATTTACCCGTTCATCGAGGCGTGGGTGACCGGCGACAAGTCCGAGCATCACCTGCTGGACCGTCCGCGCAATAACCCAACCAGGACCGGGCTCGGTGTGGCGGCCATGACCTGGTTCGGGATGCTCTGGCTCGGCGGCGGTAACGACATCATCGCCTCCCAGTTCGACGTTTCCCTGAACGCCGTGACGTACTTCCTGCGGGTCGCCGTGTTCGTGGCTCCTGTGCTGGCGTTCTTGCTGACCAAGCGAATCTGCATCGGCCTCCAGCGCGCCGACCGCGACCGGTTGTTGCACGGCGCAGAGACTGGCGTCATCGAACGCGATCCGTCGGGTCGATACTCCGAACGCCACCGGCCGATCACCGTCGGCGAGCAGTACGCGCTGTCTCAGCATCCTGAGCAATACGCCCTGCTGCCGGCGGCCGGGGACGGCGATGGCGAATACTCGGATCGGCAGCTCAAAGTGGAACAGCTTCGGCGGCGGGCGACGCGCTTCTACTTCGCCGACACCCTGCGCAAGCCGACCCGAGCTGAGCTGGAAGAGGCGGCTGCTCACCATCACCACGGCGCCGGTCATGGTGCCGGTCACGAATTGGGCGAGGGCCACGGTAATGGGCATGGCGACGGTCACGGGGACGGAAACGGACACGCGGCAATCGCCGGCACTGAGTCGGAGCATTTAGCGCCGTAACCCTCCCGCGCCCGCGCGCAACAGTTGCACCCCGAGTCTTTTTCAAGACTCGGGGTGCAGCGTTTTCGCCCCTCGACTTTGTGTCATCGATCACTCTTCGCCAGTTCTGACAACGATTTCGTTCGCGCTGGCGTTCACACCAGTGGACGAGACCGGGTCGCTGCTGCCTCCGGTCACCACGCCCGAGAGAAACCGATGAAGTCATGAGCACCGATCAACAGACCACCTCCCGTACCAACCCCAGGGAAGACCAACAAGAAGCCGGCACTAACGAGTCGGCCAACAAGCGCCTAATCGACTTGTCGCTGACTCAGGTCCTTGCCGGTGCGCTTGCCGCCATGACGGCCGCGGCGATCGGCTCTCGGCTTGGCGCGGCCGGCACTATCATCGGCGCCGCCGCCGCGAGCGTCGTGGCTGCCGTCGCCGGCGCCGTCTATACCGCCTCCCTGCGGCACACTCACGAGAAGGTCCGAACGGTGTGGAGCGGTCGGTGGAATTCCGGCACGTCCGGAACAGTGGAAATGATCAGTGACCGAGCGGATACCACCGCCGCCACTGCACTTCCGCAGCTCACGGCCAGCACCCGGCGCGGATCGCTCCTTTCCTCCGGTGTGAGGCTCCCCTGGAAGCGAGCGTTGGCAGGCGCCTTGCTCGCGTTCGGGATCGCCGCTGCGGTGCTTACCGGATTCGAGTTGATCTCCGGCCAAGCGCTGTCTGGCGGCGAAGGCACCACTGTTACGCAGGTGAGCAAGCGTGATGGAGGCGCTGATCCGGTAAAGACTGATCCCGACAGCACGGCAAGGGAGAAGACGCCGGCGGCAAGCTCCGAGCCCACCTCGGAGCCAACTCAGAGCGCGGAGCCGAGCACGTCGACATCCTCAACTTCTGAGCAGACGACGCCAACAGCGACCCCGGAGCAGGCCGAGACCCCGGCGCCGACCGCCCGCCCCTCAGGATCCCCGCCCATCCCCAGCGGCACCCCCTCGGGCTAAGCGAGAATCAGGCGGCCAGAGGCACGCCGTTGCCGCTGGGAACGCTCTCGTCCTCCACCACCGGTCCCGGCGGCGTGCCGTCCCCGAAGGGCCGACCACCAAGCTCCTCTCGGCCGTGGGGAGCCACCCAACCGCTCAGGTCGGGCCCTTTGGGCACGATCCCGGTCGGATTGAGCTCGGTGTGCACGATGTAGTAGTGCTGCTTGATCTGCACGAAATCGGTAGTGTCACCGAAGCCCGGGGTCTGAAACAGATCGCGGGCATAGGCCCAGAGCACCGGAAGTTCGCTCAGCTTGTTCCGATTGCACTTGAAGTGGTTGTGGTACACCGTGTCGAACCGAGCCAGGGTCGTGAAGAGGCGGACATCAGCCTCGGTGATCGTGTCCCCCATCAGGTACCGCTGACCGCGCAACCGCTCCGTGAGCCAGTCGAGCCGGTCGAACAGCCGGTCGTACGCTGCGTCGTAGGCCTCCTGCGAACCGGCGAAACCACATCGGTAGACGCCGTTGTTGACGTCCCTATAGACGAGCTCCATCACCTCGTCCATCTCTGATCGCAGCGGTTCGGGATACAGGTCCGGCGCGCCCGGCCGGTGGAACTCCTGCCATTCCGTGGAGAAGTCCAAAGTCATCTGCTTGTAGTCATTGGTCACCACCGCCTTCGACAAGACGTCGACGATCGCCGGCACGGTGATCCCGCGGTCATAATCGGCGACGCGCGCGAAATATGCCTGCTGCAACCTTTGGTAGCCCAGGACCGGGTCAACGCCGCCCGGATCGAGGTCGAACGTCCAACTCCGACGGTCGTGGGTCGGCCCGCACATCGCCAGAGAAATGGCGTTCTCCAGCCCCAGCAGGCGCCGGACGATCACCGCCCGATTCGCCCACGGACACGCCCGTGCGGCCACCAGCCGGTAACGGCCCGGTTCGATCGGATAACCGTCGCGTCCGTCTCGGGTGATGCGGGTCGGGATGTAGTTGGTGTCGCGGGTGAATTCGCCGCTCGTTGGGACATTGCGATCTGAGGTAGATGAATCTTCACTCACACAACCAACCTACGTGCAGTCCATCGGCTGGACACGCCGGCCGAACGGACACGCATGGAGCTGTACGGGACTGCGTCCAGCATCCAGAATGGACCGGTGCGATTTCTGAAGGACCAGCCTCCGTACGACCTGACCTATTCGGACGTGTTCATGGTGCCGAACCGATCCGGGCTCAGTTCTCGGCTGTCTGTCGACCTCACCAGCACCGACGGCATCGGCACCACGCTTCCCCTCGTGGTGGCTAATATGACGGCCGTCTCGGGGCGACGGATGGCGGAAACGGTGGCCAGGCGCGGCGGCTTGGCGATCCTCCCGCAGGACATTCCCGCCGACGTGGTCGCCAAGGTCGTCGGGAAGGTGAAGGCCTCGCATCCGGTCTTCGACACCCCCGTCTCCGTGACGCTCGGCACCACCGTCGGGGAAGCCATGTCGCTGCTCCCCAAGCGTGCTCACGGGGCGGTAGTCGTGGTCGAGGACGGGAGGCCGCTGGGCACGGTCAGCGAAGCCGACGCTTCGGGGGTGGACCGCTTTGCCCAGGTACGTGAGGTGATGTCCACCGACCTGCTTCGTGTCTCGCCGGATACCTCGCCGGCCGAAGTCTTCGAGACGCTCACCTCCGGTCACCTCAATCTGGCGCTGGTGGTGGAAGACGATCGTCTGCTGGGCGTCTTGACACGGAAGCACGCGCTCCGCTCCACCCTCTATCGGCCGGCGGTCGATGCGAGAGGTGCGCTGATGATCGGTGCTGCTGTCGGCATCAACGGCGACGTCGCGGGCCGGGCAGAAGGTCTGCTGGATGCCGGAATTGACGTTCTCGTCGTCGACACCGCCCACGGTCATCAAGAGAAGATGCTGCAAACGCTGAAGTCAGTCCGTGAGGTCCGGGACCGGTTGAGCGACACCCGGGGCCGTCTGGTGCCCCTGGTGGCGGGCAACGTCGTCTCCGGCGAAGGAGTCATCGACTTGATCGACGCGGGAGCTGACGTCATCAAGGTCGGGGTGGGGCCCGGAGCGATGTGTACCACCCGGATGATGACCGGGGTCGGACGGCCGCAGTTCAGCGCCGTACTGGAATGCGCTGAGGCGGCGCGTTCGGCGGGCAAGTCGATCTGGGCTGATGGCGGAGTGCGGTATCCGCGAGACGTCGCGTTGGCCCTGGCGGCAGGGGCTGGCAGCGTCATGATCGGGTCCTGGTTCGCCGGGACGTACGAGAGCACGGGAAACCTGCTCACCGACGCGGAAGGCAGGCAGTACAAAGAGGCATACGGAATGGCTTCGGCCCGCGCCGTGCGGTTGCGGACCAGGGACGCCAGTGGATTCGAGCGCGCCCGGGCCGGGCTGTTCGAGGAGGGGATCTCCACCGGGCGGATGTACTTGGAGGCTGAGCGGCCCAGCGTGGAGGATCTCATCGATTCGATCGTGGCGGGACTGCGGAGCAGTTGCACCTACGCCGGTGCGGCCAATCTTGAGGAGCTCCATCAGCTGGCCGTCGTCGGCGTCCAGTCCCACTCCGGCTACGACGAGGGCCGGCCGCTTCACGTCAGCTGGTAGCGCAGTACGTGAACCCGGCAGGCCTCAACTCTCGATCGATGCTGCTGCCCCTTTGACGCGGACACCTGGCTCACCCTCGATGACGCTCACCATCAGCAGGCTTGGCCGCCCCATCTCAATCCCCTGACTGATGGTGAACTCTGCGGTCATGCCGATCTTGCCGAGTTCTCTGAGATAGCCGCCGAAGGCGGCGGCGGCGGCTCCGGTCGCCGGATCCTCCACCACGCCGTTGCCGGCGAAGGGATTGCGGGAGTGGAAATGATCTACTCTTTCCGGCCAGATCAGCTGGCAGGTCACCAATCCGTGATCTTGCATGATGGCGGCCAGCCGATCGAAGTCGTAGTTGAGGTCTCTCAGACGTGCATGACTGCGGACCACCAAGATCAAGTGCTCGGCCCCCGCGTTCGCCAGACATGGCGGGCAGTCCGAATCGAGATCATTAGCCGACCAGCGCAAAGCAGCAAGCGTCGCCGACAGTAAAGCCGGCTCCGGCTCGCGGATTCGTGGCGCAACACTGGTCAGCTCAGCCACGATGCCCGCGTCAGTGTGCTGGGTCTGGACCGCGACCAGCCCCGACGGCGTGTGGAACTGAAGATCGCTGGCGGGCGTGCGTTCGGCCAGCGCGACCGCAGCGGCGATGGTTGCGTGCCCACAGAACGGCACCTCTTGCACCGGCGTGAAGAAGCGCACCTCATACACGTTGGTCTCGTTTGCCCGGCGTACCACGAAGGCGGTCTCCGAGTAGCCGATCTGGGTTGCGATGCGCTGCATGTCGTCTTTGGCTAGCTCGCCAGCGTCGAGCACGACTCCTGCTGGGTTACCGCCCGTTCCCCGGCTGGTGAACGCGGCGTAGCGCAGAACCTCGATGGGCACTGACCTGCTCGCCAAATGTCGCTCAGGCGGTCGCGAAGCGCTTGGCCGAGCGAGCTCGGGCCTTGGCGGCCTCCTCATCGCGACTCTTCAGCGGCGCCGAAGAGACCAGGTCAGCGAGCAAGTGCTCGGTAGCGTGCGCGATGTCGTGTACGGCCCGGTTGAACGCTTCCTCGTTCGCCTTTGACGGCTTGCTGGTGCCGGCGACCTTGCGCACGTACTGCAACGCGGCGTCGTGCACCTCCGAATGCGTCGCAGGCGGCTCAAAGTTGTTCAGCGGTCGAATGTTGCGGCACATATGTCGACCTTAACTCTCTACCCGAGTCTCCCGGAGAGCTTGCCGCTTCACGTGCGGTGCGCCCATCATGGTCCCCATGGCTCGGACCGACCTCGGCAGTGTGGACGAGCCCCCCGAACAGCGGCGAACGCTCATCATTTTGGTGCTGGCACAGGTCTTGAGCGGTGCCGCCCTCGCCGCAGGGATTACCGTCGGTGCCTTGCTCGCGCAGGACATGCTGGGATCGAGCCGGTTGTCCGGCTTGCCCACTGCGCTGTTCGCAACAGGCGGAGCAATTGCGGCGGGCGCCGTGGGACGGTTGAGTGAGCGATCCGGCCGTCGCGTTGGGCTCAGCGCAGGTTATCTCGCCGGTGCCGCAGGCAGCTTCGGCGTCGTGGCCGCAGCCTGGCTCGACAATGTCGTCCTGCTGTTCACCTCGTTGTTCGTCTACGGCGCCGGCGTGGCCACCAATCTCCAAGCCCGCTACGCCGGCGCCGACTTGGCGGCGCCCTCCAGGCGTGGCCGGGCGGTGAGCACCGTGCTGGTGGCTACCACCGTTGGAGCCGTCGCTGGGCCGAATCTGGTCACCGCCACCGGCCGCGTGGCTGAGGCCATCGGAGTCCCGGCCCTCGCCGGCCCATTCTTGTTGGCCGGCCTCGCGTACAGCGCCGCTGGCCTCTTGCTCTGGGCGATGTTGCGGCCTGATCCGCTCCAGCTTGCGCGGACCATCGCGAACGCCGGGCCTCTCGAGGGTCACGACAAGAGCCAACCGGTGGACCCATCCGCCACCGGTCAGCGACACAGCCCGTCACGTCACGTCTGGTCCCGAACGGTGGTCAGCGGCGCAGGCATCCTGGTTGTCACGCAGTTCGTGATGGTGGCGATCATGACGATGACTCCCATCCACATCCAGCACTACGGGCACGATCTCAGTGCCACAGGCATCGTCATTGGCGCACATGTCGCTGCCATGTTCTTGCCTTCGCCACTGTCGGGATGGCTCGTCGACCGCTTCGGGCGACGTCCCATCGCCACCGCTTCCGCGGTCACGCTGTTGGCCGCGGGTCTTCTGGCCGCGTGGGCACCTCCAGCCTCGGTGATCACTCTTGCTGTGGCGCTTATCCTGCTCGGTCTCGGGTGGAGCTTCGGGCTGGTGAGTGGCAGTGCGATGATCACCGATGCGGTGCCGCTCGATTTTCGGGCTCGTACTCAGGGGACGGTCGACTTCGCGGTCGCCCTGGCCGCCGCGTTTGGCGGCTTGGGCTCCGGGCTTCTCGTCTCCGCCACGAGCTTTGGCACGCTCGCTCTTCTCGGAGGGCTCGTCGCTCTTGCGGTCATCCCCGTTGCCGCTCTTGGCCGCATCCGCCTGGCACAAGCGTCCGAGCCGAGCCGCCTCTGAGGCATCGCCGATTCAACGGCAGCGATGGCACCTGGGGCCTGTGGCGACCTAGTGCGCGTGGTCTCCGCGGTAGAACTCATAAACCCAGCCAGTCAGGGTCACGGCGCCGATGGCAAAGCCCAGAATCATCAGCCACCAACCGAAGACCGGACCTAGCGCGACCGGGATGAACGTCAGCCCGC
>DASQUD010000329.1:0-3757 GCA_035641455.1 Propionibacteriaceae bacterium | reverse complement strand
CCTCCCCTGAGCACAGGAGGGTGCGTGCTTGTTCGAATGCGATGGGGCCGACCTTGTCCAGTGCGGCGAGGGATTCAGCAAATAGGCGCTGCGCTTCCTCGGGGTCGGTTGCCAGTATTCCCCGCGCGCGGCAGCCTACGGCGCGCGGGTAGGCCAATCCGGTCGCCTGGGCTCGCTCGTCCAGCTCTCTGAGGATCCGAGTACAGCGGTCGGATTCTCCAGCGCGTGCCAGGGCCTCCGCGAGGTCTCCAGCAGCGGGAAACACGTTTGGATTGTTAAGACCCTGACGTAAGGCAAGGTCCCATGACCGTTGGAGTCTCCCAGCGGCGTCGGACAGCTCACCCGCTCCCAGTGCGGACAGTCCGAGCGCAGCGTGGGCGTATACGGGCACGCAGCCCACGCCTCGAGGTTCGACCTCGCGCTGCGCCGTATCAATCCGAGCTTGGCACAGTTTGCGCTCACCCCGTGCTGCTTCGATGCGCGCCAACATGCTGAGACCGTAGGCAAGCAAGCCAGGCTGGGCATTCTCAGTCGCCCACTGCAGGGCCTCGGTCGCATCTGCATAGGCCGTTGTCCACTGGCCACTCCACCAGCCGATTTCGGCTGAGATGGCGAGGGCGAAGGCCAGCATCGTTGGTGAGCCCAGGCGTCGGGCGCCGTGCAATAGATTCGTGAGCTGGTGGCCTGCCTCGGAGTACCGCTCGGCCCAGCCGAGACTTTGGGCGTGGAACGCCGCACCGTGGAGCTCCGCCGACCTATTGGACGACGATGGCAATTCGTCGGCGCGACGCAGGTAGGGGGCGGCGCGGTCGATGTCGCCGGATATAGAGAAGGCCCCGGCAACCATAGCCAAGGCGGTGGGTGTCGCGGCTGCCGCAACGTCCGGCGAGTGCGCCCAAATACGCTCGACTTGGTCCGCAAGGTCACGCACGAGGTGGACCTCACCTTGCATGATCGCGGGTCCGGTGGCCTCAGCCAGCATCTCGGCGGCCCGTAACGGGTCGTGCGGACGGGCCCGGGCCGCGGCTCCAGTCATGAGCTCAAGCGCTCGTCTCGGTTCACCCAGCCAAGTCAGTGCGCCGCCAGCAACACGCTGCACGTCCACTGCGAAGCTCGGATCGTCCCGATAGCCAAGAGCCTGCTCGCACCAAGTAACGGCGCTACGGGAATCGCCTGCCAGATGCGCGTCATGAGCCGCCTGGAGGAGGCGCTCTGCGCGTACGGACGGATTCGGGGTCACCTCGGCCGCCCTGTGCAAGGTGCGGGCAGACGCTCGTAGCCCGTTCCGTTGGCGCGCCTCACTGGCCGCAGCGACCAGCGCCGTTGCGACTGCTTCATCGGGGCCGATTGCCGCCGCTGCCAAGTACCACGAGCGGCGATAACCATCAGCGATCTCAGCGAGCGCTCGGTATGCGGCCACCCTTCCCGCCAATGTGGTTCGAGTAAGCACTACGGGCCTCAACAACGGATGCCTCAAGCGGATCTCGTCAGCCGAGGACGCGACCAGGCCTAGCCGCTCCGCGGGACCAAGCGATGCCAGCGACAGGCCAAGAGATTTCAATGCCTGCACCGTATGCCGCCCGCCAGCGTCCTGGTCGGCGACAACCACAAATAGCGCAGTGCGCGCGTCTTCGGTGAGCTGATCGAACAGCCGCCCCCAAGTCCGCTCGAGCGAGTGGTGCAGACATGTGCCCTCTGAGCCAACCCACATGCCCTCGTCCCAACCGCCGGGGCCGGCCATGCGTAAGCGCTCCACGACGGCAAGCGGGTTTCCCGCTGTTGAGCCCACTAGTGACGCCAGTTTTTGTGGTGAGACCGTCACGTTCATTGCCGTGGCCAGTTGCGTGCACTCGTCCGTGCTCAGTCCCGTTAGCGACAACATTGGGAGCCCGGTGTCGGGCAAGGCCACGTCGGGTTCGACTCGTACGGCCAGCACCATGGCTAAAGGTTCGTCAACTAGGCGACGCGCCACGAACAGCAAGATCTGCGCCGACTCAGCATCGAGCCACTGGAAATCGTCGACCAAGATCACCAACGGACGCTCGTCGGCTGCGGCCGAAAGAACACCTAGCGCTCCGGCACAGGCTGCTAGCGGTCCGCGAAGCGGTCCAGCCGATAAGGCCAGACAGACTTCAAGCGCCTCCCGTTGAATCGCAGGAAGCGTCGGGAAATGTGGTTGCAATGGCCACAACAGATCCGTGATGGCAGCGAAGGGAAGTACCGCCTCAGATTCCATGCCGCATGCGGTGAGGACCTGTGCACGACTCCGCTTTGCCCGATCTGCAATGAAATTGAGCAAGGAGGTCTTGCCCATGCCGGGCTCGCCATAGATCGCTGCGGCGCCACCGCCAACCTTCAGCGAGTCAATCAGCCCACCGAGAATGCGTCGCTCGTGATCACGACCCACGATCAGGCCGACGTCATCGAGCGGACCGTCGTGCAAGTCTGTGGCTTTGTGAAGCGCTCCTCGACCTCGGCTTTCTCTACGCCTGGGGATGTTGGTGACGCTCACCGCTTTGGGGCCTTTGACGTCACTCGATTGGTCATGGCTCAATGACTCCCAAACTCGACCCCGAGCGAAGCCTGCTGGCGTCTCCATCCTGATAACTGCGCGGCCTGGCGAAGAGGGACCGATGTCCCGCCCAAGTCGGGCGAGTGCCGGGCAGTACCCGGGACACGGCCGGGCGGCTAGCCCAAGCCGGCAGTACGCGCCCGGATGATGGCTTGCGCGCGGTCGGAAACCTGCAACTTGGTCAAGATGTTGGAGATGTGGTTGCGCACCGTCTTGGGGGCCAGCGCAAGTCGAGCGGCAATCGCGGTGTTGTTGTCTCCAGCCGCCAGGAGTGCCAGGACCTCACGCTCACGGTCTGTTAGCTCGGGAAAGGGCTCGGACGCGTGCTGCCCGCTGAAGTGATCCATGACTCGACGGGCCAGCGATGCGCCGAACACCCCGCCACCGTCAGCTACGGTCTGCACCGCGCGGACGATTTCCGCTTGGCCAGCACCCTTCAGTAGGTAACCCCGGGCACCTACGCGGAGTGCTGCGAACACCGAGTCATCGTCGGCGAGCATGGTGAGTACCAGGATTGCGATGCGCGGGCTACCATGCGCGATGCGGCGCGTGGCCTCTATGCCACCCAGCCCGGGCATATCGAGATCCATGATCACCACGTCGGGCTGAAGGTCCAGGCTGAGCGCGACCGCCTGACGTCCGTCGGCCGCCTCACCGACGACATCAAAGCCCGCTGCGCCCAGCGCAGCCCCGAGACCGTCACGGTAAAGGGGGTGATCATCGGCGATCAATATGCGTAATGTTGTCATCGCAACGAAATTGTCATCGCAAACAACAGGGCAAGTCTGCCTGTTTGGTGCGGGGGTGACGGCCGCGGTCGCTCAAAGGATTCCGGGTGCCGCAGGCCTGAATAGCCGGACGGCGTCATGCCCCAAGCTTTGCAGCGGAGGTGTCCTGGCCGCATGAGGCAACCGTCCTGGTCGGGCTGGGTCGGCATACGATCAAATCTGCCCCATTGGGCAAGCATTCCCCTGCTTGTCGCCGTAGTGATCTTGGCTTCATTCGGCTGGGTCCTTCTTGCCCGCGGGATGTTTCCCGCTGACGGAACGGTCACTTTTCCGAAGGCACCATATTGGTCGGAACGCGGCGTCGTGATTAATGAGCTGCCATCGGGTGTCTCGGGGCTGCGTGTCGGTGATTGCGTCGTGGCGGTTGACGGCCGCCCTCTGGAAGAGCTGGTTCGAG
>DASQUD010000328.1:0-4494 GCA_035641455.1 Propionibacteriaceae bacterium | reverse complement strand
ACGCGGTCGACGGCGGAGGTGACGGCCTTGAGGGAGGCGGTGACGATGTTGGGGTCCATGCCGACACCCCAGGCGACCTGACTGTCCTCTCCGGACCCGACCTCGCACTCCACGTACGCGGCAGCGAGCGCGTCGCCGCCGGCAGAGAGGGCGTGTTCGGAGTAATCGAGAACACGGACCGGGAAGCCGAGCGCCGAGATGGCATCAACATAGGCCGAGACCGGCCCATTGCCCTCGCCGGTAATCTCCTGGCGCTGGCCGTTCAGACTCACGATCGCGTTCACCGAGTCGATCTGCCCCGTGCCCGTCGCACTGGTCACGCTGACCAACTCCAGCGGCGTGTCCCGACCCAGGTACTCGGTGGAGAAGATGGACCAGAGTTCTGCCGGCGTCACCTCACCGCCGCCAGCGTCGGTTCGCGCCTGCACCACCTGGGAGAACTCGATTTGCAGTCGGCGCGGCAGATCCAGGTTGTGCTCGGACTTCATGATGTAGGCCACGCCGCCCTTGCCCGACTGGGAATTTACCCGGATCACGGCCTCGTACGTGCGGCCGACGTCATACGGGTCGATGGGCAGGTACGGCGCCTCCCAAGCGATTTCCCGAACGCCGATGCCCTGCTCCTTCGCCCGGACCTCGAGATCCTCCAGGCCCTTCTTGATCGCATCCTGATGGCTGCCGGAGAAGGCGGTGTAGACCAGATCGCCCGCGTACGGATGGCGCGGGTGAACGGGCAGGTTGGTGCAGTACTCCACCGTGCGACGGATCTCGTCGATGTCGGAGAAGTTGATCTTGGGGTCGATTCCTTGTGAGAACAGGTTCATGCCCAAGGTGACCAAGTCGACGTTGCCGGTCCGCTCGCCATGACCGAACAGGCAGCCTTCCACGCGATCGGCCCCGGCCATCAAGGCCAGCTCCGTCGCAGCCACCGCTGTGCCCCGATCGTTGTGCGGATGCAGGGAGATCGCCACGTTCTCCCGGCTATGCACATGCCGGCCGAACCACTCGATGAGGTCGGCGTACGTGTTCGGCGTGCACATCTCCACGGTTGCCGGCAGGTTGAGGATGATCTCGCGACCGGCGGCCGGCTGCCAGACATCCATCACCGCGTTGCAAACGTCCACGGCGAACTCCGGCTCGGTCCCGGTGAAAATCTCCGGTGAGTACTCATAGCCGAATTCGGTGTCGCCGAGGTATTGCTCCCCGTACTTCATCACCAGCTCGGTGCCTCTCGTCGCCAGCGCCATGCATTCGGCTCGGTCGACGTGGAACACCACCCGACGGAACAGCGGTGCGGTCGCGTTGTACATGTGGATGGTCGCCGTCTTAGCACCGACCAGGGACTCGGCAGTCCGCTCGATCAGGTCTTCCCGAGCTTGGGTCAGCACGGACACCGTCACGTCCTCGGGAATCTTGTCGCCCTCAATCAGCTGCCGCACAAAGTCGAAGTCGATCTGGCTCGCCGACGGAAAGCCGATCTCGATCTCCTTGTAGCCCATGCGCACCAACAGCTCGAACATCTTATGCTTGCGCGCCGGCGTCATGGGATCGATCAGTGCCTGATTGCCGTCCCGCAGGTCAGTGCTGAGCCACCGGGGCGCGGAGGTGATGCGCTTGGTCGGCCAGGTCCGGTCCGGCAGGTCGACCGGGGTGTAGGCGCGGTAGCGCCCGTACGGCATCTGGCTGGGTTGCTGCACCGGTACCGATTGCACCCGGGTGCCGAATTCATTGCGCCCTGAACTCGGGCCTACCTGCTCTGAGGCTGCAGTCATCTGCCTTGAGCGGGTCGAAAAGCTGGGTTTGGAGCTGGTCATTGTCATCCTCGCTGGCTGATACGGGTGGGCGAGCACGCGCGAACTCCGCAGCGAGGATGCCGGCCCTTAGGAGGCCTCGCTGCGGCAGCGAAGGAGGAGCAGCGCGTACGCGCGCAGGACTCCGGGCTTGACCACGTGGTCACTGTAGCCCACCCCGCTTGACACGCCAAGCGCCATGCGGCGCACGGCAAAATCCCTGGCGCAACCCCGGTGCAGCAGTGCACCCTGGTGGAATGCCATTCGTACGCGTACATCCCGGTGATGCCGAAGCGATCCAAGTGACCACCGACATCTTCAACGCGGCGCGTCCGGTGGATGACCCGGACAGCCCTCCGGCCATCGCCGAGCTGGTCGCCGCCGATGTCGAGTTCGGCTGGGATATGAATCCAGCCATCCATTACCTCTACACCGCTTCGGACGGTGAGGCGCCGGTCGGGGTGCTTGCCTTCGAAATGCCGAAGCACGACAATCTGCAGCTGGTTTGGATTGGGATCACCGTTCATCCTGATCATCGTCGCCGCGGACATGGCACCGCGATCATGAATGAAGCGCTTCGCCAGGCCAAGGGGGCCGGCCGCGCGATCATCTGGGCGGGCGTCGCCGAAGATGATCCAGGTGGCCATGCTTTCGTCGAGAAATTCGGCTTCCGTTACGCCAGCCATGACGCGCGGCGGCGGCAACGATTGGCCGAAGTGGACTATGGCGAGATCGACCGCCTGTACGCGCAGGCTGTGGAAGCCGCATCTGACTACCGGATCGAACGGCTCACATCCCCGGTCCCCGACGAGGTGCTGGCCGAACTGGTCGAGGTCACTGCGGCCATCAACGACGCGCCGGCAGGGACGCTGACCTACGAGGACGAGGTCTTCGATACGGCCCGGCTTCACGACATCGAAACCGCCCGACAGAAGCGAGGCGACATCCTCTACCGGGTGGTGGCGCGTCATCGCAGCACGGGCAAGGTCGGCGGTCACACTCAGGTGGTGTTCAATCCGCTCGAGCCGAATCTGGGACACATCGGCGACACCGCGGTCGCTCGCGCTCACCGAGGACACCGGTTAGGACTGCTCCTCAAGATCGACATGATGCGCTGGCTCGCCCACGAGCAGCCGCAGCTGGAGACACTCGAAACCTGGAACAACGTCGACAACCGCTTCATGATCAACGTCAATGAGGCAATCGGTTACCGGCTCTCTCGCGTCTACAACGCGTACGAGTTGAAGCTCGAAGAGGCGGCCGGGTACGGCGCGAATCAGAAGGTGGTTCAGCCAGCGGTCTCGTGACGGTCAGAAACCCAGCCGGTTGAGGTGCTTGGGGTCGCGCTGCCATTCCTTGAGCACCTTGATCCGCAGGTCGAGATAAATGGGAGTGCCCAGCAGCGCCTCGATCTGCTGTCGGGCCGCCGCGCCGATCTCGCGCAGCCGCGAGCCGCGATGGCCGATGAGGATGCCCTTCTGGGAGTCGCGCTCGACGATCATGGAGGCGAACACATCGAGCAGCGGCTTGTCGGCGGAGCGGTCCGGCCGAAGCCTCATCTCCTCCACGCTGACGGTGATGGAGTGCGGCAACTCTTCCCGCACACCGTCGAGCGCAGCTTCCCGGATCAACTCCGCGACCAGTGTTTCCTCGGGTTCGTCGGTCAAAATCCCGTCAGGGTAGAGCTGAGGTCCCTCCGGGAGCAATCCGGCCAGCACATCGGACAGGACGTCCAGTCGATCATTGGTGACCGCGGACACCGGCACGATATGCGCCCAGTCGATGCCATGTTTCGCTTCCAGCGCGGCGATTCCCAGAAGATGCTCGGCTAACTGATGTGGGGACGCCAGATCCGATTTGGTGGCGATGGCGACAAGACTCGGCGTTCTCGGCAGTGCGGCGATCTCACCGACCAGATAGTTGTCTCCAGGCCCGATGCGCTCGTTCGCCGGCAGGCAGACGCCGATCGCATCGACCTCAGTCCAGGTGCCGCGGACAAGATCATTGAGTCGCTCGCCCAGCAGCGTACGGGGCCGGTGCAGGCCGGGTGTGTCGATGACGATCAGCTGGGCATCCGGGCGGGTGACGATGCCGCGAATGGCATGCCGGGTGGTCTGCGGCTTGGCTGAGGCGATGGCGATCTTGCTGCCCACCAGAGCGTTGGTCAACGTCGACTTGCCGGCGTTCGGACGGCCGACGAAACAGGCGAAACCGGATCGGAACGGCGCCGAATCAGAGCTTGTCGATGACAACCCTTCGACGGACTCAGAACGCAGGCCTTCGACACGCTGAGGGCGCGTATCCGACGGCTCAGCCCGCGGGTCGGGGGACTCAGGGGGCGGCTGCACCGTCACGCCTCGATCAGCCCGCGCACGACACCAGCGGCATTTACCGACCAGACCGCCACCCCTTCGCCGGGCAGATCGTTGATCAGAGCAAGATCGCTCTCGCTTGGATGAGCTTCGCCGGCTAGGGCAACCGCTTCTAGACCAGGCGCGCCGGAGGAGACCGCCATGGCGATAGCTACGGCTATGGCCGATAGTCGCAAGTGCGGAAGGTCAACGCTCGCTCCCGCGTAGGTCCGCCCGTCGGTGTCGCGCACGCACGCCGCTTCCCGGGCTTGCGAGCGGGCCAGCGACGCACGGGCCAGATTGATGATCTTGACATCCTCAGGATCGGTGGCCTGAAGGTCCTCGCTCATGAA
>DASQUD010000327.1:0-6327 GCA_035641455.1 Propionibacteriaceae bacterium | reverse complement strand
CCCGTGCGTGGGAAGCAGGATGATCTTGTGGAAGCCATGCGTGGCCAGGCTGTCGACCAGATCGTGAACAACCAGGGGGAGCGTCTCGGGCTTGAACGACAATGTGCCGGCGAACGACATGTGGTGCTGAGAACAGCCGATCCGGATCGTTGGAGCGCACAATGCATTGAGTCGCCTAGCGACCAGGAGGCCGAGCCGGTCGCCAAGAACTGCGTCGGTGTCGAGCGGCAGGTGCGGGCCATGCTGCTCCACGGCACCGAACGGCACCACGATGGTCGAGCGGCCAGCCGCGATCTGTGCCTTAACCTCGGCAAATGTCATCTCGGCAAGCAGAAAAGTGCGGTCTGATGTTGTCATCTTGTCAGCTACTCGAGAAGAGAAGCGATCGTTGCGAGGCTCTGCTCCATAGTCTTTCGGAAGCGGCTGCGCAGGAGCGGCACCATAAGTTTGAGTGGGCCGCTGGCTCGCGTCTCGATTGATAGCCGCAGGAGGGTCGCAGCCCCACCTTGCTCCGGTGCCAGCTCGACTCGTTGGTGCAACCTGAACGGCCCAAACTGCACATCCCATGCCGCCGACTTGTCCGGCTCATACTCCGTCACTGTGGCGGTTCCCTCCACCTGGCGGCTGCCCTGCCGACGCACCAGATCAGCCCTGGTGCCAACGCCGAGCGTTCCGGGCGACGTCTGTCGCATTTCCAGGACGTCCGGGTCCCACTTGGGATGATTCTCGAAGTGATGGGTCGCAACGAAGTCAAACACCGTCGGCGGCGGACAGCGCAGAACCTTCTCGGCTTTCACAACAGACACGAACCAGAGTAACTGCCACGTGCGTTACCGGCTCGATGCTCTCAGAAGTCGGTCCAGTTCTTCCTTGTCCACCGATCCAGGTGCGCTCAGCGGACATGAACAGACCGCGAGGTGTTAGTTCCACGTTCCGAAGGGGGACCCGCGCCGACCTGGGCGGCGACGCCGGAGGGCATGCAGAGCTCTCTGGCGGACCGAGTGAGCGGTCGAATCATCAGCATTCGCCCCGGTACGCCCCCACACTGCGAGCGTCCCAACCAGCATGCACCAGATGCACCGGTGCGGACGCCCACGGACAATCATCCGAGCGCCGGGCGAATCTTCGCAACGACAAGGTCCACCGCGTCCGTGACTGAGCGACTAACTGAGTGACTTCGACCCCGCCGAACCGACGACAGACCTGGACAACCGTGGACACGCGACAGGCGTGAGTCTAGACATCGACGGCCGGACAAGCGGGCATGGCATGGAAGAGGTCAGGGTTCGAATCCAAAAGCTCCCGGGTCTAGCTCGGGCGGGGTCCCATTACGCTCCTGTCCGGTCCTCGTGTGGCGGACCAAGGTAGGGAAACTCGGAGAGGAAGTCCTCGTGAGGCCCCACGTTGTCCTCTGTCACCTTCCCGTTCGTCAAGATGGCGACCACGTAATCGCCCACATCGTCGGTGAACAGACGGCCGTTGTTGGGATAGCCAGCTGGCCGGGTCGGATTGTAAGGGAGGATATCCGGCAGCATGGGCTCTGCCACCCGCCTAGCTTCCTCAGGGGAATACCCACCTGCATGCTCCAAGATGTGCGCGATGCCGTCTACGAAGCGGGCGTCATCGGCCGGCTCGCCCGCGAGGTACTCCATTTTGCCCTCGTTGGGAGTGAGGAAGGTGACTTGTTGGGCATGAGCCCCCCGGTCCACTTGGATCCAACCCCCGCCATCCGCAGGGATCAGTGTTCGGGCCCAAAGTCCTACGTCGTTGGCTCCCAACTCGCTATTGGGGAGCTCCAGCACGATGCTGCAGACGTCCTTGTCGGCGAAGAAGTCGTCCCCGGTGAACTGGAAGTCGTTCAGCGCGCCGCCTGCGTCGTAAAAGAAGGGATCGCTACGCCAGCCCGCGAAGAAGCGATAGTCGCCAGCCTCCGTGATCTGCGCCTCGGAGCCCGTCGAGACCTGTGCGTCTTGGATGACTGTTTGCCCGCTCTCGCCGGTGCCGGCGGCATCGGAGCCCTCGACTCGGCGAACCGTAGCACTCTGCAACCGGCTCTCTGAGGACGAGAACCGTACACGATATGCGATGTCCGCGACCGCGTCCCCGTCGGTGTCGATCTTGAGTTCATATATCGCCCCTGGCGCGAAAGGCTCAGTAGGGGTGGGTCCCTCTGGGTTCACGGTCACGGACGGATGCACGTCCATGATGAGGATGGACCTGCTCGAGTCCTCCGGCTTAGGGAAGGCGAACAGGTCGCAGAAGTCGAGGCGAGCATCATCGTGCGGGCAGGTAAAATCGGGCCCCGAGTAGTGGTGCGACATAGTTGCTCCTCCTTTTCTGCTATCCTGCATCGTCACAATGCAGGGATACGACTGGCTAAATTCCGTCAAAGGCCGCTTGAGTCCCCGAGGCGGAAAAGATCCGGTTCACTCTAGCCGTGGTTGTGTTCTTCATGACCGAGTTGATGGTGAAGCGCTGACAGCACCGCCGGTACCATTTACAGACTCGTCTGGAATGTACGATGGGGCCCGCGCGACGACCAGTAGGCGTTTCACCTGAGTCTCCTCGGACGCTGCGTGTTGGTCCGATCGTTCTCCCGGTCGGTAGACGTGTCAAGGTTCCGATGGCACGAAACCCGATGAGAGCCACCCTGAGTAGGGCGAAGACGCCCAGCAGCACGACCACCAGAGTCGGCAGGTCGGATGTCTCCATGTCGCCCACCGTGCCTCATGCGCTCAGCACGGCCAGTATCAGTGGGCCGCGCCAGTGTGCCGTTGACGGCATGGAAGCTGTCGAGTGGGAATCGAACACCACTGCGTGCCAGGCCGCATATAGGCCGCAAGAGGAAGAAGAACGATGGCCAACAGCCGGATGCGTTGCGAGTTGTCACAGCCCGAGCTGAGCTCGGATCGGCGAACTCGCGCCTCTTGACGAAGAGTCCGAGGCGGATTCCTAACCCTTGTGTCACATGCCGTCCTGGGCGAGGCACCGGGCGCAACGGCTACGGCCAGCGCCCCAACCGGGACTCTGAGTATCGTCCGGAGGTGAGCCAGCCGCGGGCGGAAGAGGCACGATGCAAGGAGGAGTCATGTACGCCGCCGCCGTGCCCGAGAGTCGCAGCTCGTAGCGAAGGAGCATCCAATGTTGAACTTCCCTCCGGCCTCCATCCCGGCGACCCACGCTCGCGTCGTCCATTCGGCACTGGCTAATGATGACTATCTGATCTTGGTCGCCCTGCCGTTCCGCTACGAGGAGAGACCCGACATCGTGTGGCCGGTCATCTTTGTGCTCGACGGCAACATGCATTTCAACATGGTGGTTGACATGGTGAGGTTCATGAACATCCGCGTCGAGTTCTGCAACGAACTGCCGGACGCTTTGATCGTGGGGGTCGGCTACCCGGTGACCGGCACCCTGACCGAGATTCTGCACAAGGCGATGCATCTTCGGATGCGGGACTTCGTCCTCGGCCGGGAAGAGAGTGGCGAAGCCTTTATGCAGGAGCACTTCCCGGTCGCTCGTGCGATCCCGTCTGGCAACGGACTCGGCTTCATGCAGTTCCTTCGGCAAGAACTGATCCCATTGATAGAGACTGACTACCGTGCCGACCCATCGGACCGGACCCTGCTAGGTCACTCGATGGGGGCGAACTTCGCGCTCTACACGCTCTTTCACCACCCGGACCTCTTCCAACGGTGTGTAGCGGCCAGCTTTGATCCCGTGCTCGACCAGGAGCAGGCCTTCGCTGAGAACAACGACAGCCTTCCCGTCCGCCTGCACTTAGTCTGGGAAGGAATCAGCCAACAGGACCTCGCCGGGCCAAGGTCGCTCGTCGACCGGCTGACCACGCGACGGTACGACGGCCTGCGCATGACGCAGGAAACCATAATCGGCACACACTGCGCCATGGTGCCGTTCGCCTACCAGTCAGGCCTGCAGCAGGTGTTCTCTGATTGAGCCGACCTGCAGAACCATCGAGACTCGCACTGCCATGCCAGAGTCCCCCTCTACCCCGGCTGTTGCGGTAGTGAGTTGATCGTGGGATGCGACACGGGGCCTGGAATGACGAAGTGCCTTGCCTGTGGCCGATTCTGGACTTACCAAGGTTCAGAGGTCGGTTCACGAGGAAGGCACCCGTCAGGTGCAGCGTATCGGGTGGTATCCGAAGGTCGCCGTCACTGCCGACGGGCAGGGTGTCTGCTCCCATGTCGGGTCCCGGCTGCTCGCGGATGTCGCCGCCGCTGCTGCTCTTGGCGAGGCGTTTGAGGCCGCGGTCGGTGGTGGGCGTCAGCGTCGGTCGGCGCACGCGCCGGGGCGGGTGTTGACCGATCTGGCGGTGATGCTCGCCGACGGTGGTGTGGCGATCGGCGACCTCGCGGTGCTGCGTGACCAGCCGGATCTGTTTGGGACGGTGGCCTCGACCGCGACGGCGTGGCGGGTCCTCGACTCGATCGACGAGCCGCTGCTGGATCTGCTCAGGGACCGCGATCTGGGAACCAATGTGACCTGGCCATCGAGTTCTCGGTCGGGTTCACCCTCCCCAACCAGCTCAAGAACGCGATCGGCCTGCTTCCGAGACAGCGTGGACGGTGACACGTCAGACCTTCGCTGCATCCGATGCACCGAACCGGGCGGCGGCCAACGACCGCAGTCGGTGCAGCAGGAGCCTTCGCAACTCCCTCATGGGCCGCCACGCTATCGTGGAGGATTCCCGATCTTGCCGCCCGATGCTTTGCGGCCGACCAGCCGGAGGTGCTACGTGCTGCTCATGCGGGTTCAGCTGCCGAATCGGCCCGGAGCTTTGGGCGCTGTCGCCTCAGCACTGGGGCTGATCGGCGCCGACATCAACCTTGTGGAGATCGTGGAGAAGCGCGGCGACGTCGAGATTGATGAGTTCATCTTCGACCTGCCGTCCTCGCAGACGGTTGAATCGCTGGTGGCGGCATGCGACAGCCTCGACAAGGTTCAGGTCGAATGGGTGAGGAACTACCCACGGGGCGGTGGCATTGAGAACGACGTGGAGCTGCATCGGCGGATGACCGCAGAGGGCTCCCGGGCGGGCGAGATCCTCGCGTCGGCTGCTCCGCTGGTTTTCCGGGCTCAGTGGAGCCTGCTGCTGGAGGTCTCTCCACAACCCCGGGTCGTCTTCAGCACTCCTGGAGCTCCGGACGTAGACACCGACACCACTCGGCGCTTCCACCCCTTCGACACCATCCACCGGGTCGTCCTCGAGCCCGGCTGGTTCCCGGGATGGGAGGCCCACCATGCGGCGGTCGCCCCGATAGCGGAGCAGCGAGTCGTGGTTGTCGCACGCCGCGGCGAACCCGCGTTCTTCCGGTCTGAGCTGGCGCGGCTGGCGTACCTGGTCGGAGCAACGGACATCGCGGATGACTCCGACCAGCCGGTCACCAGCGGGAACCCCGATCTGGCCCATCGCAGACCAGTGGCGGCTCCCCTCTACACACGCGAGAGCCCATAGACCGCTGAGCAGGTTGATGTGGTCTTGGGCGTGGTTCGCGTTCGCGTTCCCCGGTCGCAGCCGGATGGCGAGGAGTTCACCGGTGTTGTCGCACCACACTCCGAGCGGGTGGAATCCGAATCCGCCCTTGAAGTTCGCCGCCGACGGGGTCAGCTCATCCAACGCTCGCCACACCAGGCCGTCGTGGTGGCGCAGCGTGTCGATGTCGGCGATCGCCTCCCCGCCGGCGACCAGGACCGTCGCCAGATCGACCAGTACCTGTCCCCGGTCGTGGGCCGGGACGAACCTTCGACGAGCCAACACCTGCGACAAGGCGGCGGTCAGCCCGACCCGATCAGCCAGCAACCGGACCGCGGCCGCACCGGCCAACGGCACCACTCCGGTCCCGTCCCCGGTAACCCCTGCGACCAGCCAGTAGGCTTCACCTGAGAAGTGCTCCTTGACTTGCCTCGAGTGTGACCTAGACAAGCCTCATTCTCCCAAGCCAGGAGCACTTTTCTTGATCAACACCCAAGCCGGACACCATGATCAACGAATGATCCGGGCTAACGAATCCTTTCGCAGCGACCTCTGCCAGCCGTCACATCGGTCCGACCTCGGAACTGGTCCGATGGGGTGCTTCGCTTAGGGCGGCTCCACAGCGACAGGACGAGACCGACGACGAGGAGCGCAACGAGCCCGAGGTTGATTCAGACCCCGACCGAGGCGGCGTCGGTCCTCGCGACGGCGTTGGCCGACGCAACGAGGCGGCGCAGGCCTAGGTCGGCGAGCAGTGTCCGGTGATCCAGCGGGCGGCTAGCGGACGCTGCCCGGCGGCGGCGATCAGGGGACCGCTCGGTGAACTCCGC
>DASQUD010000326.1:0-5959 GCA_035641455.1 Propionibacteriaceae bacterium | reverse complement strand
ATAGGGGGAGTCGCGAAGAAGCGGACCTTCGGGCAGAGGTTGTAGCGCCCGGCCAGGCATTGTGGGCAGGAGCGGCAGGGCACTCCGGGTTCCAGCGCCACCAGCTGACCAATTCGATCGCGGTCGACAGCAGGGCCGACGTCGACGATGACGCCAGCCGATTCGTGCCCGACGATCATCGGATCGACCACAATGTAGTCGCCGATTCGACCGTGGTCGTAGTAATGAACGTCGGACCCACAGATGCCGACGGCGGCGACTTCGACTAGAACCTCGCCGTCGGCCGGGACGGGCTCGGGCCGGTTCTCGATGCGCAGATCTCCGGCGGCGTATAGAACCGCACTGGTATTAGGCAAGAAACCTCCAATGGCCTTATGTCCACAATGCTCGCACGCTTCATCGGGATGCGCTTCATGAGACGCTGACCATGTGTGCCACGCACGCTGACGTGTTGCTGCTCGCGTTGATGGCGAGCATGTCCCGCAACGGGCGCAGACCTCATCCAGGGAGGGAGACAGCCGTGGAAGCATCTCAGATGATCAAAGTGACCAGCCACGCTTTCGCCGACGGCCAATCGATTCCCGCCCGATTCACGTGCGACGGCGACGGCCAGCCTCCGCCGCTGGCCTGGAACGACGTGCCGGCGGGCACGGCGGCTTTGGCCTTGGTGGTTGACGACCCTGACGCACCGCGGGGGACGTTCGTCCATTGGGTCGTGTTGGATCTGCCCGGTGACGCCACAGAACTGGATGGGAGTTCGCTGCCGTCCGGCGCCATCCAGGCGACGAACTCGGCGGGTCGCGCGTCATACTCTCCGCCGTGCCCACCAAGCGGCACACACCACTACAGGTTCACGGTCTATGCGCTCTCAGCGCCGACCGGGCTGCGCGACGGCGCGGCGCTGGACACCGCGCTGCGCGCGATCGAGTCGACCGCAACGGCGCAGGGGAGGCTGATCAGCACATACTCACGCTCCAGTTGAGTCATGGATCTGCTGGCGCGATGTCGGTGTAGCCCCAATGGCCGCGCACTCCGGCCAGGCCGACGGTGCCTATCCCGTCGGGAATGTGCGGGCTGCTGGTCAGCTCGATCTCGCTCGGCTCTAACCCCAGCAGGACCCGTAAGAGCAACAGCGGGGTGCCGGCCGCCCAAGCCTGGGGGGAGCAGGCGCTTGGGTACTCCACCGGGAACTGGGTCAGCGACCGGGGATAGCCGGCGAAGACCTCGGGCAGTCGGTGGTTGAAGTAGGCAGCCGCCTCCAAGATCGTCTGTGCTATCCGGCCAGCCTCTTCATGCCGGCCGTACCGCGCCAGCCCGGCTGCGATCAAGCTGTTGTCGTGCGGCCACACGGTGCCGTCATGATAACTGAGCGGGTTGTACGCGGGTTGCCCGGCGGCCAGCGTTCGAACGCCCCAGCCGCTGAACAGCGGCTCGGCCATGAGGTGGGAGACGACGTGGTCGACCTTGTCGTCGTCGACGATGCCGCTCCACAGCAGATGGCCAATGTTGGACGTCAGGGTCGGGACCTGCTTCTTGGCGCCGTCCAACGCCAGAGCGAAGAAGTTGTGCTCCTCGACCCAGAAGTCGGCGTTGAAACGGTCTTTCAAATTGGCGGCGTCGTGCTCCAGCCGGACTGCCAGCGCGGGGTCCTGCCAGATCTTCCGAGCCAGCCGAGCGGTGCGCAACCGTGCGTCGTACGCGTATCCCTGCAGCTCACAGGTCGCTCGCGGTGGTGCGGCCAAGCGCCCATCGGGGTGCACAATTGAGTCCCAGGAGTCCTTCCAACACTGGTTGTCCAGCCCGTTGACTTCGTTGCGTCTCCAGTACTCGATGTACCCGTCGTTGTCGAAGTCCCCGTGGCGTTCCAGCCACCTCAGCGCTCGGCGCGCATGCGGCTCCAGCTTTCTCACCAGCTCAGCGTCGCCAGACCAGCGCTCGTACTCGTCAAGCAGAATCAAGAACAGCGGAGTGGAGTCCGCCGAACCGTAGTACGGGGACTCGGGCCGCTCGAGGAAGTAGGCCAACTCCCCAAACCTCAACTCGTGCAGGATCTTGCCGGGCTCCGCGTCACGGAAATCGTCCATCGTCGTGGCTTGCCGTCGAGCCAAGACCTGCAATGTGGCCGACGCCAGTTCCGGGGCGAAGGGTAGCGCTTGATAACTCGTGATCAGGCTGTCCCGGCCGAACGGGGCCATGAACCATGGCAATCCGGCTGATGGGATGGCGTCCCCTTCAGGCAGGGCCTGGGCGTGCAGCCGCAGCGCCGCAAGGTCGCGGAGGCTCTGTTCGTAGGTGTAGCGGAGGCTGTCCGAGCTGGCGTGCAGGCGTGGCGCCGCCGCCAGCCACTCCCGCATCTCCGCTAGGTGCTCGTTTGCCCGTTGGCCCGGCGCCTGTGATGCTGTGCGTGCCGCCGGCCCGGGTCCGTCCTGACCGGGGGCGGACGAGAAGAACTGGACGCGAAGGGTGGTGGACCAAGACTCGCCCGGCGAGAGCTTCAGCAGGTAAGCAGCCGATCCTTGGCTGAGCGTGGCACCCTCAGCGTGGACGACCGTCCGCCGTACGAAGTCCTCCCGCCGGTACATCAGCTCGACCTCGTCGCCGCGTACGCAGCGCGCGATGGTGCCCTTCTTGCTCAGCTGACGGTCCTTGACCTCGAAGATGTCGGCGAAGTCGGCCTCGAACATCAGGAGCAGCTGCAATACCACCTCCTCCCGAGCGGAGTTGATCACAGTGAGGTCTTCATGCAGATCTTCCCCCGTCCCCTCACCGAGGGTTCTGGTCCGGATGATAGAGACGGTGGGATTCTCGTACACGTTGCTGCCCGGGGCGGCGAGGAAAAAGGTAGCTGTCGGGAAACCGGACGCGCCGGTCGCGAGGCTGTCCAGCGGGATGCCGTCGATGGTGAGCCGCCAGCGGGAAAGGTGGCGGACATCTCGGTAGAACAATCCCAGCGTCTTATCCGGGTTCGGCTCGACGTCTCCCCTCTCGTCACTGATCAGGAACGTGTTGCCTTCGAGACAATTGACCTGCCGATCATGCACACCATCACGCTGTCACATCCAGGGCCGGCGGTGAACCTAGGGGGCGGCCTAGTGATGCTGTCGCGTTGAGAAAGCAGGATCCGATCAGGGATGTGTCTAGCCGTACCCTTTCGGGCTTCCGGCGCTGCGAGGTCTCTCCGCAGCCACGCGTGGACGGCTCATGCTCAGTTGAACAGCGGTCCTGGCGGTGCCTCTTCGCAAAGAAGGTCCTTCTGAGTTGATCACGCTCGTGTACAGCTGCACGTGCTTTCGCACCATGATGTCGCTGTCGAAGCGTCGGCACGCGGCGGCGCGGCACTCAGCTCGGTCGAGCTCCGCAGCATCGAGGAGCGCTGAGGCGAGGGCCTTCCGGCCACTGCGTAGATAGCCAGTAATGCCGTCGTCGATGATCTCTGGCGCAGATCCGAGCGGGGTCACCACTACCGGAGTACCCGTCGCCAACGCCTCGATCATCACCATGCCGAACGGCTCCGCCCACTGGAGTGGGTTGAGCATTGCAAAGGATGAACCGACCAGAGCGAGCTTGTCCTCCATACCAAGCTCGCCGAGGTACTCGATGTCGGAGGACAGTAGGGGTTTCACTTCGGCGTCGAAGTAATCGCATTCGGCGGGCTCCCTGAGCTTGGCAGCCATGCGCAGGGGCACGCCGGCGGCCCGCGCGATGAGGATCGCCTCACGTGGGCCCTTCTCCGGGGACATCCTCCCGAGGAAACTGGCGTATCCACCATCGCCTTTGCCCTCGGGCACATCCCCGACGTCAATGCCGTGATGAATGACTCGATCCACCGAGACGCCGACGGCGGTTGAGGCTTGGTGTCGCGAGATCGCGATGACAGACACATCCCGAAAAGCTTGATAGAGGGGCGTCAGCTTAGGGTCGAATGGTCCGTGGAGAGTGGTAACGGCGGATGTCCGCGGCGCCCACCGGCGGAGGAGCGGGCCTGCGATGGTGTGGTCGTGAATGACATCCAGGTCCTGCATGGCGGCATAACCGTGCAGGACGTGACGAAGCTCGGTGTTGGTTTCCGCCAACACGGCTGCGCCGGGTGCTACATCCTCCGTGCACGGTACCCGAGGTACCGGGCAGGAGCTGTTGCCGGCGGCGGCTAGGAGGACCTGGTGACCCGCACGTACGAGGCCACGCGCCAGGCTGTCGATGACTGCTTCAATCCCTCCGTAGCGCGGTGGGGGCACAGGCACCCACGGAGGAGCAATGAGACCAATTCGCATAGGTGACTCCTGAAGTCAGAGCCTCACCCCGCTGCTCGGCTTCAAATTGACCGTCGATCGCGTTGGTGAGGCCTTGGGTTTGTCCTTCCTGCAATACGGCCCTTGACAGCGCGCTCCACCCCCCGAGGGTTACAACTGCCACCGACGAGAACGTTAGTCTTCGACGGCCACTCCTGCTGGACTTCCGGATTGTTCGATCCGGTGGCCGCCAGGTTGATGCTTCTTGAGTTGCCGGTCAGGCCAAGCGGAAGACCCTGGACTCCCAGGCGGCGAGCGGGTCGGTGGGGGCCGGTGAGGAGCCGGGAACGGACGCGATGAGCACCTCTGCTGAGGACCACGCGGCCAGCTCGGAGAGGTCGGGGACCACATCAGCGGTGGAGGACAGATTGGCCGCGACCAGCAGCCGGATACCGCCGAAGGAGCGTTCGAAGCAGTACAGCTGCTCGTGGTCGGCCAGGATCATCCGGAACGTCCCGTGCGCGACGCAGGGCTCGGCGTGCCGCAGCGCGATGAGCCGGCGGTAGTGCGAGAACACCGAGTTTGGGTCATGGACCTGCGCGGCGGCGTTCACGGAGCCGGACAGCGGGTGGAGGTCGAGCCAGGGTGAACCGGTGGTGAAGCCGGCGCCGGGCGAGGCATCCCACGACATCGGCACCCGTGCGTTGTCGCGGCCCTTGTACGTCAGCGCCCGGATAACGTCGGCGGGGTCCTCGCCGCGCGCGACCGCGGTGGCGTAGTGGTTGAGCGACTCGACGTCGCGCAGCTGCTCGAGCCTGGTGAAGCCCGCGTTGCTCATCCCGAGTTCGTCGCCCTGGTAGACGTACGGCGTGCCGCGGTGCAGGTGCAGCACGGTTGCCAGCGCCTTCGCGGACTGCTCCCGGTGCTCCGGTGCGTCAGAGCCGAACCGGCTGACGCAGCGCGGCTGGTCGTGGTTCCCGAGGTAGAGGCTGTTCCACCCGACCTCGGCCAGTCCCACCTGCCAACGCTCGAGCGACTGCTTGAGTTGGAGCATCCTCATCGGTAAGACGTCCCACTTTCCCTTCGGGCCGGAGTCGAGGTCGACGTGCTCGAACTGGAACACCATGTCGAGTTCGCCGCGCGACGGGTCGGTGTAGAGCACCGCCTCCTCCACTGGGCAGCCGGGCGTCTCACCGATGCTGAGCAACCCGGGCGGACGGCCGGTGAAGACCTCCCGGTGCATCTCCTGAAGGAACTCGTGGACGCGAGGTCCGTTGAGCACGATCGCCGGGGTGTCGGCGAAGCTGACGGTGTCGACGACACCCGGCCAGCGGGGGTCGCGGTCGCCGCCAATCACGCCGTCCGGCAGCGTCACCCGGCCGTCGTCGCCGACCGGGCCGACCACCTTGGAGATGACGTTGATGACATCCATCCGGAAGCCGTCGACGCCGCGGTCCAGCCAGTCGCGCATCATGGCGTAGACCGCCTGCCGCACCTCCGGGTTCTCCCAGTTGAGGTCGGGCTGGTCAGCGGCGAACACTTGCAGGTAGTACTCGCCGGTGCGGGCGTCGTAGGTCCAGGCCGGGCCCGAGAACGCCGATCCCCAGTTGGTCGGCTCGGCCCCTGGTGACCCGGGCTCGTGACCGGGCCGCGGGGGGCGCCACCAGTACCAGTCGCGCTTGGGGTTGTCCGTCGATGAGCGCGACTCCGCGAACCAGGCGTGCGCCGAA
>DASQUD010000325.1:0-7701 GCA_035641455.1 Propionibacteriaceae bacterium | reverse complement strand
GGACTTGACCTTGGTGGAATAGCGGAAACCCGTCTTGTGCTCGATGCTGAGCCGCATCTCAACGCGTCCCTTCGGTGATCCAGGCGGTCGGATCGGCGGCCGCGAAGAAGCTGGTCGACACCGTTGCGGTCACCGCCGATGCCACGTCCTGGACCTGGACTATCTCCTCGTCGAGATGCTCCATCAGCAGTGCCATGTCGGAGTACTCGAGCCTCGCGCGCAGCTGACCCAGCCGTCGAAGCGCCGCAGCCGAAGGGATGGCGGCCGATGGATTGGCCTGCGAGACGTTGGTCAGGCAGTCGCTCGCCGCGACCAGGCCGTGCATGATCGAGCGTGGGAACCGGCTGTCGATGATCAAGAACCGGGCTGCGTCGGGATCGGTGTGTGGACCGCCGTACGTCCGCAGGAACGCATCGTGGCCGCCGCAGCCCCGCAACACCGACGGCCATTGGCTGCTGCCGCTCCTCAAGGAGGCCGACGCCACCAGCCGCGACGTCATGTCCATCTGCTCCAGGCTGCGCCCGAGGAGCAGGAATTGCCAGCCCTCGTCGCGGACCATGGTGCCGCGGGCGATCCCGGTGAACAGGGCGCTCCGCTCGCGGGCCCAGTTCAAGTAGGTATGGGCCTCGGCCACGCCGAAGCTCTTCGGCGGCAGCTGGTGCCAGGTGGTGTTGATGCACTCCCAGAGCTCGAGGGGGATGACCTCCCGGGCTCGCCGGGCGTTGTCCCGGGCGGAGGCCCAGGACGCGAAGATGGAGGTGGTCTCCGAGCCGTCGTAGCCGAGCACCCGCAGCAGATCGGCATGTGTCGGCTCGGGCAAGGAGTCGACGCTCATCAAGGCCAGCAGGTTCCGGCAGGCGTCCACCTCGGCCGAGGTGTCCTCGGCCAGCAACCGGAGATGGGTCTGCAACAACCGAGCGGTGTCCTCCGCCCGCTCGACGTAGCGCCCGATCCAGAACAGTGACTCCGCGATCCGGCTCAGCATGAGTGAAGCCGCGTTGGCTGCTCTGCCGGTGCGGCGAGCGCCGGTGACGTTGGTCGCGCTTGCTGCTGCTGCTCGGACTGGGCGCGCTGGTCGTCCTGATGGGGCAGCACGGAGGCAGGCACCCGGCCGACCGCTAGTGGCACCGGGGAAGTGGCGAGCGGTGTGGCTGAGGCCGGCGCCGGGGACTCAGCGGCAGCGCGATCCAGCGGCAGTTCGGCGGTCGTGATCTTGGTCTCGGGATGGGAGTAGTGCGGCGGTGGGCTGAGCACCCAGGTGTCCTTGCTGCCGCCACCCTGGCTGCTGTTGACCACGAGCTCGCCCTCGGGTAGCGCCACTCGGGTCAGACCACCCGGCAGCACCCAGACGCTGTCGCCATTGTTCACCGCGAACGGGCGAAGATCGACATGGCGTGGCCGCAGCTGGTCCCCGATCAAGGTAGGAACCGTGGACAACTGGACCAGCGGCTGGGCGATCCACCCGCGAGGATCGACCGAGACCCGAGCGCGCAACGCATCCAGCTCAGCGCGAGTCGCTCGCGGCCCGATGACGATGCCCTTGCCGCCCGAGCCGTCGACCGGCTTGACGACGAGCTCGGAAAGCCGATCAAGGACTTCCTCCCGGGCCTCGTCCTCCTCCAGCCGCCACGTGTCGACGTTGGGCAGGATCGGTTCCTCGCTCAGGTAGTAGCGGATCAGGTCCGGCACGTAGGTGTAGATCAGCTTGTCGTCGGCCACCCCATTGCCGATGGCGTTCGCCAAGGCAACTCCGCCCGTACGGACGGCGTTGACCAGTCCCGGAACGCCCAACATCGAATCGCCGCGGAAGTGCACCGGGTCGAGAAACTCGTCATCGACCCGTCGATAGATCACGTCCACCCGCTGCAAGCCGGCTGTGGTCCGCATGTAGACCTTGCCGCGGCGGCATTCCAGGTCCCGGCCCTCGACCAGCTCGACGCCCATGGTGCGGGCCAGCAGGGTGTGCTCGAAGTAGGCCGAGTTGTAGACGCCCGGGGTCAGCACGACGACGGTCGGGTCGTCGGTGCCCGCGGGCGCGGCCTTGCGCAGGGCGGCCAGCAACCGCTGCGGATAGCCGGCCACTGGCCGGATCCGTTGGTTGGAGAAGGCGTCCGGCAGTGCGGTGATCATGGCGCTGCGGTTGGTCATCACGTACGAGACCCCACTCGGCACCCGAACGTTGTCCTCCAGCACCCGCACGTCGCCATCCGGATTGCGGATCAGGTCCACACCGGCGACATGGATCCGGACCCCGTTGGGCGGCTCGATGCCCGCGACCGCGCGATGGAAGTGCGTCGAGGAGGTGACCAGCTGGCTGGGCAGCACGCCGTCGGTGATGACCCGCTTCTCGGAGTAGACGTCGGCGAGAAAGGCTTCCAGGGCCCGTACCCGCTGCGCCACGCCAGCCTCGATGGTCTCCCATTCGGGAGCCGCGATGACCCGTGGCACCAAATCCAAGGGGAACGGCCGCTCGACCCCGCCGACGTCGAACGTCACGCCGGCTTGGGTGTAATTCTTCGCCAGTGATTCGGCAATGTTGTGCAGCTCTGCCGGTGTCGTCCGGCGCAGCGTGGAATAGATCGCTTGGTAGGACGGCCGGACGCTGCCCTCGATGTCGATCATCTCGTCGAACGCCTCACCCACGGTGTAGTTAGCGAGCACGTCCTCCATACCGGGAGCGTACTGAACCGGGGTTTTACCTCGCCATCGTCCAGGGCCAGATCGCCTAAGCTGACCGGGTGCCGAGCGACCGCGACAACATCGGGCTGCCCGAGCAAATGCAGGTCCGGCTGGACAAGCGGTCACGGTTGCTGGCGGAAGGCCGTGAGCCCTATCCGGTGGTCGTTCCGCGGACTCACTCGCTGGCCGAGGTCCGGGACCGTTGGGGTCACTTGGCGCTCGGTGAGGAAACAGCCGAGGTCGTCGGTGTGACGGGCCGCGTCGTCTTCGTCCGCAACACGGGCAAACTGTGTTTCGCCACCTTGCAGGAGGGCCTGTCCCTCGATCATTCCGGCGTTCGGCTACAGGTCATGATCTCCCTGGCGGAGGTCGGCGAGGAGTCGTTCGTGGCCTGGAAGGCCGATGTCGATCTTGGTGACTTCGTCTTTGTCGAGGGCCGGGTGATCTCCTCCAAGCGGGGCGAATTGTCGGTGCTGGCGTCGCGCTGGCAGTTGGCGGCCAAGGCGTTGCGGCCCATGCCGACGTTGCACAAAGAACTGTCCGATGAGACCCGGGTGCGGCAGCGCTACGCCGACCTGACCGTACGGGAGGCCGCCCGGGGCATGGTGCGGACCAGGGCGGCGATCACCCGCAGCCTTCGGGAGAGCTTGCACCGCGATGGCTACGTGGAGATTGAAACTCCGGTGTTGCAGTTGGTGCACGGTGGCGCTAACGCCCGCCCGTTTCGTACCCATCTGAATGCGTTCGACATCGACATGACGCTGCGGATAGCGCTCGAGCTGTTCCTGAAGCGAGCCGTGGTCGGCGGGATCGAGCGGGTCTACGAAATCGGCCGGATCTTCCGTAATGAGGGCATCGATTCCACGCATAGCGCGGAATTCACCATGCTGGAGGTCTACCAGGCCTGGGGTGATCAACGGAGCATCGCCGACCTCACCCAGCAGCTCATCCTCGATGTCGCCGATCTGCTGGGATCGCGGCAGCTCGACACTCCGATGGGGGCGATCGACCTCGGCGGCATCTGGCCCTGGCTGGGCGTCTATCCCGGCCTGTCGGCGCACCTGGGCGAGGAGATCACGCCGGACACGGGCGCAGAGCACCTGCGCAAGATCGCCGAGCGGCACGGGGTAGGTGCCGAGGGGGGCTGGACCGCCGAGAAGTTGATCCTGCATCTGTTCGGCGAGCTCGTCGAACCGACCCTGATCCAGCCGACCTTCGTCTGCGACTATCCACCCTTGGCCCAGCCGTTGGCTCGCCCGCATCGCAGCGATCCGCATCTGATCGAGGCCTGGGACCTGCTGATCGGCGGCCTGGAGCGCGCGACCGGGTTCTCGGAGCTGATCGACCCGGTCATCCAGCGGGAACGGCTGACCTCTCAATCGCTCGCCGCGGCCGCTGGCGACCCCGAGGCGATGCAGCTGGATGAGGACTTCCTGACGGCACTGGAGTTCGGAGCACCACCGATGGGCGGGCTGGGTCTCGGCATCGATCGGCTGGTGATGCTCTTCACGAACGCAGGAATCCGCGAAACGATCCTCTTTCCGCTGGTCAAGCCGGGCTGAATCAGCTGGGCCCACCCTTGCGACTCTTGGCCTCACCTGAACGGTCCGGATCCTCCTCAGCTGGATCACGCAGGTGGCTGAAGTCACCAAAGTCGTCATCAGCGCTGCGTTGCCGGAACCGCCTCGCGCCGGACTTGTCGGTCCCCATCGTCTCCTCAGCTGACTTCGCTGGCTCTGTGGATTCAGCAGCGGCTGGCACCGGTGTCCGGGAAACGCGAAGCTTGTCCAGCACCGTTGGCCCCCGGCGACCGCTGGCACGAACAACCGCGACGCCAATCGCCGTGGTCAACGGGACCGCGAGGACCAATCCGATCGAGCCGACCAACGTACGCAGCACCTCACCGGAGAACTGCTCTGTCTGCAGCACGGACAACAGGGGACGGTCGTAGACGACGATCAACAGCAGGACCGAGAGCGAGGCGCCCGCCGTCGCGAAGGCAATGGTGTAGACGGTCGACGCGATGTGATCGCGGCCGATGCGCATCGCCTTGGCGAACAGGTGCTTCTGGCTGCGGCCGCTGTCGGCCAGTTCCCAGACGGCCGACGCTTGGGTGATCGTCACGTCGTTCAGTACGCCCAACCCGGCCACGATGATCCCGCAAATCACCACCGACGTCAGCCGCAGATCGGGGGCGGCGGCAGCGAGCACATAGTCGTCCTCGGCCGCCACGCCGGTCAGGTGAGCCCAGCGCGTGGCGAGCAAGCCGAGCAACGCGCTGACGATCAGCCCGAACAACGTGCCGACCAGTGCCGTGGTCGTGCGGGCGCTGAAGCCGTGTGCGGCGTACAAGACGACGAACATGATTGCTGATGAGCCAATCAAGCCCACCAGGATCGGATCGGACCCGGCCACCAGGGCCGGGAACATGAACTTGACCAAGATGAACCCAGCGAAGCCGAGTCCCACCACGGACGCGAAACCTCGCCAACGGGCCACGGCGACCACCAAGACCGCGAAGATCACCGCGATGACCACCAAGGGCGTGCTGCGCACGAAATCGGAGAAGTTGTACTGCGCGGGCTGATCGTCAGTTGGTGGCACCCGGATCAGGAGAATCTTCTGGCCAACCTTGACGCCAGAGGCGTAGACCGCTGAGGTGAGCGGGACGGTCACCGCCTGGCCCTGTTCCTCACCCTCCAGCAGCTCGGCCGTGACATCGGCGCAGCGGGTATCAGTCACTCCGGGGGTCGACCCGGGCAGGCCTTCGCAGGAGATCTCCTTCACAGCGGTGATCCGTGCCTTCGGGTAGGTCACGCCCGCGACGGTGTAGCCGGCCACCTCCTTGTTGACATGGGACGAGATGTCTTCCGGCCACAGCGCGATCAGCCCGGCCAGCGTCCAGATGCCGAGCGGAATCAACACGACGATGAGAATGCGCAGTGCCCGCCGGTGCCGAACTGCCTCGTTCGGGCCCGGCGCGCCGTCCGTTGCGTGGGAGTGGGCCACGTTTCCGCCTAGTGTTGGTCCTTGTGAGCCATTCTCCTCGGGGAGACCGGGCAGGAACCCGGTCGTACGGCTCATTGCCGCGCCGTGCGTCGGCTGATGGCGATCTTCGCGGCTCACAATCTACCCCGCCTTCGCGATCCCCTGGCCTGGCCGCTGTGGTCGTCACGGGCATCCTGATGCTGGGGTTGGTCGGTTTGGGTGCCCGAGCTGCGACCGGTGTTCTCGTCGAGGAGGCGCGTTTCGGCGTGCCGGTGGGCGTGCCGGCGCCCTCAGCGACGCCGGCCTCAACCCCACCAACTGCCAAGGCGGAGTCGCCGCAACCCACCGCTATATCAGGTCCGCAGCGCCGGAAGCATGCGGACGCGACCGTCGTCAAGCACAAGGTGCCTGATTCGGGTCCCGGCACCTACGTGCGAGCCAGCGTCCACGGCGATCCGGCCGGACAGGCCGGGACCGTGGTGAACTTCGATGTCCAGCGCGAGAAAGGCGTGCCGGTGGAGATCAATGCGGCGGCGCGAACGATCCAGTCGGTGCTGAACGATCGGCGGAGCTGGCGCGCGTCGGGGAAGTGGCGGTTCCAGCTGGTCAGTTCCCCAGCGAGCGCTGATCTGCATGTCTACATCACCACGCCGGCGACCACCGACCGGTTGTGTGCGCCGCTGCTGACCCGGGGCGAGGTCTCCTGCCAGAACGGCGATCGCGTGGTGCTCAACGCCAGGCGCTGGGTTTCGGGAGCCGACACCTACGGGACCGATATCACCAACTACCGCCGTTACCTCGTCAACCACGAGGTGGGGCACGCACTCGGCTACCAGCACATCGCGTGTGACGGCAAGGGCCGGCCCGCACAGATCATGGTGCAGCAGACCAAGAGCCTCGACGGCTGCCGACCCAACCCCTGGCCCTTTCCTCGGGCTTGATCGACAGATGGCCAACCAGACCCGGCAGTTCGAGCTGGACCATCCGGCGCTGTTCCAGCCGACCTTTTCCCTGCTCCGCAGGGGAGCGGGTGATCCCACCCACCGCAAAGTCGGTGAGGTGATGCTCCGCGCCACTCGCACCCCGGCCGGACCGGCTCTGATCAAGATCATCGCCAGCGGTCGGCGATTTGAGGCTCGTGCCTGGGGCGATGGCGCGGAGTGGGCGCTGGATCAGCTGCCGAAGCTGGCCGGTGCCGACGACGATCCGGACGGTTTCCGGCCGTTGCCGCAGCACCCTGTGCTGGTGCATGCCCACCGTCGTTATTCGGGCTATCGCGTCGGGCGGTCGGACGCCGTCTTCGAGGCACTCGCTCCGGCCTGCTTGGAACAGGTGGTGACCGGTGCGGAAGCCTTTCGCGCCTGGCGGTTGCTGGTGCGGGAATTCGGCGAATCGGCTCCCGGGCCGGCCCAGGATCCCAGCTCGATCGCCTTCGGCATGCGGCTCCCGCCGGCGCCCGAGGTCTGGGCGCGGGTTCCGAGCTGGCGGTTCCTGGCCGCCGGGGTGGAGCAGCGGCGCAGCCGTACGTTGGCCAACGCAGCGCCGCGGGCCGCGGCGTTGGAACGTACGCTGCACCGCGAACCCCGTGCGGCCAATCTGGCCCTGCGCAGCCTGCCCGGTGTCGGGCCGTGGACATCAGCGGAGGTTCGCCAGCGCGCGCACGGGGATCCGGACGCCTGGAGTATTGGTGACTACCACGTCGGCAAAGAGATCACCTACGCGCTGACCGGCGAAGCCTTGGACGACGACGCCTGCACCGAGATCTTGGAACCGTACCGCGGACATCGGTTCCGGGTGCAGATGCTGCTGGTGATGGCCGGCTTCCGGGTGCCGCGGAGGGCGCCGCGGATGAGCCTGCCCACCCACACCCCGTACGCGACCCACGGCCGCTCCTGATCAGCGCTCGGGGAGCGCCAGGGCCAGACCGTCGAGCGTCGTCGAGCCCGGCAGCTGAATGGTGAACTCAGCGCCCCCCTGAGCGGACCGGCCCGCCTTCACCCAGCCGCCGTGCATGCTCACCGCCTGGGCCACGAT
>DASQUD010000324.1:0-5184 GCA_035641455.1 Propionibacteriaceae bacterium | reverse complement strand
GCCGGACGACGAGAACGGCGCTGAGGTCTTGTTTACGGCCCGAGTGGCGGCCGTGGAGTCGAATCGAGTCAGCATCGCCATCGAGGCAACCTCCGGCGGGCAGAAAGTGCTGGGAGCGGCGCGTGCCGAAGTCGATCTTGGGCCCTGAACTGCGGCTGCCCGACGTGCGATTGGACGTCCCACTGGCCGATCTCACCACCTTGCGTGTGGGCGGGCCGGCTCGGCGCCTGATCGCTGTCGCGACTGAGTCCGAGTTGATCGACTGCATCCGAGAGCTCGATGCCCGGGAGGAGCCGGCGTTGATCTTGGGTGGCGGCTCGAATCTCCTGATCGCTGATTCCGGCTTCGAGGGCACCGTGATCAAGATCGAGACCCGAGGCGTCCAGGCGGACGTCTCCGGGTGCTCGGGGGCGATCCTGTCGGTCGCGGCCGGGGAGGACTGGGACGCGCTGGTGGTACGCACTCTTGATGAGGAGTTCGTCGGGTTCGAGGCCATGTCGGGTATCCCTGGCCTGGTGGGTGCCACCCCGATGCAGAATGTCGGCGCCTACGGGGCGGAAGTGGCCGACTCCATCGAGACGGTACGGACCTTTGACCGCAAGAACCATGAAATCCGCACCTTCACCGCGGTCGATTGCGGTTTCTCGTACCGGAGCTCACGCTTCAAGACCGAAGCGGGCCGGTACGTGATCTTGTCGGTCACGTTCCAACTCCGGCTGGGATCGATGTCGAGGCCGATTCGCTACCCCGAGCTTGCCCGGGCGCTGGGAGTGGAGATCAACAGCCGAGCCCCCGCCGCGGCCGTTCGGGAGGCGGTGCTCACCCTCCGGCGCGCCAAGGGCATGGTGCTTGATGACGACGACTTCGACACCTGGAGCGCCGGCTCCTTTTTCACGAATCCCATTCTCGATGCCCAACGGAGTGCGGCGCTGCCGGTCGACGCGCCCCGGTTCCCGCTGCCAGATGGTCGCGTCAAAATCAGTGCCGCCTGGCTGATCGAGCGTGCAGGCTTCGGCAAGGGCTTCGGGGACGGCGCCGCCCGAGTGTCGACCAAGCACAGTCTCGCCCTCACCAATCGCGGAGCCGCGAGCGCCGTTGACCTCGTCGAGCTGGCGCGGCAGATCCGCGCCGGGGTGACGGCGATATTCGGCCTCACCTTGGTGCCGGAACCAGCCCTGGTCGGATGTGAGCTGTGACGACCTATGACTTCGCCGTCTGGGCTCCACGGCCCGAACGGGTAGCCATGCTCGTACGCCCGGCCTCGGAGCCGGACCAGCCCGGCACTGTCGTGGCCATGCAACGCGACGAGGAAGGATGGTGGCGTCCCGCCGAAACGCTGCCGGCTTTCACCGCCGGCGAGGTCCGTTACGGCTATCTGCTGAACGACGCCGACACACCGCTGCCGGACCCCCGCTCCCGCCGCCAGCCCGACGGAGTCCATGCCCTCTCCCAGACGTTCGATCCCTCCGCCTTTGGTTGGTCGGACGCCCGATGGTACGGCCGACAACTCGCCGGGGGAGTGATCTACGAGCTGCACGTAGGGACCTTCACCCCGGCCGGCACGCTGATCAGCGCGATCCAGCGGCTTGATCATCTGGTCGAGCTGGGCGTGGACTTCGTCGAGTTGATGCCGGTGAACGCCTTCAACGGGACGCACGGCTGGGGCTACGACGGCGTGGCGTGGTATGCCGTGCACGAGGCTTACGGCGGCCCGCGGGCCTATCAGCAATTCGTCGACGCCTGCCATTCGCGCGGGCTGGCGGTGATCCAGGACGTCGTCTACAACCACCTGGGACCGAGTGGCAACTATCTGCCGCAGTACGGCCCGTATCTGACCGAGAACGCCGCCAGCACGTGGGGCGCCGCCATCAACCTCGACGGTGAGCACTCAGACGAGGTGCGCCACTACATCCTCGACAACGCCACCATGTGGCTGCGTGACTATCACGTCGACGGACTGCGGTTGGACGCCGTACACGCGCTGTACGACGCTCGTGCCGTCCACCTTCTCGAGGACCTGGCCATGGAGACCGGAGCCTTGAGCGCCGCCCTGGGCAAACCATTCCCGCTGATCGCGGAATCGGACCTGAACGATCCGCGCTTGATCACATCCCGGGAAGCGGGCGGCTACGGGTTGACCGCCCAATGGAGTGACGACTTCCACCACGCCCTCTACGTCAGCCTGACCGGCGACAAGACCGGCTACTACGCAGATTTCGACTCGGCGGCGGCGCTGGCCAAGGTCTTCGAGCAAGGCTTCTTCCACACCGGGACACGATCCAGCTTCCGCGGACGCAGCCACGGTCATCCCATTGACACCTGGCGAACCGCGACCTGGCGGCTCGTTGTCTGCTCCGATAACCATGATCAAATCGGTAACCGGGCGGACGGCATGCGGTTGTCGGGAAAGATCGACGACCAGCAGCTCGCGCTGGCTGCAGTGATCACCCTGCTGAGCCCGTTCACACCGATGATCTTCATGGGCGAGGAATGGGGCGCACGTACGCCCTGGCAGTTCTTCACCTCCCACCCGGAGCCGGAGTTGGCCGAGCTGATCAGAACCGGACGGATCGAAGAGTTTGCTGCGATGGAGTGGGACACCTCTGCCGTACCCGACCCCCAAGATCCGGCCACCTTTGAACGCTCCAAGCTCAACTGGGGCGAGCTGGACAGCGAGCGGTCAGCACAATTGCTCGACCTCAATCGAAGGCTGATCCGACTGCGCCGAGATCATCCCGACCTGACCGATCCCCGCTTCGATCACAGCACGACGGCGTCGGATCACCTCCGCGGGTGGCTGCTGGTGGAGCGCGGGGAGATGATCATCGTGGCGAACTTCAGCGACGAGCTCGCCAAGATCAAGTTGCCCTTCGTGATCGAGCCGCTGCTCCAGGTCGGACAGGCCACGCTCTCCGGGCCGCAAGCCGAGCTAGCGCCACACACCGCCGTGGTCGGTGCCCGGGCCTGACGCCCTCACCCGCGAGCCGGGCAGCCAGGCCGCCGAGGGACGTCAGCCGCTCGGGAAACTCGCAGCCGCTCGCAAATATTCGGTAGCGGCTGCCAGTTTCAGTAGCGGCTCGCGGTGAGCGGTGGCGGTCAAGTGGGTGCCTCTGCGATCGGCAGCATCGATAGACTCATCGACGGCCCAAATCTTGACCCGATCGGAACAACGACCATGCCCCCTTTGTCCGACCTCAGTCGCGACGAACTGACCTCCATGCACGCCGAGCTCACCTCGGCGTACGACGAGCTGGTCGCCCGGGGACTGAAGCTGGACCTGACCAGGGGCAAGCCCGCCCCGGAGCAGCTCGACCTCTCCAACGAACTGCTCGAGCTGCCGGGTACGGACTCCTACACCGACGCGGCCGGCACAGACTGCCGGAACTATGGCGGCCTCCACGGGCTGCTAGAGATCCGACAGATCTTCGCGCCTTTGCTCAACGTTCCCGTCGAGCAGCTGGTGGCGGGGGACAACGCCAGCCTCGCGATTATGCACGACGCGCTGGTCTACGCCCTGCTCAAGGGAACCGCCGACTCTCACCGGCCGTGGGCCGAGTCGCCGGTCCGCTTCCTCTGCCCGGTGCCGGGCTACGACCGCCACTTCGCGCTGTGTGAGCAGTTCGGCATCCACATGCTGCCAGTGCCGCTCGGCGATTGCGGACCGGACGTCGATCAGGTGCGGGAGCTGGTCGCCAATGATCCGTCGATCAAGGGGATCTGGGTGGTCCCCACCTACGCCAACCCGACCGGCGCGGTCTATACCGCGCAGGTCACCGACGCGCTGGTCTCCATGCCGACCGCGGCGGCGGACTTCCGGATCTTCTGGGACAACGCCTACGCGGTGCACCATCTCACGGATGTGGAGACGCCGGCGCTCGATGTTCTTGGCATGGCGGCCGCGGCCGGGAACCCGAACCGAGTGTTTCTCTTCGCCTCCACCTCGAAGATCACATTCGCGGGAGCGGGCGTCTCGTTCTTCGCGAGCTCGCCCGCCAACGTCGCGTGGTATCTGGCCCAGCTGAGCAAGCGGAGCATCGGCCCCGACAAGATCAATCACCTGCGGCACGCCCGATTCCTCGGCAGCCCTGAGGGGGTAAAGGCGCTGATGCGCAAGCATCGCGATCTCATCGCCCCGAAGTTCGAGCTGGTGACCTCCATCCTCGAGAAGCGGCTGGGCGATTTTTCGGCGGCGACCTGGACCGATCCCGACGGCGGCTACTTCATCAGTCTCGATGTCGCCGACCACACCGCCACCCGAGTCGTTGCGCTGGCCAAGGAGGCGGGCATCGCGATGACCGGCGCTGGGGCCGCGTTCCCGTACGGCAAGGACCCGCGGGATCGCAACATCAGGATCGCGCCCACCTTTCCGTCTCCGGACGACGTCGCGACCGCGATCGACGGCCTGACGACCTGCGTGCTGCTCGCCGCCGTCGAACAGCGTTTGGCCGGGTGACGGTTCGACTCGGGCCAGCTTCCTCAGTACACTCGATCTCTTGGTGGTAAACCACCACTGTTTCCGTGCGCCCTCACAGAGCCTCTGTGGCCGCCGGATGACCGTGGCCGGGGCCGCCGAAGGGCAATAGCTCAACTGGCAGAGCATCGGTCTCCAAAACCGAAGGTTGGGGGTTCAAGTCCCTCTTGCCCTGCAAGTGACGAAGAGAGCTAGTCAGCGGAGAGGTCAACGGCGTGGCAGACAGCGAAAAGCCGGCTGAGCAGTCCCGCGACGCCACTGAGCTGAACGACGACTCAGTGCAGAACGGGGAGGACGTCGTCGACTCGGCCCGCCCGTCGACAGATGGCCAGGCTGAGGACGAGGTGTCCACTGACGATCGGAACGGACAGGTCGACCGCCTCGTTGGCGTTGGCGCCCCGCGACGCCGCAGCACTTCGGTCACCACAGGATCCACCACGCCAGCCAAGGCCGGCCGGGAATCGAAAAATCGCGCCACTCCCAGCCAGCGTCGAGGGCCGGCGAAAAGGGAACGGACGGGACCTGTCCGGTTCGTCCGGGAGTCGATCGGAGAGCTGCGGAAGGTGGTCTATCCCACCGGTCAGCAGGTGCTCCAGTACTTCGTCGTCGTCTTGGTCTTCGTGCTGTTCGTCATCGCCTACGTCAGCCTGTTGGACCTTGGCTTCGGCACGGCAATATTCAAGATCTTCAGCTAATGACCCATTCTCAGCCAA
>DASQUD010000323.1:0-3629 GCA_035641455.1 Propionibacteriaceae bacterium | reverse complement strand
CGGTAACGGTGTAGCCGTCGTGAACGAGAGGGTCGCCGTAACTTGGCGTCGAGAGGATACGCGTCACGAGCCGGCGAACCTTTGGCCCTTGGCGGCGAGGGCGCGGCGGAGGTGGTCCAGCACTTTCGGTCCCATTCCGTGCAGCTCCATGACCTCGGCCTCGCTGACCCCGGTGAGTTGCTCGAGCCGTGCGTATCCGGCCGCCGCGAGCGCCCGTCGGGCCGGCTTGCCCAACCCGATCGGAAGGTCGCTGTCTGGTTCCTCGCTTCTCGTGGGCGCATCGCCTCCACCGCCGATCGCTTCCGTGACGATTCGGGCGACTCGCTCGGCGGCGTCGAAGCTGGGGGTGAGCCTGTTCTTCGTCAGCGCGAACGCGATCCCGGTAGCGGTGTCGGCGTAAGCGTAGCTTCCACCGACGCCCCCAATTCCGAACACGGTCTGGGTCTCCTGCGGGTCGGTCCCGGGACGGCCCACGGAGTAACCCAGCGCCCACGTGGACGGGAACTCCATGATCTGGTCGACGCCGCTGAACGCCACGGCGGAGGCTTCGCGCAGCCGTTCGGCCGAGATTAGCCGGACGCCGTCCACCTCGCCCAGCAGCGCGGCGTACATGCGCGCCACGGCACGTGCGGACATCTTGCCGCCAGCGGGGATGTCGGCGGTGAGTATGTCGGTGCGGTTGCCGAACTCGGCGGTCGGGGTTACAGCCCTCGGCCCCAGCTTGAAAAACGGAGAATCATCGGGCATCGAGGCGAGCATTTCCGCGCTGCCGTCGGCATCCTCCAGCCGGGCCAGCCTGCCCAGCTCGGGCTCAGGAACACCGAAGAAGAGCTCGTCGGCGACACCCAGCGGCCCGGCCACCTCCTCCCGGAGGACTCGCGAGATGGGCTTACCGGTGGCCCGACGGACTATCTCGCCGATTATGTAGCCGAACGGATAGGCGTGGTAGGCGACCCTGGTGCCCGGCTCCCACCAGGGCTCGGCGTCGGCGATCACGGCGCACATCTTGTCCCAGTCGCACAGGTCCTCGGGCGTCGTGCCGTCCGGTATGCCAGGCACACCGACTGTGTGCGTCAGCGCGTGCCGCACGGTCGCGGATTCCTTGCCATGGGCGCCGAACTCCGGCCACAGCTCCACGATCGGGGTGTCGTAATCGAACGCACCGCGCTCCGCGAGCACGTGCGCCACGGTCGCGGTCGCACCCTTGCCGGTCGAGTAGCTGTAGAAGGGGGTGTCCGAAGTGACCGGACGCCCAGTTGCCGGGTCGGCGACGCCCGCGACAGCGTCGACCACTAGGTCGCCATGCCAGTAAACGGCGACTTGCAGACCCCGCTCGACTCCGGACTCGATCAGATGGTCGATGGCTTCCTGGACTTGCTGCTGCATGTCGTTCATGATCATTTCCCTTCTCAAGGGTGGATTGTCAGGCGGCAAGTGGTGAGGTGGACACCTCGGCAGTGAGATCGTCGGGATTCGGGGTTGTAGCGTCGCCATCGTTCCCCGGACCCTCTGCGTGTCGTCATGTCGCCCTCCGAGACGACCGATTCTGATGTTCCTTTCGGGCAGCGAGCCACTCGTCTCGTGAGGCGATTTTCGGAAGAGTCATCGTCTTCTCCTTTGGTTGGGGGATCAATGTTGTCCGTGCTGCTGGTTGGCGGGGTCTCGGTCTGGGGCTTGCACGGGCGCCTCCTTCAGCGCTATCCGGAGACGAGAGCTGAATCGTTCCGATGCCGCATGAGGAAGTCCAGGGCGAGCGCGTCGAAAAGGCCCGCTTTCGCTTCGATGAAGCTGTGATCCGAGGCCGGGGCAACGGCTAGCTCCGCATTGGGTAGTAAGCGCAGCAGCTCGATAGCCTCCTCGGGCGATGCACCTTCGTCGCGGTCGCCGATTAGGATGAGCACAGGGTCGGTGACCGCAGCAAAGTCCTCTGACGTGTAGTACAGGGGCGTCAGCCACAGCGATGCGATCTGCTTTACATAAGTCTTCCAGTACTCGGGGCCGTACACGTGCCCGTGCGCCTCACGCAGGAAGGCAACCCACTCGGGCTGCTCCCGATCCAGTTTCTCTGGTTCCACCTCCTCGCCGCCGGTGATTCCCAAGAGTGTCCGGACGGCCTCGAGATACGCTTCGGAAAACCCGAACTGCGCGCCGCCTAGGACCAGCGCTCTGGCCAGGCCAGGGTAGCGCATGCCGAGCTCGAGGGCGATCTGGCCCCCGTCGCTGTAGCCCAAAACGAGCGGCCTCTGCAAACCCAGCACGCTAACCAGGGCGGCCACGTCGTCCGCCATCACTCGGTAGTCGAGTTCGCCCGTCGGGTTGTCGGTCCTGCCATGACCGCGACTATCGGGTGTGAAAACCCGAAAGTGCTCGGTGAAGGCCGGCAGGTGCGATGCCCAAGCCCGAGAGGTGGCGGTGCCGCCGTGAATGAGCAACAGCGGCTCGCCCTCGCCGTAGACTTCAAAGTAGACCCTAATCCCATTGGCCTCGATGTACGTTCCTGCGGTTGCCATCAGTGCCAACCCTCCTCGGCCACGGTCTTTGCCCGCTCAACCGGGGCGCACGCCAAGCTACCACCATCAGCCACATTCTGTAGGCTACGATCATGAACCGGTTGGGCGGCTGCCGCAAATGATAGGCGTGCCGCCATTAGTGAAATCGCCGTCCCCGGCTTGACTATAGCTGTATCTTCGCTCATCAGACCCTCCTTATGCCTATGGTCTTACAGTGACTCGACTCCGGCGACATTACACGCGGAATCTGCCAGGTGCCGTACTAGCCTCTTGCGTCGGGAAGCTCGGTACTCAGCCGTGCCGCCATCGCCGAGATCCATGCCCAGCCGAGTACCACCGCGACAGCGAAGGCCACGCTAACCCCAGCTCCTCTGGACCCCGAGGCGATCCCGAAGAAGGCCGCGAAAAAGAGCACGCCGGTGGCCACAGAGTACGCAGCCCATCCCCTTTGTCTAAGGGCGGCATACCGCCGGGCAAGCACGAAGCAGGCCGCAATCAGCGCGAGGAACCCGATTCCACCGCTGATGAAGTGCATAATGCCGTGCCCGCTTATGGTGTCGTAGGCGCTCGCTGGCAACCCTGGCGGGAAGCCTAGGGCCGGGTCGGCGCGGAAGAAGCCTGCGCCGATCAGACCTACCCCGTAAACGCCGATCAACAGCGGTCCCCAGGTTCCACCTCGGCTGCCACGCAGTACCCGCCGCATTCCGACCGCGCCTGCGATGACCAGCAGGCCGGTAACCAAGAAGTTGGTGATCTGGATCGATCCCAGGTCTCCGTTACTCAGCAGGCTGAGCGCGTGACGTCTTATGTCGAACCCGTCGCGGATGAGCATCTGAATTATGCCCACCACTATGTACAGGGGACTATGTACAGGGGACCAGCGACAACGCCGCAGGCCAGCAGCACCCTCGTCGCCTTCGTGTTCGTCTCAGAGTTTGAAGTGATTGCGTTCATAGAATCAGCGGCAGGTACGGAAGCGCAATCACAACTTAGCTGGCGGCTGGCGCTCTGACTGCAGCGCCAGCCGCCAGCGGCCGTAGGCGACGAGGGCCGAGAGAAGCCCCACCACCAACGGGATCAGCGCCCCCGCGACTCCACCGCCCGGCACAGCTCCCGCCA
>DASQUD010000322.1:0-41303 GCA_035641455.1 Propionibacteriaceae bacterium | reverse complement strand
ATGACGGGGCGGCCGCGGTGGTGATCATGAGCGACGCGCGCGCAGCGGATCTCGGGCTGCGTCCGCTGGCCCGGATCGTGGCTACCGGCGTCAGTGCGCTCAGCCCCGAGATCATGGGTCTCGGGCCGGTCGAGGCGAGCCGGCGAGCGTTGGCCAACGCGGGCTTGTCCATCCGCGACATGGACCTGGTCGAGATCAACGAGGCGTTCGCGGTGCAGGTGATAGCGAGTTACCGTGATCTGGAAATCGACTTGGATCGGCTGAACGTGCACGGTGGTGCGATCGCGCTAGGTCATCCGTTCGGCTCGACCGGTGCCCGGATCATGACCACCCTGCTCAACGCCATGCAGTTGCGCGACGCACACTTCGGTCTGGAGACGATGTGCGTTGGTGGCGGCCAAGGCATGGCGATCGTCCTGGAACGCCTGGGCTAAACCCGCCGGGCCTGCGTGCTTCGCCGCGTCGGCGAGCTGATATTTGGCCGAAAGAACCCGCGATCGGCTCGAAACCGGGCCTGATGTGGCTAATCTCACAGTGTGGCTATGACCGACTCAACGACGACGATGACCGCGACCCAAAGACCCGTCTCGGTTGCTGCGATGCTGCTCGACCAGGTCAGTGCGTCGTCTTCCCGCGAGGCATTTCGCTACCTCGAAGGGGAGCGCTGGATTTCGCTGACCTGGCAGGAAACCAAGGACAAGGCCTTTCAGCTGGCGGCAGGCCTGATGTCACTCGGCATTGGTTCGGAGGACCGAGTCGCTATCGCCTCGGGCACGCGGATGGAGTGGATTCTCGCTGACCTCGCCATCATGTGTGCCGGCGGTGCGACGACGACGATCTATCCGAGCACCCAGCACGAGGACGTTGCGTTCATCCTGGCCGATTCAGCGTCCAAGGTGGTGATCGCAGAGCATGATGAGCAAGTCGCCAAGGTACTCGATCATCTCCCTGAGCTGCCGGACCTGGTCAAGATCATCCAGATTGACGGCCGGGCCGATTCTCCCGCCGTGATCGGCTGGGCGGAATTCGAAGAGCTTGGCCGCGAGTATCTAGCTGACCATCCAACAGCGGTCGACGATGCCATTGCCCTTATCCGCGCGGACCATCTGGCGACACTGATCTACACGTCGGGCACCACTGGCCGGCCCAAGGGAGTGCAGCTGTTGCAGGACAGCTGGACGTACGAAGGTGTCGCGATCGAGGAGTTCGACATCATCAACCCAGATGACGTCCAATATCTCTGGTTGCCACTCAGCCACGTCTTCGGCAAGGTGCTGATCACGGTCCAGCTACGCATCGGCTTCGCCACCGCAGTGGACGGTCGGATCGACAAGATCGTGGACAATCTCGGCGAGGTTCACCCGACGTTCATGGCCGGCGCGCCGCGCATCTTCGAGAAGGTCCGAGCCAAGGTGATGACGGGCGCTGCGGGAGGCATCAAAGGCAAGATCTTCACCTGGGCATTCTCCGTCGGCCGCAAGACGGTGCCTATCCGGCTGGCCGGCAATAAGCCGTCGGGGGCGCTGGCGGTCCAGTACGCGCTGGCGGATCGGCTGGTGTTCAGCAAGATCAAGCACCGGATGGGTGGTCGGATCAGGTTTTTCGTTTCCGGCTCGGCTGCCCTGAACAGGGAGGTTCAGGAGTGGTTCTACGCTGCCGGACTGCTTATATTGGAGGGCTACGGGCTGACCGAGACCAGCGCGGCATCCTGCGTAAACAACCCTCGGGCTACCCGCTTCGGCACGGTTGGACCGCCGATCCCGGGCACCCAGGTGAAGATCGGCGACGATGGCGAGATCTTCATCAAGGGGCCGGCTGTGATGCAGGGCTACCACAACCTGCCGGAGCTGACGGCCGAGAGCTTGCACGACGGATGGTTCGCCACCGGTGACATCGGTGAGCTGGACGATGCCGGCTACCTGCGGATCACCGACCGCAAGAAGGACCTGATCAAGACCTCGGGCGGCAAGTACGTCGCCCCGCAGAAGGTGGAGGGCGTACTCAAGGCGGCCTCCCCGTACCTCAGCCAAGTCGTCGTGCATGGCGAGGGCCGAAAGTACGTGACCGCACTCGTCGCTCTCGACCCCGAAGCGATCACGGATTGGGGCGAGGCGCACGGCCATCGCACCTCGCCCTATGAGGACTTCATCTCCTCGCCGGCCGTACACGAGCTGATCGATGGCTACGTCACCGAAGCAAACAAGCAGCTGGAGCGTTGGGAGACGATCAAGAGGTTCGAGATCTTGCCCAGCGAACTGAGCGTTGACGAAGGCGAGATCACGCCGAGCCTGAAGATTCGGCGTAAGGCGGTGGAGGAGAAGCACGCTGAGGTTCTGGCTGGGATGTACGAGCGGGACTAGCTTTCAGGGGTGAGCCGGCACCGTTATCGCTGTCCCGTGCGCTGGGGCGACATGGATGCCCAGGGTCATGTGAACAACGCGGCTTACGTCGACTACCTGCAGGAGGCCCGGGTCGACTTCCTGTTGAGCGGCTCGCCGGTGCTGCACGAGATGCTGAAAACGGGCGTTGTCGTGGCTGGTCATCAGGTCGAGTATCTGCGGCCGATTACCGCTTTCGGGGATCCGCTGCTCGATGTTGATCTGTGGGTGGACTCCGTGGGTGCCAGCCGATTCGTCATCGGATATGAGATCTTGGACGGTGATCTGCTGGCCGCCCGAGCTCGAACAATCTTGGTGCCGTTCGATCTCGCCACCGACGCGCTCCGCCGGCTGACCGGCGAAGAGCGAAGGCTGCTGTCGGCCGGACTCGCGCCGGTGGAGCCGTTGCCGCCAGTGCCGCGGGTCCGCTGGAACGGGAATGATCATCGCTATCCGCTTCGGGTCCGGTGGTCCGATCTCGACTCCTACGGCCACGCGAACAACGTCAAGTACTACGACTACATCCAGGAAGCCCGGATCGCGTTCATGACGGCAAGCCTCGGATGGCCATCGGAGCACAACTCGAGTCAGGTGTGGTTGGTGGTCAGGCAGGACATGGAGTACTTAAGGGCGATGGACTTCCGGAACCAGGTGTACGAGGTGGGCACGGTCGTCTCCCACCTGGGCAATCGTTCCGTCACGCTCGCCGCCGAAATCCGTGACCCGAACCCCGGCGGCGCGGTGTACGCGGCTGCCCGCACCATCCTCGTGGGTCAGACCCCGCTGACCGAGGAGCAGCGAACCGTCCTAGGAGCGTGGCTGAGGTAGGTCGAGCCGCAATCCGGGCGTCAGTCCCGGAGGCTCGTCGAACGTGTTGACCATCGAGTACGCGGCGCGCTCGAGATAACTCCACAACTCCCCCGCATGATCGGGATCGAGTCCCAGTGAGTCGACGGCGTTGCGCATGTGGGTCAGCCAGTGGTCGCGCATCTTCGGCGTCACCGCGAACGGAGCGTGGCGCATCCGCAGCCGAGGATGCCCACGGCGCTCGCTGTAGGTGGTCGGGCCCCCCCAGTACTGCTCCAGAAACATCCGGAGCCGCTCCTCGGCAGCGTCCAACTCGTCTTCCGGATACAGCGCCCGGAGCTCGGGGTCGGCACGCACACCGGCGTAGAACCGGCTGACCAGCGTCACGAAGGTGTCGTGGCCACCTACCGCGTCGTAAAACGTCTCGGGCTGGAGTGGAGTGGGCATCTCAACCATTGTGTAACACGGCATCACGGCCCTGGCAGGATGAGACGGAACACACATATCAAAACGCGAAGGAGACAAACTTCATGGCAACCCGGACCGCGAAAACCTACTGGGAGGGGTCATTGAAGGAGGGTCAGGGCGAGACCCATCTCGTCTCGTCTGGCGCCGGTCGATTTGAAGTCAACTGGGCGGCCCGTGTTGACGAGCCGGGAGGCAAGACCAGCCCCGAGGAGCTGCTCGCTGCCGCGCATGCGACATGCTTCTCCAAGTCGTTAGCTCACGAACTTGTGGAAGCGGGCCATCCGGAGCCCACGTCGGTGGAGACCACGGCGGATGTGACGTTCGCACCGGGGAAAGGCATCACCGGGATTCAACTCACGGTCTCCGCGGATGTGCCCGGAATAGACGCCCAGCAGTTCTCGGCCGCGGTCGCCGCCGCCGAGAAGAACTGCCCGGTCAGTCGAGCGCTCGCCGCCACAGAGATCAACGTGGAGGCGACGCTGAAGTAGTCATGGCGCTCGGCTCCGGAGGGGTCATGACGCAGGTTGTGCCTCCTCCGGGGTAGGCCGCCCAGTGCCGCCCTGACTGAAGTTGCCGACGCGAAGCACTTCACCGTTGCGGACGTACCAGACGTTGCCATCATCGTCGCGCAACTGGGTGACGCGCCAGCCGACCGCCTCCACCGTCCCGGAGGCTTGATCCATGTCGACGTAGTCGCCGACCCCGAGCTGATCTTCGATGAGCATGAAGATTCCCGAGATCAGGTCCTTCACGATGCTCTGCACGCCGATCGCCACGGTCAGGGCAACGATCGACGTGCCGGCCAGGATCGTGGCGATGTTGAAGCCGAGTTCAGCCAAGATCATCATGATCGTGACGATCAAGATCACGAATGTGACGGTACTGCGCGCCAGGGAGCCGAGGGCCAGGATCCGCTGCTCACGCCGTTCCGCCGGCAGGGTCGTCGCGTCGACCAGCGCTTGGGCAGCCTTCAGCTTGACCTGCGTCTGCCGCCCGATCATGCGACGGACTGCCCTCGAGATCAGGCGGTGCAGCACGAATCGGGCGATCAAAGCCAGCACGATCAGAAAGGCGATGCGCAGCGGAACGAAGACGACTGTCTCGGCCAGGTCGTGGGGGAACCAGGAAGGCATGTCGTTAGATCGTAGTGCGGTGAGCGCCGGTGCTAGCGGCGAAAGGTTGCTCGTCCCTGCCAGAAGGTGGCCACCACGGGGTCGGGCAATTCACGGCCATGCCAGGGGTTGTTGCGGGAGAGCGAGGCCGATGCATTGCGGTCGACGATCGCACGGGCAGTGGGGTCCACCAGAACGACGTTGGCCGGCTCGCCCACCACGAGCCGACGGCCCTGATCGGCCAGCCGCGCAATGTGCGCGGGAGCGGTTGCCATCCGCATCGCCAGACCGGCCCAGTCCAGTGCCTCGGAGTTGATCATGGTTTCCACGACGACCGGGAGCGCTGTCTCCAAGCCGATCATGCCGAACGCCGCCTCGGCGAAGGCGTGCTCCTTGTCATGGCGGGCATGCGGCGCGTGGTCGGTCGCCACGGCGTCGATGGTGCCGTCCGCCAAGGCCAGGCGCAGTTCCGCCACGTCTTCGGCCGGCCGCAGCGGGGGGTTGACCTTGTACGTGGGGTCGTAATCCACCACCTCGTCGGTGGTCAGGAGCAGATGGTGCGGTGCCACCTCGGCGGTCACCGCAATGTCCCGACCCTTAGCCCAGCGCAACACCTCGACCGTCTCGGCGCTGGAGACGTGGCAGACGTGCAGCCGCGACCGGGTGAGCTCGGCCAACTGGACGTCCCGCGCGACAATCGTCGACTCCGCCGCCGCTGGCCAGCCGGGCAGACCGAGGCGGCCGGAAATGGTTCCCTCGTGGCAACAGGCGTCCGGACCGGCCAATCGCGGGTCCTGCGCGTGCTGGGCGATAACACCGTCGAAGGCTCGTACGTACTCCAGAGCCCGGCGCATCAACCGGGCGTCCGCTACACATCGGCCGTCGTCGGAGAAGACCCGGACACGGGACGCGGATCGGGCCATCAGCCCCAGTTCCGCCAGCTCCGCACCCTCCAGGCCCTTGCTGACCGCACCGACCGGCACCACCTGAGCTAGCCCATCACGCCGACCCAGTTCGGCCAGGTGCTCGGCAGCCTCGGCCGTGTCGGTGACGGGTGTGGTGTTCGCCATGGCGAGGACCGCGGTGTAGCCGCCCCGCGCAGCGGCCGCCGTGCCGCTGGCCACCGTTTCGGTGTCCTCGCGGCCCGGCTGGCGGAGATGAGTGTGCAGATCGACGAGGCCCGGCAGGGCGATCAGCCCGTCGGCATCGAATCGCTCGACATCCGATCCGGCCGTCGCCGGATCGGCCAAGACGCCATGGCGCACCAGCAGGTCGGCTCGGCCGCTGCCGACCCAGTCGGCACCGGTGATCAAGATGTCGGTCATCCGGCGATCTCCCGCGCCGTCGGTGGCGGCGTGTCGTCCGCGCCGCCCAACAAGGAATAGAGCACGCTCATCCGAACGGCGACCCCCGCGGCGACCTGTTCCAAGATCAGTGAATTGGCGGCGTCGGCGGCTTCCGCCGATATCTCCAGCCCTCGATTCATGGGACCCGGATGGCAGATTGCAGCCCCTGGCTTGAGCATCTCGAGCCGCGGACTGGTCAGTCCGTAGCCGATGGTGTACTCGCGAGGGGTGGGAAAGTAACCACCGGACATCCGTTCGCGCTGGACCCGCAGCATCATCACGGCGTCCGCAAGGGGCAGTACCTCGTCCAGATCAGTACAGAAGCGGGCGGGCCATGAGTCAACGCCGGATGGCCACAGGGTCGGCGGCGCGACCATGATCACGTCCGCGCCGAGGGTGTTGAGCAGCAGCACGTTGCTCCGCGCGACCCGGGAATGGGTGATGTCACCGACGATCGCGATCGTCTTGCCCTGGAAGTCGCGAAGCGTGGGTGAGGTTTGGCGGAAATGCCGGCGCAAGGTGAAGGCGTCAAGCAGGGCCTGGGTGGGGTGCTCGTGCGTTCCGTCTCCCGCGTTGACGACATGTGCATCGATCCACTGCGTCACCTGTCTGGGGGCGCCTGAGGCGTGATGCCGGATCACCAACGCATCTACTCCCATGGCGGCAACCGTGAGCACGGTGTCACGAAGCGACTCACCTTTGGACACCGAGGACCCCTTCGCGCTGACGTTGATCACGTCGGCCGATAGCCACTTGCCGGCGATCTCGAAGGAGGATCGGGTGCGGGTCGAGTCCTCGAAGAACAGATTCACCACAGTCCGGCCGCGCAGAGCGGGAAGCTTCTTGACCGGCCTGCCTTGGAGCAGCGACATCTCCTCGGCGACGTCGAAGACCTCGCTGGCGGAGGCCAGATCAAGATCAGCGGCGGACAGGAGATGCCGCATCAGCCACGCTCCGCAAACTCCGTGCGGCCCTGGTCGTCACGGACGATCGTGACCTCGTTCACGCCGTCGATCTCCTCCAGCCGTACCCACACCCGCTCGTCCGCCGCGGTTGGCAGATTCTTTCCCACGTGGTCGGCACGGATCGGCAGTTCTCGATGGCCACGATCGATCAGCACGGCCAGCCGAACCGCCCGCGGCCGGCCGAGATCACCGAGGGCATCCAAGGCCGCCCGCACCGTACGTCCGGAGAAGAGTACGTCGTCCACCAGCACGACGACAGCGTCATCCACCGCGATGGGCAAACGAGTATGGCCAACGGCACGCGTCGGGTGCCGGCGGAGGTCATCACGGTACATCGTGACGTCCAAGGCGCCGGTAGGAATCGATACGCCCTCGACGTCCGCCATGGCCTTGGCCAGACGCTCCGCAAGCGCGACTCCTCGGGTGGGAATGCCGAGCAGGACCAAACCCCTGGCTCCACGGTTCGCCTCGAGGATCTGGTGAGCCATCCGGGCGCAAGCTCGGGCGATCTGGTCGGCATCCAGGACGATCCGGGAAGCCTCCCCACCGTCACCGTTCACCGATTCCTCCTCGCCCGGCGCTCATGCTCCTCCGCAGAGCTGATTCCAGCTACGGTTAGGGGCGTGAGCAAACTCCTGAGCATGCTAGTGCCCTTGGACACGCTAGAGGGCTGGCCGGCCGCGCCGGACCCGAGCTGGCTACAGATCCTCGGGCTCCTGGTCGGATTGCCGCTGGTCGTCATCGTGGTGGTGATCGGCATCGCCAAGGTTCTGAACGCGGCTCGCAAGGGAGATGCGCACGAAGAAGTCACCGAGCCGGTTTGGGTAGGCGGTCGGCCCGAGCAAAAGACGGAGTCAACCGCCGCGATCGAGGGTGGTGGACAGGCGCCGTCCGAGTCGGGAGGTGCGGGTGCCCGCTGGTGACTCATTCACACCGGCGGAAACCGAGCGGCTCGCTCGAGCTGTGCAGAACGCGGAACGGATCTCCGGCCTGACTTTTTCGGTCTACGTCGGAGTGTCTGAAGAAGACTCGCGTGCTTACGCGGAGCGCCTGCATGGTGGGCTCGACGACCCTGCCCATTCGGTACTGGTGATGTGCGACCCAGCCTTCCGGGCACTGGAGATCGTCACCGGGACCGAGGCCCGGCGGCGGCTGGACGACGTGGAGTGCCGATTGGCGGCCGCCGCTATGCGCGAGTGGTTCGTGGCCGACGACATCGTCGGCGGTCTGGCCCATGGGATATCCCAGCTGGGCGAGGCGGCGTACCAACCCCCCACCCTGCACGTCACACGCTGATCAGCGTCGGTCGAGCCACGGATCGGTGCATAACCGCGAGATCTCAGTTTTCACATCGAAGCCCTCCTTCGACAGCTGACTCTTGAGCAGGCGCTCGACGACCGGCAGCCACGTCCATTCGGCCGCCCAGTGGGAGATATCGATCAAAGCCGGCGCGTCAGGCCAGGCGAGCGCTTCCAAGGCTCGATGGTGGCGCAGGTCGGAGGTGATGTAGGCATCAGCTCCCAAAGCGTGGGCCGTCTGCAACAGATCGTCTCCGGACCCCGGCAGTACCGCGACGGTACGAGCACGGTGGTCGAGATCGCCCCCGATGCGAACCCCGACCGCAGTCACCGGCAGCACGGTGGCAAGCCGATCGGCCAACCCGCCAACGGACAGGTCTCCCGGCAACGTCCCTATGCGACCGAGTCCGACCTCGGGGTTGGGGCTGTCCGCAAGCTCGATCACGTCGTAGGCCGGAGTCTGGTACGGATGGACCGTCAGCAGTGCGTCCAGCACCGAGCCACGCACTCGCCTTGGCATGATCATCTCGATCCGCCGCTCCGCCACGGTTTCGATCACACCGGCCGTACCGAGGTACGGTGCCGATCCGGCCAGCGGGCGGAAGGTGCCGGTGCCCTCGACGACATAGGCGCAGCGGTCGTACAGGCCCACCTTTCCCGCCCCAGCGGCCGCCAGCGCATCCAGGACGGCATCGGCATGATCGCTCGGCACGAAGGTGATGATCTTGTCGAGCTTGAGCGCCTCCGGCACCATCGGCCTGCTGCCGGTGAGCCCCAGCGCGTCCGCAAGGGCCGACGCCACACCGCCGGCCGCAACGTCGGCGTTGGTGTGAGCGACGTAGACGGACATGTCATGGCGGAGCAGATCCCGCACCAGGCGGCCCTTCGGATGATCATCTGTCACGGCGCTGACGCCGCGCAGCAGCACCGGATGGTGGGCGATGATCAACTCGGCGCCCGCCTCGGCGGCCTGGGCTACGACTGAAGAGGTCACGTCGACGGTGAAAATGATCTTGCTGATCATTGCTTGCGGCGATCCGACCGCCAGACCGACGACGTCCCAGTCCATGGCGGCGTTGATGGGGTACAGCTGATCCATTATCGCCATCACGTCGCTGACCAGCGGATGACTGCGCGGGTTCAGTGCAGCATCCCTGTCCTCCTCGCTCATGGCACGAGTGCCGCCGCCGACTGACAGCGCAGGGCGCGAGTGAGATCGTCGCGTCTTTCGTCGATGATCCGCCGTACCGAAGCGGTCAAATCGGTGCGTTCGAGCCACGAGTCGAGCTCGATGAGAAGGGGTTCTTTCTCCACTGGCCAGGGAAAGAGGAAGCGGAGAACGTTATTCCGCAGGGAAATTCCTCGGGTTGCCCAGATGCCGGAGGCCGACGAGATCGCCTCAGCCGCTTCGAAGTAGCGAGGTATGTACGGAGCGAGCAATTCATCCTGGCCCCGCTGCCAGAAGCCCAGGCAGATCGCGCTCTGCGTCCCATTGGGAGTCGTGTCGTCCTCGACGGCCAACCGCCAGGCTTTCGCCTTAGCCGCGGCAGTGGGCTGCGCCGCCCGAGCACCCGCCGCCTGTTGAGCGCCGGTGATCGTGGCATCCCGCTCCAGTTCAGCGGAAATGTCTGCATCATTGAGCCGGCCCAGTCGAGCGAGATTGGCAACCAAGATCCACCGCAGCTCGGGATCGATCGCCAAGCCCTCGGGCACATCATGGCCGTTCAGCCACCCGTGCATCAGTTCGGCAGCTGAGGAATCTTCGGCGGCGGCGGCGAAGCTGCGGGCGAGCGCCAGCTGATGATCGGAACCTGGTGCCGATTGAGCGAGCAACTCGCCCACACCCGACTGCCAGCGGGCGAGCAACCGCGAACGCAGGGTGACCGGGGCATAGCTGTTGGCCGCATTGAGCGCTTGACCGAGAATGATGCGCACCGCGGTCAGGTCCGATTCTGTTGCCACTCCGCGCAGCACCAGCTGCACATACTGGCTGGCCGGTAGCTCGGCGTCGCGGCACATATCCCAGGTGGCATTCCACAGCAGCGCGCGGGTCAGCGGGCTGCTGACCTCGTCGATGTGGTCCACGGCAGTTTGCAAGGAGCGCCGATCGAGCCGGACCTTTGCGTAGCTCAGATCGTCGTCGTTGGGCAGTACGAGGTCTGGCTGCGGCGTGCCGTCGAGTTCGGCAATCGTCGTGGAAGCGCCGGAGATGTCGGCTTCCACCCGCTGGATCCGCTGCAGGGTGTTTCCGGTGCGAGCGTAGAGCCCGATCGCGATTCGGTGACTGCGCAGGGTCGGATGGGTCTGCCCCGCCGTTTGCTCGATCCGGAAGGAGCGGAATCGACCATCGGCGTCGATGTCGAAATCGGCCGCCAGAGTGTTGACGCCGGCGGTCTCCAGCCACTCGCCGGACCAATGGGACAGGTTGCGACCTGAGGCCTGTTCCAGCGCCCGCAGCAGGTCGGCGAGCTCGGTGTTGCCGAAGGCGTGCTCAGCGAAGTAGGACCGCAACCCCTTCAAGAACGGCTCCTGACCAACAAACGCCACGAGCTGGACCAGGACAGCCGCACCCTTGGCGTAGGTGATGCCGTCGAAGTTCAGCTCGATGGCCTCGAGGTCGACCATGTCGGCCGCGATCGGGTGGGTCGAGGGAAGTTGATCTTGGCGGTACGCCCAGTTCTTGTTGCCGTTGCTGAACGTGGACCAAGCTGTCGTGGGGTCCTCGAGGGCCTCACCAGCGGCGAAGGTCGCGGCCCAGGTCGCGAAAGATTCCTTGAGCCAGAGGTCGTCCCACCACTTCATGGTCACCAGATCCCCGAACCACATATGGGAGAGCTCGTGCAAGATCGTGTTCGCTCGAACCTGATGAGCAGCCTTGGTCTGCCGGCTCCGGAACACGTAGTCGTCGCGGATCACCACGCACCCGACGTTCTCCATGGCCCCGCTGTTGTACTCCGGGACGAACACCTGGTCGTACTTGCCGAAGGGATACGGATAACCGAAGTGCCTCTCGAACACACCGAATCCCGAGGTCGTGATGTCGTGGAGGCGATCGCCATCGAGATGCGGCGCCAGGGACTGCCGGCACAAGATCGACATCGGCACTCGTCCGGCCGTGGTCTCGTGACTGCGCTGCTCGACGTGGTACTCGCCGGCAACCACGGCCGTCAGGTATGTAGAGATGGGCAGCGTCTCGGCGAAGACATGCCTCGTCACGCCGCCGTCATGATCAACCTGTCCGAGTGCTTCGCTGTTCACACAGGCGCCGTTCGACACGACAGTCCAGCCGGAGGGGGCTAGGACAATGATCGCGAAGCGGGCCTTGAGATCCGGCTGCTCAAAGCAGGCGTAGACCCGGCGGGCGTCCGCCACCTCGAATTGGCTGTAGAGATAGACCCGATCATCGGCCGGGTCGACAAAGCGATGGAGACCGTCCCCGCTGCGGCTATACCGGAAGATCGCCACAACGCTCAGCACATGCTCGCCGGGCGTCACCGAGAACGGCAGCCGAGAGTCAGCGAAGCTTCTCGGATCCAGCTGGATCCCGTCCAACGTGGCGCTGATGACTGAATCGGCGATCAAGTCGATGTGGCAATTGCCGGTTGCTACTGACGAGAACTGCACTGTCGATGTTGATCGAAACGTGGTGTCCGGTTGATCAACTCCTCGGCCAGTCAGGTCGATCTCGACCTGGTAGGCGTGGGTCCTGATCAAGGCAAATCGTTCTCGAGCCTCTGCCCGCGTCAGGTTGTCCGGATACATGACGTCGATCTTGCCACGTGGTGCAGGCTGTGGCCCGGCGTCTCTTCTAGGCTTGCGGGATGGGAAGGGCGGCGAAAAAGCGCGAGCGCAAGAAGGACAAGCGCAAGAAGGACAAGCACGCGAAGGGCCAGCACGACAAACATCACAAGGCTAAAGAACCTCGACAAGACAAGTACGTGTCGACTATCGAGCTGGAGGGTGCCGGCTTGCCCGTGAGCGAGGCACTTGCCGCCTCAACTCCAGTCGCTCCGACGAGCGTCGTGGATTTCTGGTTCGACCCGATCTGCCCGTGGACCTGGCTCACCTCCCGGTGGCTGATAGAGGTTCAGGAAGTGCGGCCCGTGAAGCTGGTGTGGCACGTGCTGAGCCTGTCGGTCATGAAGGACGGCGCGGACGTAGCCGAAGACAAGCGCGCTCAGCTCGATGCCGGTTGGGCGCCCGTCCGGGTCGCCTTAGCAGTCGGCGAGCAATTCGGTCAGGAGCAACTGGGGAGGTTCTATACCGCGCTGGGCACCAGGATCCATCTCCGGAAGGAAGGCTTCGGCAGGGCCGTCCTCGAGGCGGCGCTGGCCGACGTCGGGCTGCCGACTGAACTGGCCGATCTCGGCTACCTGGGAGATAACGACGACGCCCTTCGCCAGTCACACGGGGAGGCGATGGAGCTCGTCGGCTTCGAGTCCGGCTCGCCGGTCACACGGATCGACGGCGCCGCCTACTTCGGTCCCGTCTTCTCACCACGTCCTCACAGTCAGGAGGCTGGGCAGGTCTTCGATGCGATCGCCATGCTGGACGCACTCTCGGGCTTTCGTGAGTTGAAGCGAGCTCGCCCGCAGGAGCCGATCTTGGACTGATCGCCCAACTCGGCGCGGCTGCGCGTCCACGACCAAGGTGACATAGTGCTGCCATGCGCGTACACATCGGTAGCGACCACGCCGGATTCGAGTTGAAGAACTATCTTGTCTCCTCCTTGATCTCCGAGGGTCACGACGTCGTCGATCATGGACCGGAGGCGTACGACGCCGAGGACGACTACCCGGTGTTCTGCATCCCGGCAGCCGAGGGTGCAGTCGCAGAGCCGGGGTCGCTGGCGGTCGTGATCGGTGGTTCCGGCAACGGTGAGCAGATTGCGGCGAACAAGGTGATCGGCACCCGCGCCGCACTGGCGTACAACGTCGAGACCGCGAAGCTGGGGCGGCAGCACAACGATGCCAATGTGATCAGCATCGGCGCCCGGATGCATACCGAGGAGGAGGCTCTCGAGATGGTGCGAATCTTCCTCAGTACGCCGTTCAGTGGCGACCCTCGCCACGCCCGCAGGATTCAGTTGCTCGCTGACTACGAAGCCGATCGCAAGCCACCGACGTAGGGCTTCTCGCGCATCACGCTTTCAGCTTGCCGATGTCGATGTGCGCTCGGGTCTCCCAGCTATCGACTTCTGCCTGTGCTCGCTGCTCGCCGCCCATCGACCCGAGCGAGCAGTTCCTCGAGGACGGCGAGCGCCTCCCGCTCGTCCTCTTCGTCGGGCCGGGACACGTCCCGGGCCCGCATCGCGCGGTCCAAGGTCACCAACCCGGAGACGCCGTCGCGACCGAAGTCGCGCGGCCACAGATCGCCGCGATCATGTCCATGCCCCGAGTAAGGTGGCCCGCCGTGCGTCCCTGGAGTACGAGCTCCAGGTGGCGACGCCCCTGTCATGCTGACACCCTAAGCCCGATAACCCTGTCCGTTCCGAAATCGAAATCGACCTGTTATGCCAGAGGGCCACACCCTGCACCGGCTCGCCCGCGGGCTGAACGAAGCCTTCGCCGGTCGCGTCGTGGCCGCCTCCAGCCCGCAGGGTCGGTTCGCTGAATCAGCGGCCAAGATTGACCAGACGGTCTTGGCTGAAGCGACCGCGCACGGTAAGCATCTGTTCTGTGAGTTCGACCATGAGTGCTGGCTGCATGTGCACCTGGGCTTGATCGGCTCCTTCGTGCTGTCAGCTCCAGAGCCACCGCGCGGCCAGGTGCGGCTGCGACTGGCCACGTCCGAGACAGTTGCCGACCTGCGTGGTCCTCAGCTTTGTGCCATCAAGACTCGCGCGGAGATCGAGGCGCAGGTCGCCGCGCTCGGACCGGACCCGCTCCGGCGGGATGCCGATCCCGATGTGGCATGGCGTCGGATCCGGCGGGCCACTCGCCCGATTGCCGTGCTGTTGATGGATCAGACGATCCTGTCGGGAATAGGAAACGTCTATCGAGCTGAGGTCTTGTTCCGGAACCGGGTCAACCCGCACCGGCCGGGCAGCAAATTGAGCCGGCGCAGTTGGCAGGGCATCTGGTCTGATCTGGTCGATTTGATGCCCATCGGGGTTCGAGACGGCCGGATCGACACCGTACGTCCCGAGCACACGCCGGAGGCCATGCACCGACCGCCCCGGCAGGACATCCGCGGCGGCGAGGTGTACGTCTACCGCCGCACCGGCCAGCCCTGCTTGGTCTGTGGATCCACCATTCGCACCGAGGTGCTTGCCGGGCGCAACCTGTTCTGGTGCGGGAAGTGTCAGCGGCGCGGATGATCTTCTCGGTCGGATCGGGTCGCATTGCTCTCAACGACGATGGTGTGATCACCGCCGCCTGGCACCTGAGCCGGCCGAATGACAACTATCTGTGCGACACAGCCCAGGTGCACGCATGGCGAGATGGGAAATCCGTGTCATGGGGCGAGCCGGACATCCAACCGGATGCCGACGAGGTCCAGATCGATTGGCATTCGCAGAGCGGGCTGGGACTGAGCCTTCGGCATACCTTCGCTGCCGGCTGGGGCATGCGGCTAGCGCTGAGCAATCTCACCGGTGAGCCACAGCTACTGGACGATGTCGAGCTGACGCTGCAGGCTGCACCTGGTCACATGGGCTGGGGTTTAGCGGCCGGGTGTGAGGCGGCCTTCTCGATTCACCCCGGCGATGGGGCGTCTCCGGTGCTCGGTGGGGTGCTCCGTCTCGGATCAATAGTCCGCTTCAGTCCCGCCGGTGCGAATCTCGGCGAGGTCGAACTGCCGTCCCATGGTCGCTACGTCCTCAACTGGCAGTGGGATTGGTACGCCAACCCGCGCGTCTTCGGCCGCGGTCGCCATGCCGGCGTGCCCAACTCGTTCTTCTTGATCACCGAGCAGCCTGCGCGGATCACCGCTGGACCCGACACGGCCGTCGTGGCGCCGGGGCTGCACGTGCAGGCAGAAGAAGGCGACACCATCGAGCTCCAGGCCAGCGCGCCGGGGGTCTACGGCGTGGAGCTCCGCTCTGCGACTGGGGTGGTCGGCTACTCACTGTTCGCCGCCGACCCGCCCGATCTCTTTCTGACCGGACTCGCCGCCAGCCTGCTTGGTGGGGAAAGGACGCCGGCAGGCGTTGTCCGGATCGACGACGCGGCGGCAGGTCTGGTTGTGCAGCAGGCGCTCAGCAAAGGCCAGCTCGAGCAACCAGAGGACGCGGCGGACGCGCTCGCCCGGTTGGCAGCAAGGATCAGCCAGACGCAGAATGTGGACCCCCTGGCGCTGGCCTTTCTGACCGGGCAGGCAGTTGCCGAGGGCGATGCCGAACTCCTGGATACCGTCGTCACGGGTTTGCTCGGGTGCTCGTCCGCAACTCCCGGGCTCGGCCTTGCAGTGCTCCGGTTGCGTGCCGCCTCGCTCGTTCTCGGCGCGCCCACCCGAGGGGCGATCGAGCGGCTGCGCATGATGAGCGAAAGCCTCGACGTTGAGCGAGACAATCGGGCGGCGGAGGACCCGCCAGCAATGATTGCCCGGGATGTTGCCGCGTTAGAACTGGCGATCGTGCTCGGTTCGGTCGATTTCGAGGTCGAAGCCCAGTCCGGTGCCGAGGCGCGAGTCGCGCGCCTCGGGCGTCGGCTGGGTGCCGGCTTGAAAGGATTGCCCGCCGAACCCATCGAACTGGTGGAATTAGCCCAGATCGCAGTCGTACTGGATCTGCTCCCGGAGCGGCTCGGTGTCGCCTTTGGTCGTCGCTGGCTCTGCTCGCCTGGGGAGCTCGGCCGGCGCGCCCGCACGGAAGTGATCAACCGCTGTACCCACCAGCTCCGGAAGCAGGGTCGAGTAAGTGGCGAACTGCCCGAGACGATTCGCCAGGCGGCTGCGTGGCTTGCACTTGGTCAGTCAACGGCGGGGTGAGCCAGCGTTCGGCGGGCGGAGAGCAGCTCGATCTCTGGCCGATAGGCGACCAGTCGCTCCACCGCGTCAAGGACCTCGACGACATGCGACCGCTCAGAGCTGACCAGCGCGACCCCTAGGCCGGCGCGGCGATGGAGATCAAGATGATCAACTTCGGCCACGCTGATCGCGAACTTGCGACGGACGTCGGCAATGAGTGGCCGCAGCACCGAACGCTTGTCTTTCAGCGAATGCACCTCACCGAGCCGCAGGTCGAACTCGATCATGCCCACCCACATTGCCATCTGGCAGAGCGTACGCGACACCGCTTGGGTTGCGGGCGGGCCAAGTCGGCGACCGCGCCGCTGACCGCCGGCAGATTGTGTGGCATGGAGGCGCCGTTGCAACCTTGAGCTGTAGCTATTTTGTGTGACATCGAGACGTCGCGACGACTCTAAGCTGTAGCTATGAGTTCGCGTCCCCTGATTGGCTTGTCGACGTATCGCGAGCCGGCGGCCTGGGGAGTGTGGAACACGTCGGCGGATCTGCTGCCCGCTGTCTACGCGCGCTCTGTTGAAGCGGCAGGCGGCGCGGCCGTCTTGTTGCCGCCGCAGAGCATCGGCGCCGAGGACATCGTGGCCCGTCTGGACGGATTGATCCTGTCTGGAGGAGGCGATATCGAGCCGGCCCGCTACGGTCAGAAACCACACCCGCGCTCACGGAACTTTCGACGCGATCGTGATTCCTGGGAGCTGGCGCTGCTCAATGCCGCCGATGAACGCGCGCTTCCTACCTTGGGGATCTGCCGCGGAATGCAACTCATGGCCGTGCGAGCGGGCGGAGTCTTGGACCAGTACACGCCCGATGTCGTCGGGCACGACGAGCACTCACCCGGTGCTGATGCGTACGGCTGGATCTCGATCACTACGGTCGCGGATTCTTTGGTGCGGCGCTTGGTGGGCAACCACCTGCAGGTCAGCTGCCACCACCATCAGTCCGTTGCCACCCATCCGGGATTTGTCGCGACCGCGCGGGCAGCCGATGGCACTGTAGAGGCGATCGAAGATCCCGAACGGCCGTTTTTCCTGGCCGTTCAGTGGCATCCTGAGAACGGCGATGATCATGGACTCTTTGCCGGCCTGGTCGAGGCAGCGGCTCGTCTCGGGGTCAGTTGAGGAGATGTAGGGCCGGATCGTCTATTGCGAACGTTCGCACCGGACCGGGCGGAGTGTTCCTGGTTTCGAACCGGACGGTGACCCGGCCTCGTCCCGATCCCCACACCCAGCCGCGACCATGATCATCATGTTCGACGTCCGCGCCGGAAACCCACCGCGGCGTGGACCGCCACAGCGCCGACAAGTCGTCCGCACTCGATTGATCGTCCGCGTTTCCGCTGCCCTCGACTTCCCCGGCAAACAGGTCCTCCTGGAGCACGTCGGTGAGTCCGGCAACTCCGAGGCCGAGCAACCGGATTCCTCCCGCGGTGTTCACTCCAGCGAGCAGGGACTGAGCGACGTCGCTGATGACCTGGGCGCGATCCGTGGCCCCAAGCAGGGTGCGGGAACGCGTGAGCGTGGTGAAGTCGGCATGCCTGACCTTGATCGTGACTGTGCGCGCGAAGAGCCGGGCCGCCCGCAGTCGAGCAGCTACCTGGCCCGCGTCGCGCTCCAGCACGAGGCGAAGTTCACCAAAGTCGACAAGATCATTCTCAAACGTGTCCTCGACGGAGATGGATTTGCTCTCGCGTTCCGGCTCGACGGCACGGTCGTCGCGGGCGAACGCGAGGTCGATGAGGGCATGACCGTGTGACTGCCCCACCACCTGCACCAATTCATCCACACTGGCCGCCTGCAGATCGGCAACCGTTCGCACCCCAATGCGACGCAACCGTTCCTGGCTCACGGGACCGACGCCGGGTATCACGCCAACAGGTAATGGTCGCAGGAACGCTACCTCCGTGCCCGCCTCGACTACCCGGAGACCGTCCGGCTTGGCCAGCTCGCTCGCCACCTTCGCGACGAACTTCGACGTGGCCACGCCAACGGAGGCCGTCAGCCCGCCGGTCCGCTCCGCAATGTCGGCCTTGAGGTCGGCAACCAGACTCTGCAGCCCTTTCCTGGTCAAGTCGATCGTTCGGCTGGCGCTCTGCAGGTCGACGAACGCCTCGTCAAGGGATAGCGGCTCAACCAGCGGTGACAGCTCGCGAAGGATGCGCATGACGAGCCCGCTGGCTTCGCGGTACACGCCGAAGCGGCCGCCCAGGAATGCGGCGTGCGGACAGCGTCGTCGTGCTTCAGAAGCGGGCATGGCTGAGCGCACTCCGAAGGTGCGCGCCTCGTACGAAGCGGTTGCCACAACCCCGCGCACGCCAGTGCCGCCCACCACGACCGGCTTGCCGCGCAGCGATGGCTTGTCGCGCTGCTCGACCGAGGCGAAGAAGGCGTCGAGGTCGAGATGCAGCACGGAAGCCTCACGGCGCACGTTGTCATTGTTTACTAGTTCGTGTCATCGCCGTACGCGACAATGGCATGGCTGAGCACCTGATCAAAGGACGTTCATGGATATCTGGCCGGGCAGCCCGTACCCTCTCGGCGCCACCTACGACGGCGCCGGTGTGAACTTTGCGGTCTTCTCCGAGGTCGCCACCCGAGTGGAGCTGTGCCTGATCGACGATGAGGACGCAGAGAAGCGGATCGAGCTGACCGAGGTGGACGGCTACGTGTGGCACGGCTATCTACAGGGCGTGCTTCCCGGTCAGCGCTACGGCTTCCGGGTGCATGGTCCGTATGAGCCTCATAACGGGCACCGCTGCAACCCGTCGAAGCTGCTGCTCGACCCGTACGCAAAGGCCATCGATGGCCAGATCGACGGCCACGAGTCTTTGTTCTCATACCGATTCGACGATCCGAATGCGTTCAATGATCAAGACTCTCTCGGTCACACCATGCTGTCAGTGGTCGTGAATCCGTTCTTCGACTGGGGTCATGATCGTCCGCCGCGGCGGGAGTACCACCAGACTGTGATCTACGAAATGCACGTCAAGGGCTTGACGATGCTGCATCCAGCCATCCCCGAGGAGATCCGTGGGTCCTATGCGGCCGTCGGCCATCCGGTGATCATCGAGCATCTGACGAAGCTCGGCGTGACGGCGGTCGAACTGCTACCGGTGCATCAGTTCGTCAACGACACCCATCTGGTGGCCAAGGGCTTGTCGAACTATTGGGGCTACAACACGATCGGCTACCTTGCGCCACACAACGGTTATGCCAGCAACGGCAGGGGACAGCAGACGACGGAGTTCAAGGCCATGGTGAAGGCGCTGCACGCCGCCGGCATCGAAGTGATCTTGGACGTGGTTTACAACCACACCGCGGAGGGCAATGAGAAGGGACCGACGATCGCCTTCCGGGGCCTGGACAACGCCTCCTACTACCGGCTGGTGGACAACGACAAGCGGCACTACTACGACACCACCGGGACTGGAAACAGCCTGCTGATGCGTAGTCCCCACGTGCTTCAGTTGATCATGGACTCGCTGCGCTACTGGGCGGTGGACATGCGGGTCGACGGCTTCCGATTCGATCTTGCCGCCACGCTGGCCCGGCAGTTCCATGAGGTGGACAAGTTGTCGGCATTCTTCGACATCATCCAGCAGGACCCGATCATCTCACAGGTCAAGCTGATCGCAGAGCCGTGGGACCTGGGCGACGGCGGCTATCAGGTCGGCAACTTTCCGCCGCTGTGGACCGAGTGGAACGGCAAGTACCGCGACACTCTCCGCGACTTCTGCCGCGGGGAGCCGGCGTTCCTGGCCGAATTCGCGTCCCGGATCACCGGATCGAGCGATCTCTACGCGCACTCCGATCGACGTCCGACGGCGTCTGTCAACTTCATCACCGCGCACGACGGATTCACCCTGCACGATCTGGTGACCTACAACGAGAAGCGCAACGAGATGAACGGCGAGGGCGGTCGCGACGGTGAGAGTCACAACCGCTCCTGGAACAGCGGCGTCGAGGGCGAGACAACGGACAAGGCGATCAATCTGCTACGACGTCGCCGGCAACGGGACTTCATCGCAAAGCTGATGCTCAGTGAAGGCGTGCCGATGCTGTCACATGGCGACGAACTCGACCGCACGCAGCGAGGAAACAACAATGTCTACGCTCAGGACAATGAGATTTCCTGGGTTCACTGGGACCTCACTCCTGATCAAGAGGATCTGCTGGCCTTCACCTCTGCCGTGATCGCATTGCGACAGAAGCACCCCGTCTTCCGCCGTCGTCGTTTTTTCGGTGGGGATGCGAAGCATGGTGGAGAAAGCGAGCTGGGCGACATTGAGTGGTTCAAGCCCGACGGGTCCCATATGGATGAGTCGGACTGGAACTCAGGCTTTGCCCGGAGCCTCATGGTCTTCCTGAACGGGGACGCGATTCCCGAGCCGGACCGGATGGGCCGCCGGATCACCGATGATCATTTCTTGCTGATGTTCAATGCGCATTCGGATGCCATCAAATTCACCGTCCCGCCGGCCAAGTTCGGTGACGAGTGGACTGTTCGGCTCGACACCAACACCGGCGTGGTGGACGGGATGGAGGGGCCCCGCTGGCTTGCCGATTCGGCGCACCTGGTCGAGAGCCAGTCGATGGTGGTGCTGTCCACCTCGGTGGTCCCGCCGGAGGAGCGTGCTGCGGCCCAGTCGCGCGCCGATAAGGCGAGCGCCACGGTTGCACAGGCCTCCGCCCGACCTGCGCTGCAGCCGTCGAGTGGCTCAAAGCCGAAGAGACCGACCGGCGCAGGCAGGGCCGCCAGTCGCGGAAAGCAGCGTTAGAGTCCGCATCGCTGGGTAGATCAGGGGCGTTCAGCATTCAGCCGACTATCGGATTCAAAGAGGAGTCAGCCCGTGAGCCATGTCCCCGATCTTGTGATGAACAACGGCAAGACCATCCCGCAGCACGGATTCGGTGTCTTCCAGATCGATCCAGCGGAGACGGCTGATGCGGTGAGGAAGGCGCTCGACATTGGTTACCGCCATATTGACACGGCCGAGATGTACCGCAACGAGGAGGGTGTCGGCGAAGCCATCCGTGCTTCTGGGATTGATCGCAGTGATGTCTTCGTGACGAGCAAGCTGAACAACGCCGACCATCGACCCGACGATGCGCGGCGGGCTTTCGATGGCACCCTGAAAGCGCTTGGCTTCGATTACGTCGACCTGTTCTTGATCCACTGGCCATTGCCGACCCTCTACGACGGCGACTTCGTGTCGACGTGGCAGACGTTGGAGGAGTTCTACGCCGACGGGCGGGCGCGCTCTATCGGCGTATCGAATTTTCAGGTCGACCACTTGCAGAGATTGGCAGACGAGACCGAGACCGTACCTGCGGTGAACCAAATTGAGGTGCATCCTTACTTCACCAACGAGAAAGTCCGGACTTACGGTAAGGAACACGGGATCCTCACCGAGGCGTGGTCACCCATCGCCCAGGGCGGAGTGCTCAACGATCCGACGATCAGCGCGATAGCCGAGCGGGTCGGCAAGACGACCGCTCAGGTCACGTTGCGCTGGCATGTTCAGCGCGGTGACATCATCTTCCCGAAGTCGACAACGCCGTCGCGGATCAGGGAGAACTTTGAGATCTTCGACTTCGAGCTGACCGAGGATGACATGAGGGCGATCAGCGCTCTGGACAAAGGCGAGGAGGGTCGCACGGGATCCAACCCTGACGTCTTCGACTTCGTGCCTCGGCGGTAGCACGCGAGGCACGAAGTAGCTAGGAAACGACTCGGGGGGCGGTGCGATCGACGGCTGACTCGGCTAGGCGAGCGAGTCGAATCCTGGTGTTGAGGATGAGCCGCTGCTCTCGATCGAGCCATTTGGGCGGTCGCCACCAGTAGCCGTCGCGTCATCTTCCCCGAGAATCGTGGTTCTAGGATATACGAACATGTGTTCGTTAGAACCGTCTCTGCCAATTGTCTGGCAAGATCGGAATGTGAATTGGCTTCCCGACGGCTGGATGCATCCGACAGAGGTCGAGCTGTCCACAGGTCACCACTTGCGTCCCATCCGCGCGACTGACGTGGACATGGACATGCCCGCGGTGATGGGATCGCGGGAGCGGCTGTGGTCGATCTACGGCGCGGCCTGGGGCTGGCCGCCCGCCACGTTGACACCCGAACAAGATCAGGAAGACTTGCAACGCCACGCCGATGAGATCCAGGCCCACGAATCGTTCAACTACGCCCTTTTCGACCGCGATGAGACCGAGCTCATCGGTTGCGTGTACATCGATCCGCCATCGTCGCCGGACACGGATGCCGAGATCGACTGGTGGGTGCGCGAGGAGTACGTCGGCAAAGCGGTCGAGCAGGCGCTCAACGAGCTGGTCCCGCGGTGGATCGCCGAGGACTGGCCGTTGCAGTGCCCGAGTTTCGGACCACCGGCTGCGGCAAACCGCGAGCCGAGTGGCGATTCTCGGCAGACTGCGACCAGTTAATGCCTAGCCTGGAGCCATGATCGGCGAGGAGTGGGGAGACCGGCCGTTGCTTTTGGCGGTCGATTCTGATTCGCGCCAGCTCGGTCGGATCGAAGGTGAGCTCCAGCGTTCGTTTGGGGCGGATTTCAGGATCCGCGGCGAGTCGTCACCAGAGGACGCCGTCCGAACGCTGCAGGGCGCGCATGACCGGCACGAGCGGGTGGCGGTCGTCCTGGTCGACGACGGAATTCCGGACGCAGCTCGGGCCGAGATCTTTGCGATGGCGAGAACTCTTCATCCTGACGCGCGCCGCGCCCTCTTGGTGGCCTGGGGCGCCTGGGCCCACGCCGAGACAGCGCAGAAGATCTTGCAGGGGATGGCCATCGGTGACATCAGCTACTACGTGCTCAAGCCCTGGATCAAGCGCGACGAGTTTTTTCACCGCACCATTGCCGAATTCGTGACCGAATGGGCGCGCAGCGAGCCATCGAACCTGCGCGAGGTCGTCGTCGTCGCCGCGGAACACACCGGACGGGCGTACACGGTCAGAGACCTGCTCAGTCGAAATGGTATTCCGCATGCCTTTCGTGCTCGTGCTTCCGACCTCGGTCAACGAGTGCTGGCCCGGACTGGGCAGCCGGAGGGCGACATCGTGATCTGGATGCCTGCCATCGGCGGTACCTGCTTGGTGGATCCGACCGACGCCGAGATCCTTGAGGCCTGGGGAATCCCGACGGCGTTGCCCGAGACCGATCGGGCCTTCGACCTGCTCGTGGTGGGAGCCGGGCCAGCGGGGCTCGCCACTGCCGTCTATGCCGCTTCGGAGGGCGTCCGCACCCTGGTGGTGGAACGGGAAGCGATTGGCGGTCAAGCCGGGGCCAGTTCGCTTATCCGCAACTATCTCGGATTCTCCCGAGGTCTCAGCGGCGCGGAGCTTGCTCAGCGCGGATACCAGCAAGCCTGGGTCTTCGGTGCCCGTTTCCTCGTGACACGGGAAGTTGAAGGTCTCAGCCGTGACGGCAGCCGTTTCTGGGCGCACATCCGCGATGTCGGCGACGTGTGCGCGCGGGCCGTGGTGATCTCCAGTGGCGTCACGTACCGACGTCTGGGATTGCCGAGCTTGGACAATCTCACGGGCCATGGCGTGTACTACGGCACCAGCCTCACGGCGGCACACGCCTTAATCGGGCTGACCGCAGCCGTGGTCGGGTCCGGCAATTCGGCCGGGCAGGCGGTACTCCACCTGGCGAGGTACTGCGCGGCGGTGCACTTGGTCGTACGAGGATCGGACCTCGGCCACAGCATGTCGGCCTACCTCGTCGACACTATCGCGGCTCATCCAACCATCCACGTCCACCTCAATACCGAGGTCGCGGGCGGGGAGGGCACTGGGCGGCTCGAGCAGATGAGGATTCGAAACCGGCTCACCGGCGACGAGCAGGACATCTCGCTGGAGAGTTTGTTCGTGATGATCGGCGCGCACCCGCGTACCAATTGGGTACCGCCGGAAGTGGCACGCGATTCCTTCGACTTTCTGCTTACCGGAACCGACGCAGCAGCCAACTCTCTCTGGGACCTCGAGCGTCGGCCGCATCCACACGAAACAACGGTGCCGGGGGTGTTCGCCGTCGGCGACGTGCGGGGCGGCTCCGTGAAGCGAGTAGCCTCCGCCGTCGGAGAGGGGTCGGTCGTCGTCTCCGAAATCCACCAGTACCTCGCGACGGCGCCCAACTGAGGTGGCAAGTCCTGAGGTGACGAAGTCCGCATCCTCGGCCACACGCTTAGCCTTCGGCGCTGCAGTTCTGGCGGTGCCCCTGATCGGGCTGGGTCTGTTACTTGTGCGGCCCGAGCTCGATCTGCGTTGGGAACACCACCCCGCGCACTTCTGGTTGGTGCTCGGTACGGCGGTGGTCTCTGCCGTGCTGGCATACGCCACCGGTGAGGCGGCCGGGCGACGAGGGGATGCGCGCCTGTTCTACGTCTCGCTCGCCTTCTTGTCCTCAGCGGGCTTCCTGGCCTTGCACGCGTTGGCCACGCCAGGGGTCGTGCTCGGGACAAGCAACACCGGCTTCGCCATAGCCACACCAGTCGGTGTCGCCCTGGGCTCGGTGTTCGCTGCACGGTCGACTGCGGAGCTTTCAGGCGACAGCGCCGTCCGCAATGTACGCATTGCTAGGCGCATTCGACTGGCGCTCATCGGCCTGATGCTGTTGTGGGGAGCGTGGTCGGTCGCATCACTGCCGCCACTCAATCGGCCTCCGCAATTCGCAGAGGGCCTCCCCTTCTGGCTTGCCGTGCCGGCCGTGCTGCTGTATGCGGCCAGTGCCGTGCGTTACCTGCAGCTTTGGCTCGGCCGTCGCGCCATGATGCTGCTGGCCGTAGCGTCTGCCTTCATCCTGCTCGCGGAATCGATGGTGGCGATTACCTTCGCACGCAATTGGCACCTGTCCTGGTGGGAGTGGCATGTGCTGCTTCTAGCAGCCTTCGCCCTGGTTGCCCTGGGCGCGCGCATCTCCTGGTATGAGGAGCGTTTCGCCGAGCTTTACTTGCCTCAGACGAGTGGCGGTACACGCGAGATCAGTGTGTTGTTCGCCGACCTCGAGGGGTTCACCACCTTTTCCGAGAGGCATCAACCCGACGAGGTGGCGAAGATGCTCAATGAGTACTTTTCGGTTGCCGTACCGGCGGTGGTGAAACGGTACGGGGGAGAGGTTGACCGGATCATCGGGGACGCATTGATGGTGACGTTCAACAAGCGCGGCGATCAGCGGGATCACGCTGAGCGCGCTGCGGGCGCTGGGCTCGCACTCCAAACGGCCACGGCACGCATCGCAGAAGAGCATCCCAATTGGCCGCGCTTTCGAGTCGGGATCAATTCGGGGCCTGTCTCGGTCAGCCTGCTGGGTGCGCAGGGAGGGCGGACGCACACGATTGTGGGAGACACGGTGAACACCGCCTCCCGCATCGAGGGCAGGGCGCCGGCCGGGGCGGTGGCGATCGGTCCCGAAACCAAGGCGCTATTGCCCAACGCGAACACGACACTGCTCGGCGAGCTGGCGCTGAAGGGACGCGACAAGCCTGTTGAGGTCCATCTCCTGACATCGCTGGGCGGCCGTTCGTGAGCTTGGAAGCCGTTGGACCTCTCCTCAGAATTGGATCGATGGACGACTCCGTCGCGGGTCCGAGGAATGAGATCGACGGAGCATTCGCGTACTTGGTGCCGCGGTCGAAGGGCGAAGCGCGAAGCGCGCTGGAACACATCTTGGCGACCGAAGAACTCAACGGCGAGTCGTCGTGGTTCGACCGCATTGTGAATAAGGCAGATCACCTGACCGCACGAACTCCACTAGCCATCGATCTTGTGGGATAACCGACGCTTATCCGCTGGTGGCCGCAGGTCGCTCCTATTCTGGCCGCGCGACTTCTTTCTTTGCTTGACGGCTGAGGTCGTCGACCAGCCTCTGAGCGATGTCGCGCAGTTTCGTGTTGGTGGTCTGGGACAAGCGAGTGAGGTGCTTGAACGCCTGTGCCTCGTCGATGGCGTAGCGCTGCATGACGATGCCGACCGCCTGGCCGATCGTTTGCCGGGTATGGAGCGCTTCGGTGAGGTTCGTGATCGTGAGGGTCTTGTCCAGCGCCAGCCCGGCATGGCGGGCGAATAAGGCTGCGGCGTGGCGTGTGTCGTCGTCGAAGGCGTTGGGACGGCTTGCGTAGAGGTTGAGTCCGCCAACCGTTGAACGCTGACGGAAAATTTCGATGCCCATCTGGGAGATGATGCCTGCGGCGACTGCTCGAGGACCGAACCGGGGCCAGCGAGTATCGGTTCTGAGGTCAGCTGCCGCGGTGGCGTCATGGTGGCGTACGGCGTCCAGGCACGGTCCTTCGCTCAGCTCGTACTGCGCCTGGTCCAAGCCCGACACGATCGGGTGTGAGGCCGCGGCAGTGTAGATGCCTTTCGGACTGGAGATGGACACTCCGACGAATTCCGCGGGTATCGCGTCGCGAGCCACACGCACAAGCCGACTGAGGACATCATTGACCGACTCGGGCTCGTGCAGAGTCCGAGCGACCTCCGCCATCACGTCTGCCAGCTCGCGATGGTGCCTCTCGATTTCCACTTCACACCTCCTCAGGGCCGTCGACACCGGGATCATACTGATCTCGGCCGACTGAGCGGGAGACCGAGGTTAGGATGTCGCCGGCGACCCGGGATAACGGTCGACCGGAAGTGGCCGCGAGTTCCAGCAGGCGGCTGAAGGCGTCGCCCATCTCGAGATTTTCCCGGAAAGCGATGATCCCCTTGGCCTGTTCGATAACGGTGCGTCCTTCGATGGCGGCCATGATCTGATCTCGCAGACTTGTGACGCCATTGTCGAGCGGCTGGGCCACGACGGCGGTTGCCAGATCGGCGAAGGTTTGGGCCAGCAGGCGATCACCGTCGTCCAGCACCAGGGGGTCGGTGTGGAAGACGTTGAGAGCCCCGATCGCGGTGCCGTGCCAGTTCAGCGGGAACGCATGGACCGAATGGAACCCGTTGGCGACGATCTTTCCCCCGAGCGGAGGCCAGGCGGTGCCGAGCTCCGGGCTGGTTACGGTGCGTTGTTCGCCGGTCCGGATTGCCTCGATGCATGGTCCAGATCCGTGTTGGAGCTCGTAGAGTTCAAGCTCCCTGGCCCGGTGGGAAGAGGAGCTCAAGAGGTCGAGCCCGTCGTTGGGGACGGTGACCAGCAGGCCTGCTGCCTGGGCTCCGAGCAGGTCGGCACAGTCGACCAGCAACATGACGAGGTCACCAGCGACGTCGCTTCTGCTGACCATCCGGGACGCGGCGTCCGCGAACGCCTGCGCTGCTGTGGTCGAGTTCATCAGGTGCTCCTAGTCGGTGCCAGCGAAGTCGAGTCGCCGCTCGATGACCGCCTGGCTGACCCCGTTCAGCGAGGTGTTGTCGGCGTAGGCATGCGCTCGGAGAAGTGCCAGCGCGTCCTCCGGCCTTAAGCCGAGTTGGGCCATCACCATGCCGGTGGCCTGGCTGACCTTGTCCCGGCTGGCCCACGAACCGGCCGAGCCGTCGTCGGTCAGGTCTGGATCCGCCACCAACGCGACTCCGACGGCGTTGATGAGCAGGCGGCAGGTTTCCTCATCGATCAACAGAGAGGACTGACGGCGCAGGTAAAACGTCGACACCCCGACGATCTCTGACTCTGGGATGATGGGAACCGCGTAGATCGAGAGCTGGCCGATTTCGCGCTTCACCGACTCGGCAAACTGCGGCCAGCGGTGGTCGGCCCCGCCGTCCACCGCGGTCGTTACCGCCATGCCATGCTCGTAGGCCCACAGGCTCGGACCCTCGCCGACCACCTCGTGCAGGTCCTCCAACCGCTCGGCCACGTTGTCGGTCGAGCACAGCGTGACACGCTGGGGAGAGTCGTAGGCGAGTGTGATGGAGCCGCCGTCCACCCCGAGGATCGACACGCAGGCTCGGCACATCCGAAGCGGAAGTGGGCTATCAGAGGCGGTACCCGCGACCACGCGCGCCAACTGTGCTAGTACGCCTGACCGATCACTCATCACGCCTCCCTCGCAGTTCACTCGCGCCTGCGAGGCCGGCCGCGGGCCGAGACAATTCTCGAACCACTGTCCGGGTCCACTGCCACCCTACTCTCGCAGCGACAACGGCAGCCCACTTCGACCTCGCATCTGTATACAGACACCGTTCAGGCTGTCTCACCGGGTGACGCGTTCCGCTGATCGAGTGTTCTCCTCATTGATCAGAGTCCGGCGAGCCCGTCTCCCAAGATCACCACGCCGATCATGAACAGGATCAACGCCGCCACGATGCCGCCGTTCTTCGTCAACCAGGCCTGGGCAGCGACCAGCCGGGGCTCAACGCGATGCGGCGCCAGGAGTGTCGCGATGATCGGGACAACGACCGTGGACGCCGCCAAGACGGTGTAAATAGCAATTCCGACCGCGGTTTCCCACGGCCGCAGCGATGCGCCACGAAGGACCAGGCCCGCCGCCACACCGAGCACCAGGCCCTTCGGGCGAAAATTGAGTACGACAGCAACGGCAAACGACGATAGTGGGCCGAATGAGTCGACGGACCGCAGCCAGTTCGGCACACCCGCGGTCTGTGATCTGGAGCGCCATAGGAACGAGATCACGGCGCCGCAGATCAGGACGGCTCCAATGACGATCTCTAGGACGGCAGCAAGCGTGTCCTGCACGCGCCGGGGCGCTTCGGGCAGCGCATTGGCGCCGAGTGCGCTCAGGAATACCACCAGCGCGATCCCGATCACCCATCCCAGCAGAAACGGCAACGCCGACACATTCCGCCTGGGCGACAACAAGATCATGATCATGACCATGATCGGAACCGAGCTGACTGCCAGGGCGACCGCAATCGGTAGCAAATGACCCACGGCCTGCAACATGGTGTTGACCCTCTTCCAGATCGGGAGGATGCCGTGGCCTGAAGGTCAACGCCACGACGTCATTGTGAACCATCACGCACGTAGTGCGGGATAAGAGCCGTCGGGGGTGGCGAAAAGACTGCCACGCTATGCTCAGCCTGCCTCCAGGCGCGCCAGCGGAGGGGAGGGCCCCATGCGCGCACTTGTCTACCACGGCCCAGGTGATATCGGAGTCGAGGACCGGCAGGACCCGCGGCCCGGTCCCGATGAGGTCCTTCTGAGGATCACCGCAACAGGGATCTGCGGTTCGGATCTTCACGGCTACACCGGTGAGAACAAGCGCCGTCATCCCGGACAAATCATGGGCCATGAGACGGTGGGCCGGATCGCCGCGGTGGGGTCCAACGTGTCCGACCCGACCCTCCAACCAGGTCGCGTGGCGACTGTGAATCCGGTGATCGGATGCGGCGAGTGCCCCCAATGCGCGGCAGGTACCGAGCAGTTATGCACCCGGCGACGGGTGATCGGCGTCGACAAGGAGATCGTGTCCGCGTTTGCGGAGCTGATGCGTGCGCCGGCCGGTAACGTCGTCGTCCTTCCCGATTCGATCCCTGAGGAGTACGGCGCGTTAGTGGAGCCGCTTGCGGTCGGCTATCACGCCGCCGCTCGTGGCGAGGTTGATTCAGGCGATCTGGTTCTGGTGATCGGTGGTGGCCCGATTGGCCAGGCGGCGGCGCTGGCCGCTCGCCGCCTGGGCGCGCGGCTGGTGGTGGTGTCCGAGCCGAACGAGGCGCGGCGGAGATTGGTGGAGAAGGTCGGGTTCGCGACGATCGATCCGCGCTCCGGCGACTTGGCCCAACACGTGCTGGCGTCGCTAGGTCAACCGGCCTCGGTGGTGATTGACGCGGTGGGCATCAGCCGCACTCTGTCGGACGGATTGACGGCGTCCGGCCTGGGTGCCCGCGTTGTGCTGGTTGGTATGGGTGCTCGGGAGCTCGCGCTGCCCGCCTTTGAGATCAGCACCTTCGAGCGCAGCATCATCGGCACCTTCACGTACTCCTCGCGACAGTTCCGGGACACGGCCGCGTGGGTGGCTTCCCGGCCGGCCGGGTTGGAGCACCTGATCGACGACCGGGTCGACCTCGACAGAGCTCCGGACGCGTTCGCCCGGCTCGCATCTGGCAACCTCGACGCCAGCAAGATCCTTGTGTACCTCCAGGGTCGGGTCGCCAAGGAAGGCCAGCGATGAGCGCCGCACGGATCAAACAGCTCAACCGTCCATATACGCACTGAGCAGGTGAAAGAGAACAGCGATGCGTCTTCTTCGGGTAGGGGAGCCGGGCCGAGAGCGCCCCGTGGTCCAAAACGACAATGGGGTGGCTTTCGACCTGTCCACGATCACCGCGGACATCGTCGGACGCTTTCTCGCCGACGGCGGCATCCGGCGCACCCGGGATGCCCTCACCGCCGGAAGCCTGGCCGGGGTGGATATAAACGGCCAGCGCATCGGTCCTCCCCTCGCGCGCCCTGGCGCGATTGTCTGCATCGGGCAGAACTACGCCGCCCACGCCGCCGAATCCGGTGCCCCTCCGCCGAAGTATCCAATCGTCTTCTTCAAGCATTCCAATACCGTCATCGGGCCTTATGACGACGTACGGCGACCACGCGGTGCGGAGAGGCTCGACTGGGAGGTTGAGCTGGCCGTCGTAATCGGTCGGCGGGCGAGCTACCTCGACTCACCCGATGCTGCCGCGGACGTCATCGCCGGGTACACCATCTCCAACGACGTGTCCGAGCGTGCCTTCCAGAACGAGATCTCCGGCGGCCAGTGGTCCAAAGGGAAGAGCTGTGAGACCTTCAACCCGATGGGCCCGTGGCTCGTACCGGCCGATGAGATCGACCCCCAGCGGCTTAGGCTGCGCTCGTTCGTCAACGGCGAGCCGAGACAGGACTCGTCGACGGCAGACATGATCTTTCCGGTGCTGAACCTGGTATGGGATCTGAGCCAGTACATGGTGCTCGACCCCGGCGACGTCATCAACACCGGAACGCCGGAAGGCGTGGCCTTCTCCGGTCGATTTCCCTACTTGGCCGACGGCGACGTCGTTGATCTCGAGATCGACCGACTGGGCACGCAGCGGCAAACCGTCGCGGCGGCGCTGTCCCGCCCGGCACAGTCGCCCGAGTAGTGCGGGTAGCTCGGCATGACGGCGTCAACGAACCCGAAGACCGCGGCTGAATTCCGAGTGCGCCTCGAGCAGTTGCAGGCGGAGGCAGAGGCGGCAGCCAACAGCCGGGCCGGGGCTGGACGGATACCCATGCGGCGCGTGTTCGATCTGGCTCGTGAGTTCACCGACACCGAGCCGGAGGAGATCGAACGGCTCCTTGGCGACTCGCCCCATGTCAACCGCGTTGGAGGCGTCAGCATCATGGACTTCCAAGCTCGCCGCCGCGCGACCACGGAACACCGGCGCCAGGAGCTGTACCAGCTGTACCTGCGGCGACACGATCGCATCAACACCTGGGATCTGGTTGACCGCGCCGCTCCGCACGTGGTCGGCGGCTATCTCGCGGACAAGCCCCGGGATCCGCTCTACCTCCTCGCCAGGTCCTCACAATGGTGGGAACGTCGCACCGCCATCGTCAGCACCTGGTACTTCATACGCCAAGGAGACACCGCGGACACCTTCCGAATCGGTGACATCCTCGCCCATGATCCCGTCGATCTTGTTCAGAAGGCTGTCGGTGGCTGGATCCGTGAGGCAGGCAAGCGGAATCCGGCCGGCCTTCGCCGCTTCCTCGACGAGCACGCAGCCACGATGCCCCGCACCACACTCCGCTACGCGATCGAGCACCTCGACCCCGAGACACGAAGCCACTACCGACAACTCTCACCGGCCGATACCGCCGCGCAAGAGTGAGACGCTAAACCGGTTGCCCCTGATTCCGGTTGCCCCTGATTCCCCAACGCGGCAACACTTGCCATGCACTCCAAAATGCAGCGGCCGATGCACGCGATAGCGGCGGGCTCAAGGATTGTCGGCCGCAGCCATCCACCCTGAGGGAATGGAGAAGTCCAGCTTGGCAATGTCGATGCAGGCGATACGCGCCGCGTGCGACAGGGTCGCCCAGCAAATTCAGGCAGAGGAGAAGTACGCCCACACCAGCCATCTCGCTGTGCAGATCGCCGGGTCGCTGATCTACGACACGCACTTCACTGGGCCCGAGTTGGCGGATGTGTACTCCGTAACCAAGACCGTATTGGCGACGCTCGTGGGGGTGGCCCAGCGGGAGCGTCGGATGCCACCGCTCGACGATCCGGTGAGCGACGTGCTCAGCGAGTTGCGGGGCACACCGGCGGCTGCGCATACCTGGCGACACCTGCTCACCATGACCAGAGGTAGCCAGACCGATGGCCCCTGGGATATCGACGAGATCGTGGCACTGCCAAGCGACCAGGTCGGCCACATCGCTCAGGCACCTCAGCTCACGCCTTCCGGGGCAGTGTTCGGCTACGACAACGCCTCCGCTCACCTGATCTCGGCCGGGCTTGAGGCGGTGGTCGGGAGCGCCGTGGCGAAGTACGCCGAGCGCGTCCTCTTCGGGCCGCTCGGGATCGAGGATTATGAGTGGCTTGCCGATCGCGCGGGCGTCTCCTTCGGCCATGCGCACCTCAAGCTGCGCGGCCACGACCTACTGAAGCTGGGCACCCTGTGGTTGAACGGCGGCGTCTGGAACGGCGAGAGCCTGGTGGACCCGCGATACCTGCGTGACATGACTACCGCCCAGGCGAGTGGCGGGCCACCTGAATTCCTCGAATACGGCTATCTGACCTGGATCGGGCACGGCCACTACCTCGCCAGCGGCTGGGCCGGGCAACACGTACTCGTCTCGCCACCGCACCAGGCGATCGTCGTCCTGACCGGGGATCCTCAGTTCAGTTTTGGCCCGCCTCCGAGCGACGCGCTGCCCTCCGGATGGATGTCCGCGCTCCACCTGGTGAACCACCATCTCCTGCCTACATTCGACGAACCCTCCGGCGGCACCTGAACCTGGCACTGGCTTGGCGCTCGGCCTCATCAGCCTGTCATTGGCCGAGGCGTTGCGGACCTGTATCACGCGCTCGGTCCCCAACTCATTCAGAGTGACCGAGCACTCACAGGAGGCGCACCCATGTGCGAAAGTGATCATGCCGACCAGACCGGCACCCCTGACGAGAAGACTCTCGTCTTTGACTCGACCGGCGTTCTCGTCGGCCCACGCATCGAGACCCCGGATATCCTCCGGCCCCGAGCATGCTCGTTGCAGACGCTCAACGGCTCTTGGCTGCTCACCATCGAGCCGCAAATCCCGACCGTGTTCTCTCCGCAGATCCGCGGTCCGATGCGGATCGAGGTCGGTTCCAACATCCTGCGGGTGAGTGGTGACATCTACGTCCAGCGACGTTTCACCTTCCCGCCGCCCACCGAGGTCGAGCGGCCGCCCTTCATCCCAATCCCCGATCCCGGTCCGCTCGGCGAGCCCGTCAATCCGTTGGTCAGCGCCCCGGGCGCGGTCGCCGACGGTGCTCCCGGGACCCCGAGCTACCCGTCGTTCCCCAAGGGCCAGTACTCCTGGTACTTCCGCTCCACCGGCGTCAGCTACAGCTCTGTCACCGGCCAGCTCAGCTTCAGCCTGGTCCGGCATCTGTGGGACAAGACCAGCCAGGAGTTCAGCAGCACCGACACCGGCCGGATGACCCTGACGTGCAAGCGCTCGATTCTCACCCGGTTCGGCACCCCGGCCACCATGACCGGCGCCCTATCCATAGGCGGCAACATAATGACCGTCACCGCGACCAAGACGTCGGACTTCTACCGCGCCTGCCGCATCGAGGTCGACGTGATGACCAACCGAACCTTCCCGGCCTCAGCCACCATCGGCTCGGGAGCCACCGCGGACCTGCGCAGCGTCTACGCGACCGCCGGCTGGGACGTCACCTTCGCCGTCGACGAGATCAACGTCCCCGAGGATGCCTCTCTGACCAACGCCGAGCTCAACACCCTGCTCTCTGGCCACGCCGCCGCACCGCCCGGTGAGGCGTGGCGGCTGTGGCTCTTCATCGGGTCGTCCCAGGGCGGCCTGTTCGGCATCATGTTCGACGACGACACCATCCCGCGGGAGGGAGCGGCCGGGTTCGCCGACGCGACCCTCGGCGGCGACTCGGTGATCTTGCCGTCGGCCCGGAACCGGCCGCTGGACGAAGTGCCGGCCGCGTTCCTGCGCACGCTTGTGCACGAGGCGGGACACGCGTTCAACCTGTTCCACCCCAAGCACGACACGCACGCCCCGCCGATCGGCACTCAGATCATGAACCAGACGGGCGACGTGATCGGCTTCGCCACCACCACCAACCAGTACCCCGACAACGCCAGCTTCGTCTTTTCCAGCCATGACCGGGACTCCCTGATCCACTCTCCGGACCCGCAGATCCGGCCGGGCTGGAAGAACTTCGGCTGGGGCCACGGCAGCCTGTCCGCCGGCCTGCCCACTCCGGTGGACGCCAGCGGCCTGGTCGCCGCGGACGACGCCGATGGGCTGGATCTGGTGCTGAACATGCCCGGCCAGATCTTCGTCGGGGAGTACGTAACCGCCAGCGTCCGTGTGACTAACACCGGCGACGCCCCCCGCGACGTCACTACCCGGCTGAACCTTGCCGAGGGCGACCTCCGGCTGCTCCGGGTGGATCCGAACGGCGCCGTCGACCAGGTCCGTGACATCGTCGTCGCCTGCGGTCCGCGACCGATGGTGACTCTGCCGCCAGGTGGCACGGTGGAGGCGCAACTGCAGGTGTACTTCACCAGCGCGGGGTTCACCTTCGCCACTCCCGGCCGTCATCAGGTGCTCGCGGAGCTGGAGGTCGATCCGTTCACTTCCGTACGCAGTGCCGCGGTTACCGTCGACGTCCGGCCGGCGGCCACGGAGACCGAGCTCGACATCGCGGCGGCCACCCTCGAAACCGGGGTGGGCCGGGCGATCGCCTTGGGCGACTTCGGGAGCGACGGCAACGCCCGGCAGCTGCTCACTTCGGTGGCCGAGTCGCACTCCGACTCCGACACCGGGGCCGCCTGTGCCCTGGTGATGGCCAACGCGCTGGCTCGCACCCATGTCGACCACCGGGCCAACGCCACCCGGGACGCCCAAGTCGAGGACGCCGCCCACTTCCTGGACCTGGCCATTCGGGGCAGATCCGCGGACCGGGTGCTGGAGCTGGCCGTCACCGTGGCCAGCCCGGTGGAGAAGGACGCCCCGGTCGTCGCCGACGCAGTGGCCCGGGTCAAAAAGGCGCGTAAGGCCAAGTCCGATGTCGACCGCGCGGTCGACATCGCGGCTAACTTTGAGGCCCTGGCCACACACTGAGGAGCCTGGAATGACAGAGCTGCGACTTCGCCTGGAACTGCCCAGCCCGACCCCGGTGGACGAATGTCTGCTGGGGACGGTCTGGCTGGAGGCTGGGTCGCAGCCGGTCACCGTCAACGCCCGGCTCAACCTGCTCGAGGGCGACCTCACCGTCACGGTGACCCGGCCCGACCGGAGCACGCGAACCGCCGGTTGGCCCTGGCCCGTCGACTCCGGAGCCCGCTCGGTCACGCTGCAGCCAGGGGAAGGTCTGGTCGCTGGGCTGGTGCTGCTCGCCACCGCCGCCAGCCAGCCGGCGGTCGACCAGCCAGGGCGCTATGTCGTCAGGGCCAGCTACCCGGCAGCTGGAGGCGTCGAGGTGGAGAGCGAGCCGGTGACCGTGCTGCGGTCGCCGGCGGTCGACCCCACTCAAGCCTCGGCACTGACTGACCGTGACGTTATCCAAAGCCTGCTGTCGGTCTCCGTCATCGGAGCGGCCGGGTCCCGCTTAGACGGAATTGCACGCGGTGGCAAGCCGGTGGCCCGCATACTCAGCCGCCTGGCCAGCGGCACCGCCGGGCCCGACGCCGCTTCGGACCTCGACGAGCGCCAGCTCGCCGCCGCGGTCACCGCCGTCCTTCCCCCGGGCCTCTTTCCCGCCGACGAACGAGCCGCCCCGCTGCTCGCAGCGAGCGATGTCAGCGACCCGGTCGCTCTGGCGATGTTGAAGGGTCAGCCAGTTCCCGCCTGAGCGTGGCTGAAGCGCGATTCAGGCGGTAGAGCGCCTTGCCGATTCCAGCCGATGCATCCGACCACCGTGGCCCTTGACCCGGGCCCGCGCAGATTCTAGGCGCGCTTGTCGATGAGGATCTCGGCAATGGTGCGTTGCGAGGATTGAATCTGGGGTTCGTTAAACCTGACGAGATCCCAGACCGCATTTTGGAGCACTCGTGCCAGAGTCCACGTCGCGGCGCGTGGCCGGTCCAGCGCCAGGACTTCGGTCATAACGTCGAAGCGGCGTAAGAGGGCTCGTGAGGGGTCGCCGGTCCGGATCAGATCCTCCCAGCGGTTCCACAAGGCGGGCATCAGCTCGAATCCGGAGTCACCGCTGAGCGGCTTGGGATCGATCGCCGTCCACCGCTGGCTTCCATCCAGGGTGGAGAGGACGTTGAAATAGTGCAGATCCCAATGCAGCAACCGATCCTCGATCGGATCTGTGATCATCGCAGCGAGTCGGGCCGCGCACTGTGAAAGGAGTCGGCGCTCATCAGCGTCTCCCGCCAACCGCACAGCATCCGGCACTTCAGCCAGGATGGCGGCCGCGATGTCGCTCAGGCGGCGCATCCCTGCTGGGGCTGGGACCGAGTTCAGTTGATCCAGAAGCTCCGCAATGATGCGGGCCGCCGCCAGGTCGTCCTCCACCACAGTGAGGTCCCGTGCTGCATCGAGCCGTTCCAGCAGCATCGCCCCTGAACCGGGTTCGTGCTCCAGCAGCCGCACCGCTCCCCGTCCAGCCCAGGCCCGCAGCGCCGTCGGCTCCCCACCGGTCTCGTCGTCGACCGGCTGCAGCTTGAGCACGGCCCTCGAACCATCCCGGCGAGCAACCGGGATGATCAGCGCCACAGCACCGAACGCACTCTCCCCGTCTATCTGCAGCTGCCAGCGATCGATGCACATCGCCGCGAGGGCCGGCAAAGCCGAGATCCAGGCTTGGCCCGACTCACCGGAATACTTCTGGTGCAGAGCAGCCAGTTCGGCCGGCACCACGATCTCCGCCTCTCCGAACACCGCTTAAGTGTCTTGCAGGTCGTTGCGGTCCGACGAACCGTGGCATGCGAAGTGCTTCTCGAGGTCCCCCAAGCACGCCGAGGCGGCGCGGTTGTTGTGCTTGTGTTGGCTCGGTGCGATAGCTGTGGGCATCGGGGCTGAAGCCGTCCGATCGCCATGGATGAGCCGATCTTGTGGCTACTGTCCTCATTCTCTCGGGCCGAGTGAATGTCGGGTTCTGCGAGACGGAAGCCGAGCGGGAGCAGCAGCCGTTAACCTCGCCTCGTGCAGATCGCCGTCACCGGTTCGATAGCCATGGACCACCTGATGAGGTTCTCCGGCCGGTTCGCGGAGTCGCTGCTCACTGAGCAGCTGGATCGGGTATCCCTGTCTTTTCTCGTCGAGGACCTGCAGATCCGGCGTGGTGGGATCGCGCCCAACATCTGTTTCGGGCTAGCTGCGCTGGGGTTGGATCCACTTCTCGTGGGGTCGGTCGGCGAGGACTTTGCCGACTATCGCGCTTGGCTAGAGCGGCACGGGGTGCAAACCTGGCCGATACGAATCTCGGAAACCCAGCACACCGCTCGATTCATCTGCACGACCGACTCGGTCGGTGCACAGATCGGCTCCTTCTACACCGGCGCCATGGCAGAGGCGCGCCAGATCGAGCTGCAGCCGATTGCTGAGCGGGCGGGCGGCCTCGATCTGGTGGTGATTTCTCCGAACGATCCGGAGGCAATGCTGCGGCACACCGACGAGTGCCGCAGTCGCCGGTTCAACTTCGTCGCGGACCCTTCCCAGCAAATGGCCTGGCTGCATGGCCCGCAGATCAAACGGCTCATCGACGGGGCGACGTACTTGTTCTCCAACGACTACGAGGACGGCCTGATCACACAAAAGACCGGCTGGTCGCATGAGGAAATCCTGGAACGGGTCTCGGTGCGGGTGATCACCCGGGGTGCCAAGGGGTCCAGTGTTCTGATCGCGGGCGAGCCCGAGCTGCACATACCTATCGCGCGAGAGGTGGAACGCGTCGACCCGACCGGGGTGGGCGATGCCTACCGTGCAGGATTTCTTACGGGGCTCGCTTGGGAGCTGTCGCTGGAACGCTGCGCGCAGGTCGGATCTCTGCTGGCGAGCTATGCGATCGAGGTGGTCGGAACGCAGGAGTATCGCTTCGGCGACACCTTCCTCACTCGCTTTGAGGAGGCGTACGGCACGGAAGCCGCCACCGAGATCGCCCCACACCTCAGCCATCTCCGGCTTTAATCCTTCCGCTCCTCGGTAACGGTTGGCTCGTGCCGAATGGCCAACTGATCCTGAACTGGACCGTTGTCATACTGCTTGCATGGGAGCTCGGAAAGTTCATCGCGCACTGGACTAGCCCCCACAGGTAGTCGCCGCCAGCAGACGGATCGGGCCGACGACCTAGCCAGCGAAGGGATCTCAATCAAATGACCACAGACCCAGCGGTGAGCGCACCTTATGTCTCCACGGGAAGCCTTCCGCCGGCCGACCATGTGCGTCTTTTAGTGAACGAGGCCTATGAGCGCTTCCGGGCCAACTCCGTGGGGGAGTTGTCACACGTGTATCCCTCACTCGCGACTGTTGACCCTGACAGGTTCGGAATCTGTGTGGCCAATACCCAGGGTCTAACTGCCGAAGCAGGGGATGCAGACGTCGAGTTCTCGATCATGAGCGTGGCCAAGCCGTTCGTGTTCGCCCTGATGTGTAGTGTGCACACTCCTCATACCGTCGCTCAGTTTGTCGGGCTCAACGCGACGGGCAGGAAGTTCAACTCCGTGGCCGCCATCGAAGAGCGCCCCGACGGTAGGACCAACCCGATGGTCAATCCCGGAGCGATCGCGACTACAAGCATGGCCCCCGGCGGCAGCACCGAAGAAAAGTGGCGCTTTGTCCATGAGGGTTTGTCCCGTTTCGCCGGCCACGAACTACGGATCGATGAGGAGATTTTCGCCTCGGCCTCGGCGACAAACTCAATCAATCGCGCCATTGGTGACCTTCTGCTCGGCTATGGCAGGCTAGCAACCGGTTCGGCCGAGACGGTCGACCTCTATACCAGGCAAAGTTGCCTGAAGGTCAGCGCTCGCGACCTTGCTGTGATGGCGGCAACGCTCGCGTCGGGTGGCGTGAATCCCTTAACGGGAGAGCAGGTCGTCGATCAGGTGAGCTGCCGGTGCGCACTCGTTGTGATGGCAACAGCTGGGCTGTATGAAACCTCCGGCGACTGGCTGTACACCATCGGGTTGCCGGGCAAGAGTGGCATCGGTGGTGGGATTGTGATGGTGTCCCCCGGCAAGGGCGGGCTGGGTACGTTCGCCCCGCGGCTCGATGCAGCCGGCAACAGCGTAAAGGGCCAGCTCGCCGCGGCCTTTCTCTCACGCCAACTTGGTCTGGACCTATTCCTGTCCGCGCCCTAGGAAAGGCCGGGAGTTGGCCGCTCTGCCTGTGCTCGCTATGCGCACAGTTGCGCACGCATTTTGGCACCGGCCGTTGCATAGCTTCAGTTGCGCTTCTCCGGAGACCCTTCGGACAACGATTAGCAACACTGGACAATGTTCCAAAACTTTGCAAGTCTTTTCGCTCGTCGGGGACAAGTGGGTGTCCCCACAGATCTTGGGGGGACATACCAATGAAGCGTGCGCTCACCGCTGCGGCTCTAGCAATGTCCACGTCGGCGCTGGGTCTCACACCTGCCATGGCCGCGCCACCGGAGCCTGCCGATGCTACTGGTGTGATTGAGGGGGTCTGCGACTTCCCGGTTCTGCTGGAGATCACCGGCAAGACGAAGGTCATCGAGCACGGTGATCGCGTTATCACTGTCGGACCGGGCCAAAAAGTCACCGTCACCAACACCGAGACCGATGAAAGTGTTCGCTACAACATCGCCGGCTCTTTTCACGATGCCGTACAGCCCGACGGTTCCGTAATCACCAAGGGGACCGGTAGGAACTTGTTGTTCACTGAGGAATTGGGGATGTTCCTCACGGTCGGCAATGTTCAGTTCACCGTCACGGAAGACTTGACGGCGCCCGAAGGCTTTGCGATCACGATCGATTCCGTTCAGGGCAAGATCATCGATGTGTGCGAGGTTCTGGCCTGAAAGCGGCGACTTTGCTGCCCGACTGCCGCAACATCTCAAGCTTGGCGCAGTGACCGGCCGGCTTGTGATCCTCGGCTGACGGGAGGAGAGCAAGTCGGCCAAAAGCTGACTGCCTGGTAGCCGCCACTGAGGCTGAAGATGCCGTTGAGTCGGATGATCAGGGCTTCCGCGGCGGGCACGACCTGATCGCCATCGCTCAACGACTCGAAGACCGTCGCCTGGAGGTACGTCCCCTGGTCGTCCTCTAGTACGACAACGTCCCCGGCCGCCAACTCACGACGTAGCCGATCCAAGTCGGACGCTCCGCCCTTCAGGCGTATTCGCCAGCGCATCTCCACCGGGGAGCCTAGCGATCCGGACCTGGGATCCGGAGCGGTTGACTCCTGCCTTATCAGGTCGAAGGCATGAGCGGCTTGGTGCAGCAAGAAGTGCGCTAGTGCATCCACGACGGTCCACGCGGGTCGTGGCAGAGCCTCGTTGGGGTCAGGTTGGGGTCAGATCATGCGCCTGTTTACAAGTCCGCGCGGGACGTCCGCCAGGGTTGGCGTCGTTTCGTGGCAATGTGTAGGTCGGCTCCCCATCCCCGGCGTACCGTGCGGCTCGGCCGTCGTGCTACGCGCTGCCGAATCTCGGTGAAGAGCTGCTCGCGGTCAACCGGAGCCATGGCGATGTGATTTGAGAACGTGCGTAGGAGGTCGATGTACGTCTCGGCGGTGTAGTCGACTGTCCAGTCGAAGTGGTCCACAGCCACGATGTCGAACTGGTCGGAGGCCTCGATCTCGGCGGTTTGTTCGGCTAGCTCTCCTGGTGCAGGCCATCGTGCGTCCTTGGGCAGCGTTTCGCCGATGGCGTCATACACCTCTTGA
>DASQUD010000321.1:0-3611 GCA_035641455.1 Propionibacteriaceae bacterium | reverse complement strand
TCCCCCCCGGAAACGATCGTCTATGGCAGGCCCGCCCAGCGGAACGGAAGCAATGAAGATGGCGGTCCACACCATGTGCGATGCAAGCGGCGCATCCATCAGGTAAGAACAGGGCTCAGTGAAAGTCGCGGGAACGATGGGCCGCCTGCAGGGCTCGTCCGGCGTCGGGTAGGACGCTGCTCAAAGGTTCCAGCCGGTCAGCGACCAGATTTGTCACCCCGTCCCCGTACTCGATCTTGCCCCGAATGATCATGGCGTTGGACCGGCGGCCCACCCGACGATAGCGGTGCCACATCGACTGGGCACAGACAACGTTCAGCATGCCGGATTCGTCCTCCAGATTGAGGAATGTCACCCCGCCCGCGGTCGAGGGGCGCTGTCGATGAGTGACCAAACCCGCTACCCGGATCCGGCGGTCGGCGTACGCCGGACCAAGATCGGAAATCCGGACGATCTCGTGCTGGTCCAGCATCGAGCGCAGATGGCCCACCGGATGATCATCCGGGCTGATCCGCGTCGCCCAGAGGTCGGCCAAGGTGAGCTCGACGGGGCTCATGCCCGGCAGTGTGGGCGGTGCGGCGTCGATCGCCGAACCGGGCAACGTCTCGGGTGAGTCGCCGTAGCCGGCATTCCACAGTGCCTGGCGACGGCTGAGCCCGAAGCAGTCAAAGGCTCCGGCGGTAGCCAGAGCTTCAGTCTGCTTGACGTTGAGCCCGGTTCGGCGGACGACGTCGTTCAGGCCGCAGAACGTGGCGCGCTCACGTTCTGCGACGATCATGGCGGCCAGTTCACGGCCGATTCCCTGGACCTCGGTCAGCCCGAGCCGGACGGCGAAGTTGCCGTCCCGGCGGTGGGTCCACGTCCGGTCTGGCGCATTGCGGTCGAATGCGCTGACCTTGGGTTGCGTACGTTCCAGGCAGGAGTCCATGCCGGTCGTGCGCACGTGGTCTGAGCACGAAGCCAGTGGTTCGAAATCAGCGTCGACCCCTGACATGGCGATATCGGGCCGCAGCACCCGGACACCGTGCCGGCGGGCGTCGGCCACCAGGGACTGCGGAGAGTAGAACCCCATCGGCTGCGCCCGGAGCAGCCCGGCCAGGAAAGCGCCTGGATAGTGCAGCTTCAACCACGATGAGGCATAGACGAGCAGGGCGAAGCTGATCGCATGACTCTCGGCGAAGCCGAAGTTGGCGAAGGCCTGGATGCGGGCGTAGATGTCGTCAGCTTCGTCTCCGGTGATCCCGTGCGCGGCCATCCCTTCGTACAAGGTGGTGCGCAGCCGATCGATCTTCTCCACTCCGCGCTTGGATCCCATCGCGCGCCGCAACAGGTCCGCGTCGTCCCCGGAACATCCACCGATCACCATGGCGATCTGCATCAGCTGCTCCTGGAACAGCGGGATCCCCTTCGTCCTCCTCAGCACCGGTTCGAGCATCGGGTGCAGGTAGGTGATCTTCTCCCGGCCGGTGGCCCGGCGGATGTACGGGTGCACTGCCCCGCCCTGGATCGGTCCCGGGCGAATCAGGCCAATCTCCACCACCAGGTCGTAGAACTGGCGGGGTAGCAGTCGCGGAAGCGTGCCGACCTGCGCCCGGCTCTCGACTTGGAACACTCCGATGGAGTCCGCCCGGCACAGCATGTCGTAAACGCCCTGCTCCTCCTTGGGAATGGTGTGCAGGCTCCAACGCTCGCCGAGGCGGTTAGCGGCGAGACCGAGGGTGTACTGGATGGCGGCCAGGATGCCGAGTCCGAGGAAGTCGAACTTGACCAGCCCCATCCAGGCGCAGCTGTCCTTGTCCCACTGTAGGACGGTGCGCTGGTCCATCCGGCCTCGCTCGATCGGGCACACCTCCCCCACAGGTCGCTCGGTGAGCACCATGCCGCCGGAGTGAATGCCCAGATGGCGCGGAGCTCGCAGCAGCTGATCAGCAAGATCGACGACCGGCTGGGGGATATCGTGATCACCGTCGGCGGGGATGCCTCCGTAGGTGTCGATCTGGGTAGACCAGGCATCCTGCTGGCCGGTCGAGTAGCCCAGCGCCTTGGCCATGTCGCGGACCGCCGACTTCGGCCGGTAGCTGATCACGTTGGCGACCTGAGCCGCGTTGTGGCGCCCGTAGCGTCGGTAGACCTCCTGGATCACCTCTTCGCGGCGATCGGAGTCAAAATCGACGTCGATATCCGGTTCCTCTTCGCGGCTCGCGGACAAGAACCGCTCGAAGGGCAACTCGAACAAGATCGGGTCCACCGCGGTGATGCCGAGTACGTAGCAGACCACCGAGTTGGCCGCCGACCCCCGGCCCTGGCAGAGAATCCCCTTCTCCCGGGCGAAGGCCACCATGTCATGGACGATCAGGAAGTAGCCCGGGAAGTCCTTCTCTTCGATCACCGCCAATTCGCGTTGCAGGCGTTCCTCGGCGACTTCGCGACAGTCCGCATACCTCTCGTCGGCGCCCTCCCGGGCCAGCTCCCGCAACCAGCTGATCGGGGTGTGGCCAGACGGAACGTCGAGTTTGGGCAGCCGAGGTTTGGCCAGCCGGAGCGAAAACGCACACTCCCCCGCGATCCGTACGGATTGAGCTACCGCTCCGGGAAATCGGGTGAAACGCGAAGCCATCTCGTGTCCCGAGCGCAGGTGTGCCCCAGGCACCGGCAGCCAGCCGTCCATCTCCGCCAGGCCTCTGCGGCCTCGCACTGCGGCCATGGCGGAGGCGAGTCGGTATTGGTCTGGAGTTGCGTAGTGCACGTTGTTGGTCGCCACCAAGGGCAGACCATGATCAGCAGCCAGCGCCGCCAGAGCATCGTTGGTCACCGAGTCGGTCGGCAGACCAGCATCGGTGATCTCGACTGCGACGTGATCATGGCCGAACAAGGAGGCCAGGCGACCCAGTTCGGCCGCCGCTGCTCCGATGCCGCGAGCAGTCATAGCCGACCGGACGTGGCCTTTCCGGCAACCGGTCAAGATCATCCACTGGCCTGCGCTGCGCTCGCCCAGCTCCTCGAGGTCGTACAGCGGCCGGCCCTTCTCGTCACCTCGCAGCTGCGCCTCAGTGATCGCCGCGGCCAACAGGTGATAGCCCTCGACACCACGAGCCAGGACGAGCAAGTGCTGCCCCTGGGGGTCGGCGATGCCGTTTTGGGGGGTGGTCAGATCTAGCGATAACTCGGCGCCGTAGATGGTCTTCAGGTCGTAGGCCGCCGAGGCCTCCGCAAACCGGGACGCCGCGTAGAACCCGTCATGGTCAGTGATGGCCAGCCCGGTCAAGCTCAGCCGTACCGCTTCCTCGATCAAGGTTTCGGGATCGCTGGCCCCATCCAGGAAGCTGAAGTCGCTGTGACAGTGCAGCTCCGCGTACGGCACGAACGGCTCTTCCGGCCGCTCGGGCAAGGCCGTCGGCGCGTACGCGGGTCGCTTGCGTGAGAAGCCTGGTGCGCTGTCGTCTTCGGCATATTCCAGACTGGGTGGGCGCCGATTCTCCGGCCGGCCCGACATCTGGCGTTCCAGATCCGACCACGAGACGCGCGGATTGTGCCAATTCATCGACACACCTCGCTGCGACGATGATTGGGGCTCGCGACGCTCGCGCAACAACTACTCATAGCGCGCCTCG
>DASQUD010000320.1:0-4267 GCA_035641455.1 Propionibacteriaceae bacterium | reverse complement strand
GGCTGGCCTCCGTTGGTGCCTTGTCCCGGCTGCGCTCGATCGCCCACCGATGAGCCGGGTGGGCCGTAGGAGGGACTGCTCACTCGACGTCTCCTGTGGTCGTGGCCTGACAGCGATCGTTCAGGCGTCCCGTCAATCCTGCACGAGGGACCCAATTCTCGCAGATTCGTCGTTCACCAATCCTTTGTCGCTGCTGTGCGCTGGCCATGAGACCGTCGACTGGCGCGAATAGACTCGCACCTGCTTCGCCGGACTGGTTGCCACCGCCCGGCCGCGAGCATCGCCGACGAGATCGAGGAACCATGACGACGCCCGAGTCGCCTGATCCCCCCTGGGGTGACGGCCGCGGCTACGTCCCCGTGAGCCCGCTGCTGGCGGAGGATCCCCCTCGAATTGGCGACTTCTGGCTCGATGCTCGACTTCATGCCACTCCGGCGGGCGTCGCGTTCACCGCGCACAGCGGGACGGAGCCTGGAGTCGCGGGCCAGGACGCGGCGAGCCAGCCCGCCATGGTGATCTTGTTATCGCAGGGTGCGGCAGCGGATCCTGCTGCCCGAGATCGAATCGCCGGCGTGGTCAATGCGATGCATATCGACTCGGTGCTGGCCCGCGGTGGTCACGGCCAGGACTTCGGCCGACTTGGTCGTAAGTACCGCGCCGACGATGGTGACCCCACTGCTCCCGACGACCGGATCGTCGCCCCGTGGGTGGCCCTGGCTTACGACGGATCAGCGGCCGCCGCGGACGAGGCGGCGCGAATCCTGGACGAGGTTGAGCTGGCCACGCTGGCTCCGCTTGGCCGCCCGGCGGGACCTGGTTACCGGCATTACTGGATCGACAAGGTGAAGCCCGGACTGACGCGGTTGTGGCCGCTGCCCTGGCCTGGACGTTTCGACCGCGCCGGGTGGCGGACGATCTTGGTCTCCTGGCTGCTGATGATCTTGCTGGCTGCGCTCGCGGTGTTGATCGCCATCTTGATCTTTCGCAACCAGCCGCCGCAGTCCCCGCCACCGCCGACCGGGCAGTCAGGCAGCCCACCGCCACAATCGAGCTCGCCGCAGTCCGGCTCCGGCTCACCGGAGTCGGGATCCCCGTCGTCCGGGACGCCGTCGCCCAGCGATTCAGGCTCGCCCTCGCCCGGTTCCGGCTCGCCTAACAGCTCCGGGTCGCCATCCCCCTCCGGCACCGAGACCAGCGGAGGCGAGCCGACACCGGACAGCTCCGGATCATCAGGAGTGACCAACTCACCCCGCTCACGCCTGTAGTGTCCGGGCTGGTGATGACCGATAGCCACTCCCTGCCGCGGCTCATAGTGACGGACCTCGACGGCACGTTCCTCTCCCCCGACGGCTCGGTTAGCGAACTCAATTCGGCGGCCGTTGCCACCGCTCAGCAGGCAGGCATTCCTGTGGTCTTCGCCACCGGCCGGCCGGTGCGGTGGCTCGATGTGATCCGTGACCTTCCCGGCGCACACCCGATCGTGATCGCCAGTAATGGCGCGGCCCTGTACGACCTGGGCGCCGGTGAGCTGCTCGATCGGATCTGCATCGACCGCGACGCGGCGCTCCAAGCGGTGAGTCTCGTACGAGCAGCTGTGCCGGGTGTCGCCTTCGCATTTGAGTCCGGAACCCGCTTCGGCTACGAGCCGGCATACGCCAGCTGGCCCTTGGATCAGGGCGGCGACCCGGCCATCTTCAGCGGGCCGGCTGAGCAGATCGTGCGCGACGAAGTATTCGTCAAGATGTTGATTCGGCACGTCGACATCCGTCCCGACGATCTACTGGAGCGCATCCGCGCCATTCTCGGGGACCTGCTGACAGCCACACACTCAGCTAGCCATGACATCGGGCTGGTGGAGATCAGCGCGCCGGGAGTAAGCAAGGCGTCCATGCTGCAGCGGTTCTGTGTCCGACTCGGTGTCGAGGCCAGGGACGTTGCCGCCTTCGGTGACATGCCGAATGATGTGGCCATGCTGTCCTGGGCCGGCATGCCATACGTGGTGTCCAATGCGCACCCGTTGTTGTTGGACGGGACGTTCACCGTGGTCCCCGGTAATCATGAGTCCGGAGTTGGTCAGACGATCCAGGCTTGGCTCGGCCAGTGACAGACGGCACGACGGCCGACTCGACGCGGACCGCCACTGCTCGCCAGGGCAGTTCTGGAAGCCGCGGGTTAGCGGCTTTTGGTCGCGGCTTGGCTGTTTGTGTGCTGCCGATCGTGGTCGGGCTCTGGATGGCCGCGACCACGTTCGTCGGCGGCACGTTGATTCCCTGGCGCGCGCACATGGTGGATCTCGATGTCTATCGGCTCGCCGGCGCGACGCTGCTGGAAGGCGGCGACTTCTACGCGTTACCAAGCCCCCTGCCGTTCCTCTATCCGCCCTTTGCCGCATTGTTGGCGGTACCGCTGACCCTGCTGCCGAGCGCGGCGGTAGAGATTGGTTGGACGGTCACCGGCGTATTGGCCGTTTTGGCGGTGTTGCATCGCCTCGGTTTGAGCGGATGGCGACTTAGCCTTTTCGGCGCAGCATGTGTGTACTTTGTCGACCCGATAAGCGAGACGCTTGCCTTCGGCCAGCCGGGCATTTTCCTGATGGCGCTCGTTGTTCTTGATCTGGTGCCCGGTCCAGCGGTGATACGGCGACGCATCCTGCCTCCCGGCGTGTTGACCGGATTGGCGGCTGCGGTCAAGCTCACGCCGGCGATCTTTGTGATCTACCTGATTGCCGTTCGTCGCTGGCGCGCCGCCGTCGCCGCCGTTGTCACTGCAGTCGCCGTTACGGTCGCCAGCTTGGTGGTGGTCCCAGGGCCGTCGATCGACTTCTGGACGCGCCTCGCGGGCGGCGACACCGGGCTGGGTCACAGCCTCATTTACTACACGAATCAGTCGGTGATGGCTGACGTCGTACGAATCCTCAACCCGGGTCCAGCGCCGGCGATGATCGGGCTGGGCTTGTCAGCCGTGGTCGCCTTAGTGGGTGTCTGGGCTTCGATGCTCTGGCACCGCCTCGGGGACGTCGGCTTGGCGGTGACGCTGTGCGGAATCGCGGGACTGCTGGCCTCGCCGGTCTCGTGGTTGCACCACTTCGTCTGGGTCGTGCCGTTGGCGGTATGCCTCATTGGTAGCGACGCCAGTTCCAGGCGCGTTCGCCTGCCAACAGTGCTTGTCGTGTGGGCCTGGGTGTTTGTCGGCTGGGTCGTCGCGCAGCTCCCGATAGTTCCCGCACCTTTGCGGCGACTGCCGAACGGCGCGGACCTCGAGTTGCAGTGGACATGGTGGCAGCACGCCATGGCCTCGGTCACCGCCGTCCTCGGGGTGGGGCTGCTGGTAACGAGCGTGGTCGCGGCCCAGCGATTGCGACGCGCACCGAGAGGATCTGCTCATTCCGGGACGCCCGGTGATCAGGACGTGGAGGTCATGTTCAAGAAGCCGATCAGCACTGTGGACCACCACAACGCTTGAGACGTCGCGGCCAGGAACAAGCCGCGGATCAGCACCGAGGCAGTGACCCTCGGCATCTGCCGCATCATCGTTCGCTTGGTTGACAAAGCCAGCACACCGACGATCCCTACTCCGACGACACAGCCCATCTTGATCAGTGTCAACGGTGCTCCGAGCTGCGGTTCCATGAAGGCGCCGGTCACGACGAGCCCGCCAAGCCCGAGCCAGATCAGCGGCGACATCCGATCGGCTTGCAGCAACATCGTCTCGAGCGGGATCCGGCGCAGAAACCAAAGCAGCCCGAAGTAGTCGACCCCCACCACAGAACCGAAGCCGACGACAAGTGACGCCAGGTGACCGAACAAGGCGATGGAATGAACCAGCGGCGGGGTCTGGACTCTCGATGAGACGAATACTGCGGCCGAGATCAGCAGCGAGACCACGATGAGGAGCCGAATCTCAGGTGCGCGAATACCGGTAAACGGGTGTACCTGCCTGGTCTGGACCTTCGGCACCGCGCTCCCTGCGAGTTCTCTCGAGTTGTGCGCCGACTCTATCCACGCCACGTGAGCGGATCAGACGCCGCCTGCAAGACGGGTAGAGATCGCGTTCAGGCCGGTGCTGTTCCCGTCGACCTTTGCTGAGATTCAGCGAGGAGCAGGCATGGCGAATGGAGTCGTCAGCTTGATGAAGGATCGGGTTCGCCGATCCAGCTGCGCCAGAATGATGACTGGACTGTGTCCGTACCGCAGTCGGCGGGACGAATGCAGGGGTCGGAGGAGGTGCGCCGATGCCGGAAGGCGCCGTTAGGGGTCTGACCTGGGCG
>DASQUD010000319.1:0-10252 GCA_035641455.1 Propionibacteriaceae bacterium | reverse complement strand
CCGCCGCGAAAGCCAGCGTTGTCCGTCTGGCAGGGCTGGAGTTCGAGGTGGCCGTGTTCGGTCACGGCAGCGCGGTGCGGGGCAGGGCTATTGACCGGTTCCGCGAGCTCGCCAGCCGCTGAGCTGCGTCAGCTGTGCCTTGGCGCGTAGTGCCTGATGACACGGCGTTGCGGCACAAATTTGAGCCTATGAGTCATAACGACCTGGAAGTGAGTCATCTACTGAATGACCGTCGCGCCTGGTCAGCACATATTCGCCTGCATGGAGCTTGGGAATTCGAAAGCTGACTTCTTCCATGCCATCCGGCCAGGCATGTCTGGCCCGGATGCCCGTCCAACGCTCCAGTGCGTCCGCGCGAGTCCGTGGAGGGAGTGGCGTCAGCAGGCTTGCTGTCACTCAATCTGTCACTCGCTACAGGCCTGGGTGAACCACAGTATCGTCTTGCTGGCTTGAAGTACCGTCCGACGAAAACGTCAACGTGGCTCTGTGAGGGGAGTACTGCTGCTGACATCTCCTGCGGCCCAGCGGCTAATCGGCCGCTTCGCCTGGATCATGGCATGGGTTGGCCTAGTGGTGGGCGAACTGCACGCTCTGGCTCGGCACGCGACGACGGATGGGAAGGAAGATCTGAACCAGCCGCTTACCCGGGCGTGGTCAGTACCCGCCTCCCATGTGCTCCGCCCATTGCTTGACTGGTCGGACCCGTACACCGTCTACCTGACGTACGGCAAGATTTGGCTTCCCGTTTTCGCCGCTTTCACCCTCTGCGCGTTCGTCGTGCAGCAGCGTCGGCGGCCTGCCGGCCTCGAGAAGTGGGTCTGGCGGGTTGCCCTGACCGGGTACGTGATCGCCACGCTGTCGGTATTCGGCGACTACTACACCCCGTGGACCGAGCAATCGTTCCTGCTGCTCAGCGTCCCCGGTTTGTTGATCAGCTTGCTCGGGTCAACCGTGCTTGGCATCGTCCTGCTGCGCGACCGCTTCCGGCCGCGTAGCACGGCCTGGCTGCTCGCCCTGTGCATTCCGCTGCTCATAGGCATCGTCCAGGTCACCTCGCTAGGGAATGCGGCCCTCCCGGTCATCTTCGCCTTCGCGATCGCCGGCCGTCGCATCGCGCGAGACCAGCCCGTAGCCGCAACCGGTCCCCGCCTACGTCCTGACCCCTAGACGTGATGTCCAGGCACGTTGTGGAGTCTGCTGACGGGTTGGGTGATCCTCCAGGACAACTCCTTCGTCGGCAAGAGAACGGCGCTGACCAGCGTCCCGTACTCAGAGGTGACGGCGGTGTCTTACGTGAGCGACAAATCCATGATGGGCAAGCACTTCTCCTCCTCTTCGATCGCGGTGAGCGTCGGAGGCCGGGACTACAGCGTGGACTTCCGGGGGTCGGACAAGGCCCGGCATACGCACGAGATCATCCTCTGGCATATCACCTGATAGGTGTTGTTCCGGGTCGGCGACCCCGGGGGATTTGTCCTAGCCGAGGCCACAGGTCCAGCTGCTAGCGAACAGGTTGTTTCCCGCGCTGCCCTCCGGTGCGGGGTCTTCGAGGATGCGGGCGTGAAAGGCCAGCGGAAGGCAAGATCTGGGTGCGGTTAGCCGTACAAGTTACGCGGTTCATGCGTGGAACTACTGGGCGGGGGAGCCGCTTCGCGACGTGATGATATCGGCCAATTCGGCGGGATGGGTGAGCGGCAGCAGGTGGTGGCGCCGGCGATCGTCGCGACCTGGGCGTCAGGCAGAAGTCCGGCGAGTCGGCCGACCATGCGATGGGTTACCCCTAAGATCTCGCCGCCAGCGACGAGTAGAACGGGCGCGGCGATTCCTGTGAGGTCGACGGGAGTCCAGCCGTTGATCGCGGACGTCTCGTTGGTGAAGAAGAAGGTCGAGTCCCGCTCGGCGCGAGCGAGCCCGTCAGGGCCAAGCACCTCGGCTACGACGTCGCGATGGTTTGGCCCGCAAACGGCGCCCATGAAGGCGTCGTAGGCCCCGCGCCGGTCCCCCTGGGCCGTCGCAGCCATTACCGCACCAAACGCTTGCTCAAACATGGCGTGGTTCTCAGCTACATCGGCCGGGTCGAGAAGCGGGTCTAGGAGTGAGGGCTCGCACAGCACCAGCCTCCGCACCAAGTCGGGTCGATCCTGCGCCAGCTGCAACACGATCAATGTGCCCGACGAGTGGCCAACTACGGTGGCTGGGCCGGTGCCGAGCCTGCTCCATGTGCAGCAGCACGCGTGTGATGTCCGAGGGTCCGGGTCGCATCCCGGACCGGTTCGCCGTGGCCGACTCGCTCGCGGGCCGCCGCGACCTTGGCCTTGGCATCGGCTTGGGTGCGGCCGTAGAAGTAGACTCGCCGCTTGGTTCCGTCCGCGTTCTCGATGGTGATGTTGAGGCAGAAGCGCCCGTCGGAGCGCTTGGTACGACGGCCTGCCATGGTTCCTCCGCACCACCGAAGGCCCGAAGATTAAGGCCGGCGATCACACCCGAAGGCGACATCGCGCGGTAGCCGCGCGGTCAAACCCGTTTGCCGAGGCTTGGACGGCCTGCACACAAGCGTCCAAATCAGCTCTGACAAGGTGTTTCGCTTGTCGGGCTGGCGAGATTTGAACTCGCGACCCCTTGACCCCCAGTCAAGTGCGCTACCAAGCTGCGCCACAGCCCGTCGCGCTGCTCGATGAGCAGCAGCCACGAGGGGGAACTCTACTAGACGGATGGGGCAGTCCGAATGCAGTTGATTCGGACCACTCCTATCGAGCCACGATCAAGAGCCCAGAGCCCTCTTCGTTGGGCAGACTCGGTTGCGTGGTGCGCTGGACTGCTCGCCTCGTGAGCGTGAGTTCGGATCGATCCATATGGCGTACACACCTGCGTGCCCGGGTCACCGTAAACGCGCTGCTGACTCGACATCCTGCCTCCTCGGCGGCTACTCGCATTCATCGGTCGGCTTCGCCGTCTCCGCGCCGATCTATGAGGACGCAGTCACGTTGGCATCTTCCTCAAGAGCGATCGCAACTCGGTCAGTGGCTGGAGGTCGTCGTACGACGTCAGCACAGACTGACAGCTAGACCTCAACGAGCCCCGGTCGCGAGGTTCAACGCCCCTTCCGCTTCTCGCGGGCTCGGACCTCCACGTGCACGGGAGTGCCGACGAAGCCAAACTCCTCCCGGAGTTTCCGCTCGACAAACCGGAGGTAACCCGCCTCCACCTGGCCAGAAGTGAACAGCACGAAGGTCGGCGGTCCGATCTGGGCCTGGGTGCCGAACAGGATCCTCGGCTGCTTGCCGCCTCGGACAGGGTGTGGATGTGCAGCGACAATGCGCCCGAGGAAGGCGTTGAGCTTGCCCGTCGAGATTCGCGATCCCCAACTCTGCAAAGCTTCCTCAATCGCCGAGCCCAGCCGGTCGACGTGCCGGCCCGTCGTTGCCGAGATGTTAATTTTGGCCGCCCACTGGAACTGGACCAGATCGCGCTCGATCTCCCGACCCAGATAGCGACGCCGTTCGTCGTCGGTCAGATCCCACTTGTTGAAGGCAACGACGAGCGCTCGACCGGCCTCCTCGACGGAGCTGAGAATGCGCAGATCCTGCTCGGTCACCGGCTCGCTTGCGTCGATCACGACCACGCAGACCTCCGCGCGCTCAATCGCGCCCCGAGTCCGCAGGCTTGCGTAATACTCGTGGCCCGATGCCTCCTTGACCCGGCGGCGGATGCCTGCTGTGTCAATAAGGCGATAGATCTGGCCGTCGACCGCCACCAGTTCATCCACCGGATCAACGGTGGTTCCGGCGACTTCGTCCACGACGGCCCGCTGCTGGCGGGCCAGCTTGTTCAGCAGGCTCGACTTCCCGACGTTCGGCTTGCCGACGATGGCGACCCGTCGCGGACCCCGTTCGGCTCTTTCAGGTTCCGGCGGCGCCTCCGGAAGGGCGACCAGAATGGCGTCGAGGAGGTCGCCGCTCCCCCGCCCATGCAGGGCTGAGACAGCGTATGGCTCGCCTAGTCCGAGGTTCCACATGGTCGCCGCTTCGGCCTCGGTACGTTGGTCGTCGACCTTGTTCGCCGCCAGCACCACCGGCTTGTTGCTTCGCCGGAGTACCTGCACCACCGCCTCGTCTTCGTCTTGCGTTCCGACGGTGGCATCGACGACGAAGACGACGGCATCTGCAGCCGAAATGGCGAGCTCCGCTTGCTCGGCGATCTGGGCTGCCATGCCCTTCGCGTCCGGTGCCCACCCTCCGGTATCGACGACCACGAATGAGCGACCGTTCCAGTTGGCGTCATAGGAGACCCGGTCCCTGGTCACTCCCGGGAGCTCCTGCACGACGGCCTCCCGGCGGCCGATGATCCGGTTGACCAGCGTTGACTTGCCGACGTTCGGCCGGCCGACCACGGCCACCACTGGTGGGACGAGGTCGGCGGGACTTTCGGGCGGCAGGCGCACGTCGTTGATCATCTCGGTCGATTCAGGAGGTGTGGGCGCGGCAAGGACCTAGAGCTTGCGCATGGCAGGCCCTGGCAAGGGTAGCCCTGTCAGCCCTTGAGCGGCCATCACATGTGCGGCCAGCCGAGACCGTAGAAACTCAGTCCAGTTCGCCACCGCGGCCTTTCGCCGAGGCCAGTCTGAGCGCGGCACGGCGATCGGCTCCCCATACACCACATGGATGGGCCGGCGACGGCCCGGCAACCGACCTCGCGTGTGACCGACCTCGCGAGTACCGAGCAGGGCAACGGGTACAACCGGCGCACCGGTGACCATCGCGAGGTATGCCGCTCCCCCGCGTGCGTAGGTCACTTCGCCGCCCGTACGGGATCCCTCGGGAAAGACAACCAGCACGTCACCTGCACGAAGGATCTGGATGGCCCGGGTGATCGCAGCAGTATCGATCGCCCGCCGGTTCAGCGATATCTGACCCACACGGGCCAGGAACCGACCGAGGACGCCGGTGAACAGCTCGTGCTTGATCAATGCGAACGTCAGTCGCGGGGTGAGCGCGACGAGCACTGGGCCGTCGAGCAAGCCAATGTGATTCGCCGCGAGGATGACCGGGCCGGTGGGCGGAACGTGTGCCTCGCCGTGCAAACGGACCTGCCAGTAGCTGCGGATAATGGCCGCTGCGACTGGCTTGAGAAGCTGAAGGCCCAGCTCCTTGCTGACCGGCAGATGCGCGGTATGTGGCAGGTCGGGGCTGACCCCGGCGATCACCGTGCCATGTCCTCCCCAGCCCCAGCCAGATTGGCAGAGTCGAGACGATGCGCGTGAGACTCCGGAACGAGTGCGCAGATCGCGTCGATGACCTCCTCCAGGCTGAGCAAAGTCGAATCGAGGACGACGACGCCGGGCGCAGCCGAGTGAAATTGAGCCACGGTGGAATCGTCATAATCGCGCCGGATCACTTGGTCGGTCACCGCGGCAGCATCAATCCGCTCGCCCAACTCGGCATGGCGACGAGCAACCCGAGCAGCGGGATCCGCCACGAGCAGCACGCGGATCTGTGCGTCAGGGGCCACGACGGTAGTGATGTCACGACCTTCAGCCACGATGCCCCGCGTGGCGGCGGTAATGAGCTGACGCTGCCGGCTCACCAGCTCACGGCGGACGTCGAGATTGGTCGCAATCGCGCTCACCGCCGATGACACGTCCGGATCTCGTATGGCGGCAGTCACGTCATGCCCGTTGACGGCCACGGTCGGCGCGTCGGGATCGGTGTTGATGGTCAGCTCGGCCTCATGGGCAAGCCGCGCGACAGCGGACTCATCGGCACTGTCCAGCCGCTCATGCAGCACCAGCCAGGTGATCGCCCGATACATCGCGCCGGTGTCGAGGAACGCCAGGTCGAGCCGGCGAGCGACGCCTCGCGCCGTGCTCGACTTGCCCGAGCCGCTCGGCCCGTCGATGGCGATGACGAGCGGCTGGGTACCGTCGCCGCTCACCTCGCTTGCCTGCCCCTCAGACACGTGCACACCTTACCGGGCACGCGGGACACGCCCACGCACCAGCGTCGCTCGCCGATGGTCAGGCGACGCTCCAACCTCGGCTGGTCATCAGGTCAGCCAAGTCCGTAGCACGGTCCGGAGCGACCGACAACGCCAGATATCCCACTTGGCGCACCTGGTCGTGCTCGATCGAGATGTCCTCCACATTGACTCCGGCCGCTCCCACATCGGAGAACAAACGACCCAGTGCACCAGGCTGGTCCGGAATCTCCACCACCACCTGGCTATACGCGACCTGGCGGGCCCCGTGCTTGCCGGGAATCTTCTGCGTCCCGGCTACCCCTCGTTCTAGGTGCAAGCGAAGTGATTCCGACCTTGGCACGGCCTCGATCGCGTTGATCATGGCGGCGAGCTCATCGCGCACTTGATGCAGCTCCATCAGCACTGCAGCGGAGTTCGCTCCGAGGATTTGTTCCCAAAGGTCCGGGTCGCTTGCGGCAACCCGGGTGACGTCACGCAAGCCCTGTCCCGCGAGCACCAGATCCTCCGCCGGAACGGCGTTCAGGTGGCCGGCCATCAGCACCGACATCAGATGCGGCAAGTGGGAGACACGGGCCACAGCTGCATCATGATCTTCAACGTCCATGACGACCTTGCGCGCCCGGCAGGCCTGCACCACCCGAGAGACGCGCTGTACGGCGGCCGGCAGCGAACGGCGATGTGGCGTGATGACCCAGCTGCGGTCCTCGAAGAGGTCGGCCCGGGCCGTCACCGGGCCGGAGTGCTGCGAACCAGCCATCGGATGAGAGCCGACGTAGCGCTCGAGAGGTATGTCGCGTTCCCAGAGCGTGTCCAGAACGCCGGCCTTGACGGATCCGACATCGGTCACGGCGGCCGCCGGGTATGTGCGCAGCGCGTGGCCGACGACATCGGGGATCGACGTCGGTGGAACGGCCACGATGACCACACCGACATCCGCCGTCCGTGGCGCCTCAATGACGCCCGCGCCCAGGCTGGCGGCGACGCGCGCGTGGCTGATCTTGTGGTCTCGCAGATGCACCCGGTAGCCGGCAGCTGTCAGTGCGCAACCGATGGACGCCCCGATGAGGCCGGTTCCGATGACGACAGCGACCTCCGGCTCCCCGGCGGTAGATTCGGCGGTCTTGCCGGGGGCGGCTGACTCCGTAACGGTCACGAGCCAGGATTCTGTGGCTCTTGCGGTTGACCGTCAACCGGATTCGGGTCGGCCGCGGAGGTCGGCGGTAACTCTGTTTCGGTCACCGCCGGCTCCGGTGGCAAGGTGGGCGGTTGCACGTGACCCGGATCTGAGGGCTCGATGTCCTCCGTCATCAGCGCGGAGAGGCGGTCTCCCTCGATACGGCGGAACTTCCGGGGCAGCGCCCGGGTACGGTCGAGGATCGCTACTTCCAGCGCATCCACTTCCAGTGTTCTCGATTGGCCATTCCCGCCGCCGTCGGAGGCCAGCGCCCGCACAGCTAGTTTGGTCGCCGCGGCCAACCCGAGTCCCCGCTCGAAGCCCTTGCTCAGCACGTCGGCGATGGCCTCCGCTGACCCGCCCATCACCGCGAAATTTTCCTCGTCGGCGACGGAGCCGTCGTAGGTGAGCCGGTAGATCTGATCAAGTTCAGGCGCAGCACCGAGTTCGGCCACGATGATCTCGACCTCATACGGCTTCTCACCGCCAGAGGAAAAAATCGTGCCGAGCAACTGCGCATACGCGTTGGCCAGTCCGCGGCCGGTGACATCGGTGCGGTCATAGCTGTAACCGCGCAGGTCCGCGTAGCGGATGCCGGCCGTCCGGAGGTTCTCGAACTCGTTGTAGCGGCCGACAGCGGCGAACCCGATCCGGTCGTAGATCTCGCTGACTTTATGCAGCGCCTGAGAACGGTTCTCCGCTACGAACAGGATTCCGTCGGCATAGTGCAACACCACTACCGATCGGCCCCGGGCTATGCCCTTACGGGCGAAGTCAGCGCGGTCCTTCATCTGCTGCTCGGGGGCAACGTAGAACGGCATGCTCACGTCAAAGCTGCTCCCGGTCCGTCCGGGCGCTCCATCCGACTGGCCATCACCTGGCCGACCAAATCGCCGATCTGGGCATCGTTGATCCGGTGCACGCCCTCGGCCGTGGCGAGGAGGACCACCGGGAAGATCTTGCGGGTCAGATCGGGACCGCCTGTCGCTGAGTCGTCGTCCGCGGCATCGTAGAGCGCCTGGATGACCGCCATCGTGGCCTCACCGGCCTCCAGGTCCTGCCGATAGAGCTTCTTCAGCGAGCCGCGAGCGAAGACCGCTCCTGAGCCGACCGAGAAGAAGGCGTGCTCTTCGTACCGGCCGCCGGTCGCGTCGTAGGAGAAGATGCGTCCTTCCTCGGCCGCCGCGTCCCAGCCGGCGAACAAAGGGACCACCATCAGACCCTGCATTGCGAGCGGAAGGTTCATCCTGATCATGGTGGCGAGCCGGTTGGCCTTGCCCACCAGGGAGAGCGGTGCTCCCTCGATCTTCTCGTAGTGCTCCAGTTCCACCTGGAAAAGCCCGACCATCTCTACGGCGATGCCGGCCGCACCGGCGATCCCGATGATCGAGAATTCGTCGGCCGGATAGACCTTCTCGATGTCCCGCTGCGCAATGATGTTGCCCATGGTCGCCCGCCGATCGCCAGCCACCACCACTCCACCGGGGAAGGTGGCCGCCACAATGGTGGTGCCCTGCGGGACAAGATCTCCGGCACCGGCCGACCCGTTCCGCTGACTCGGTAACACATTCGGCGCGACACGGGCGGCGAAGTCGGCGAACGATGAGCTGTCGGTGCGCAGGAAGTCCGCGGTCAAGCCGACCGCGGACGAGCGGTCGCTCACTGGCCGCCCTTCTGGACGAACGAGCGGACGAACTCCTCCGCGTTCACCTCCAGCACGTCGTCGATCTCATCCAGCAGGGAGTCGACCTCTGAGTCCAGCTCCGCCTTGTGGCTGCTGTCGGCCGGTGCGACGTCTTCGACCTCACGCTCCTCGGCTCGCCTTGTCTTGCGTTGGCTTTGTTCTGACTCGGGCATGTCCGCGTTCCTCCCTTCTTTCTCCCAGCCTAACCATGAGGGCCGACAACCCTCTGACTCACGCCACTCCGCGGTTCGGGTTATACGGCTGCAACTGTGACCCCCGCGCCTAACCTCGACCCTCGTCCATGCGGGTCAAGGTCGACGTACGAGGGTCGAAGTCGGCTTGCGGCCGCCACAGCGGTCCCGCTTCGCGACCCGCGTTCGCCGGACGAGCGGTCTAGCCGAGGCAGGGCCATTGCGGGGCGCAGCAGGTCCCCCGCGGAGGCTCTGCCGGTCTAGCGGCCCAGGGCGGCAAAGAGGTCGGTAACGGTTTCGCACTCGTCGAGCATCTGGCCCACCTGCTCCCTGGTTCCGCGCAGCGGGTCGAGTAGTGGAACCCGCTGCAAGGCAGGGCGATCTGGTACGTCGAAAATTACGGAGTCCCACGACGCGGCCACCACGGCAGCGCCGAACTTTTCCATCACTCGCCCGCGGAAGTAGGCGCGAGTGTCTTCGGGCGGATGATTCCGGGCCCGCTCGATTTCGTCGTCGGTGATCAAGCGGCGGATCTTTCCCTTGGCGACCAGCGCCGCATAAAGGCTGCGCCGCGGGTCCACATCGGCGTACTGCAGGTCGATGAGGGCGAGCTTCGGCGCGTTCCAGCCCAGGTGGTCGCGTTCGCGATAGGACTCCATCAACTTGAGCTTGGCGACCCAGTCCAGCTGATCGGCCAGGGTGAAGGGGTCGGTGCGCAATGCGTCGAGGCACTCCTGCCAACGGGTGAAAACATCCTTGGCCTCGATTCGAGCGGACTCACTCAGATCTTCAGCTACGCCCTCGTAGTGTCGGCGGCAATTGTCCAGATAGATCTCTTGAAGGTCGACAGCCGTCATGGCCCGACCGTCGGTCAGGGTCAACGGCTGACCGCAGTCGAGGTCTCGGCTTACCGTCCGCATGGCCACCACCGGTGCCTCCAGCCGACAATCGCCCTCGAACTGGCCCGCCTCGATCACCCGCAACACCCACGAGGCGGCGCCTACCTTCAGGTACGTGGCGATCTCGGCCGAGTTCGCGTCCCCCGTGATCACATGCAGCCGGCGATGTCGGCTGGCGTCCGCGTGCGGCTCGTCCCGAGTGTTGATGATCGGCCGATTGAGCGTGGTCTCCAGCCCGACCTCGGCCTCGAAGAAGTCCGCGCGCTGACTGATCTGAAACCCGGCCTCCTGGCTGCCCTGACCGAGGCCGACGCGGCCAGCCCCGGTG
>DASQUD010000318.1:0-9277 GCA_035641455.1 Propionibacteriaceae bacterium | reverse complement strand
ATTTCCGATCCCAACCGCCCGACCGGCTCCTTCCTCTTCCTCGGCCCCACCGGTGTGGGCAAGACGGAGCTGGCGAAGTCGCTGGCCGAGTTCTTGTTCGACGACGATCACGCCATGGTCCGGATCGACATGAGTGAGTATTCCGAGAAGCACTCGGTCGCCCGGCTGGTCGGTGCGCCCCCGGGCTACATCGGTTATGAGGAGGGCGGTCAGCTCACCGAGGCGGTCCGACGCCGTCCGTACGCGGTGGTGCTGCTCGACGAGGTCGAAAAGGCCCACAGCGAGGTCTTCGACATTTTGCTTCAGGTCCTCGACGACGGCCGGCTGACCGACGGGCAGGGCCGGACGGTCGACTTCCGCAACGCCATCTTGATCTTGACCTCCAACCTGGGCTCGCAGTTCCTGGCCGATCAGACGCTCGACGCGGAGACCAAGCGCAACGCCGTGATGGGTGTGGTGCGGCAGGCGTTCAAGCCGGAGTTCTTGAACCGGCTGGACGAGGTCGTGCTCTTCGAAGCCCTCGGCACCGAGGAGCTGGCCAAGATCGTCGAGATCAGCCTGCACCGCCTCAACCAGCGTCTGGCCGACCGCCGGATCACCGTCGAGGCGACTCCTGGGGCCAAGGAGTGGCTCGCCCTCACTGGTTTCGACCCGGTGTTCGGCGCCCGCCCGCTGCGCCGGTTGATCCAGACCACCATCGAGGACCGGCTGGCCCAGGAGGTCCTCTCCGGGCGGGTCCTGGAAGGCGATACGGTCACCTTCGACGTCGACGAGTCGAGTGACGGTCTGCGGATCGTCCATCCGGCCGAGCTTGCAGTCGGCGCCGCCTCCTGAGCACGGCGAGCCGGCTTCGGCCCTCACGTTGAGCGCCCCGCCGGCGCGCTGCAGGATTGGGGCATGAAGCCGGGTTGCCGTCTCCCGGTCGACCGCAGGCGATGAACTCCCGGGGGGCACACCCTAGAGAGAGCGACGTCGTGCTGAGAGCGGGCGTCGAGGGGGTGCAGCTCGTGCCCGATCGGGCGTATTCCCGGGCCTACACGTTGCGGATCGGACGCACGGACCAGTCCTATGTCGACCTGGATGATCCGTTACGCCTGGAGTTCGACTACCTGCAGCGGATGGCCGATGCCGTGGATTGCGCGGCCGAACCTGGACAACGGCTTCGGGTCGTACATGTGGGCGGCGCCGCGATGACGCTGGCCCGCTACGTCGCGGCGACGCGGCCACACTCGGCTCAGCTGGTGTTGGAGCCGGACGTCGAATTGACCGCCTTCGTACGGGCGCACCTGCCGCTGCCGAAACGGAGCGGAATCACAGTGCGGGCGATCGACGGTCGCGCCGGCTTGGCCGGGTTGCGCAACGGCCAAGCCGACGTGGTGATTCTGGACGCGTTCGTCGGTGCCAGAGTCCCGGCAGAGCTGACCACGGCGGAATTCCTCGGCGACGCCCGCCGGGTGCTGGCCGAAGCGGGGGTCATATTGATCAACGTGACCGACCGGGGACCGCTGACCTACGCGCGCCGGGTGTTGGCCGGCGTGGCCGCGAGCTTCCCCCATCGCTTGCTGTGCGCAGAGCCGTCAACTATCAAAGGGCGGCGGTTCGGAAACGTGATCATGGTCGGCTCAGCGCGGGTGCTGCCTGTCGCCGAGATCGCGGACCGCGCCGGCCGAGGTCCGTATCCGTATCGAGTGCTGCACGGCGCCCGGCTCGGGCAGCTGATGACCGGCGTCGCCCCGTTCACCTCGGCTGATGAGGAGCTCTCGCCTGAGCCGCCACGGGGGAAGACTCACTTCAACTAGCCGGCGCCGCCTCTACCCTGGTGGAGTGTCAGCCGGCTATCCGCAGTTCACCGCGCCGGGCGCCGGGTCCGGTGGAGCGCCGGGGCCGGGCAACGGTCCGCCCCAGATTCGTGACGAGCAGCTTCAGCAATTGCCCCCGCCGCTGCCGCCGACCGGGCATCCACAGTTCACCGCAGTGCCGCAGCGCCCGGTCGGGATCGGGCTGGCCACAACGCTGGCGGTCACCGCGTCGCTGCAGTGGATCTGCGGCCTCAGCTTGCTGTGGCTGACTGCAGTAGCGGGTGCTGACACTCTCAGTCGCAGCGGGTCCGAGGGTGCGGTCTTCCACATGCTGCACCGCTTCGACCTCCGGATGAGCGACGGCCTGGCAGTGCCCCTCTATTTGCTGCCGCTTGCCTCGTTGCTCACCGGGTTCTTGATCTTGTCGCAACGCCCCTGGACCCGGATCGCGCACACCGCGGTGGGCCTGGTCGCTGTGGGCTGGTCAGCCTGGTGGTTGCAGCACCAGCTGGAATGGTGGGCCGTCGGGGCGCTGTACATCCTGCTGGGCTGCGTGGTGCTCTGGACGCCGAGCGCGTCGCGGTGGTACGGGCGGCAGTCGAACGAGCTTTCAGCACCGGGTTAGCGCACGGCCGTGACAAGTCCGGGCGGCCAATGGAGCTGGACGCCGTGGGACGTCAGCCCGGCTTGGAAGGCGGCCAGCAGGGCCGGGTCTGCCCGCACCGCTCGCGGGCGCGCCCGATGATCGAGGCAGAACGCGGCCAAGGCGCCGGCGGCCTCACCGACGTTCCATTCCACCGGGTGCAGCCGGTAACAGCCGTTCGTGATGTGGGTGACGCCGAGGCACTTACCGGCCGCCAGCACGTTGTCCAACCGCTGCGGCAACAAGGCGCCCAGCGGGATCTGGAACGGGTAGGTCGCGATATCGAGATACCCCCGACCGGCCGTGCTCGGGTGTAGATCAATTCGGTAACAGCCAACCCCCACCGTGTCCGAGAAAGGCTCGGCCCGATCGGCGCCAGGGCGAGCCTCCACGCCGATGTGGGTCTCCAGCACGGTGAATTCTGCGGCGATACGGCGGCTTTCTCGGATGTAGGCCGCCGCTGCCAGACCATCTGGGGTGCCCAGCACCTCGGGGCACAGCCGCAGCTCGGGATATCCGGTGCCGCCCTCAGGTCGCGGTGCATCGGTTTGAAGCCAATGCACGAAACAGACCGAGAGTTGCCTCGCCTTTGCGAGCGAGGCCTCTCGCGCGACTTCATCCACTCCGACGAGCGGAGTGAGCCAGTAATCGACCTGCGGCCAGTTCACCAGCGTCACATCCGAGACGTCAGCGGCGTAGTGGCCGCCGTACCGGATGCGACGGAACGTCCACAGGTCCTGTTCACCCGAATTGGAGAAGAGCGGCCGGCGAAGCGGCCCGCCCGTCTCTGGCTCTTGTGTTGTCCAGCCCAGCTGCGGTCCGGGCCAGAATGCCGCCCGGTAGCTTTCCCAGAACTGGTAGCCGTCGGGCCGGTCGATGGTGTGGTCCTCGCCGGGCAGCCACTCCAACGCCGCACACCAGGTGATCGCCTGCTGGTCGGACGGGTCTGCGGCCCCTGCCAACGCATGCGGCTCGCCGGTATCCCTGGCCGCTTCCGCACCGATGACAGACTCGCAGCCGATCAGCGGCAGCAGATCACCTTCTTCCGTGGCGTCCAGCACGTATCTGGCCGCGACCGTCGACCGATCGCCGGTCTGCAGATCTTCGAAGGTGACAGCCGCGACCTGATCGCCTGCCATCTCCGCCTGCACCGGCCGATGGCGCATGAGGCAACGCAGCAGACCCCTCGCCTGCGCCGGACGCAGCATGTCGTCCAACACCTCGCGGAACACTTCAGGTTCGGCGCTCAGCTGGCTCACCCAGGCGGCACCGGGATTGAAATGCGGGTCACGGGCCCCGGTCGCGGTCAGCCGCCTGGTCTGCCGGTATCTCGCCCGGACGGCGTCTCGCAGCCGGCGGTAGCTGGCCGTTGTGCCCGTGGCCTCCACCCACGGATGTTCATCCGGCGGGACCGCTTGGCTGGTGAGCTGGCCGCCGATCCGGTCGGCCGCCTCCGTCATGATCACGAGGTGGCCCGCGTTGGTCGCGGCAAGTGCGGCCGCGATGCCGCCGCAACCCGCGCCGACAACGAGGACGTCACAGGTCAGCTCCATCAGGCCCGCACTTCAGGCAGTCTTCGCCCGACCGGTCAGCCGATGGAGCCGGCGGATCGCCTCGTCGAGGACCTGATCTTGCTTGCAGAAGGCCCAGCGCACGTACGGCCGACCGGCCTCGAGGTTGTCGTAGAACACCTGATGGGGAATAGCGACCACGCCGCAGCGCTGGGGCAGATCCCGGCAGAACTCAACGCCGTCGGCATATCCGAGCGGCCGAACGTCCGTGGTCAGAAAGTAAGTGCCCCGCGGAACGGCGGGCAGGAACCCAAGATCACGTAATTCGTCGGCCAGCCGATCGCGCTTTCGCTGGAGGCTGACCCGCTGCGTCTCGATCCACCCATCGCCCTCGTTCAGCGCCCGGGCTACCGCCGGCTGAAAGGGCGCGCCCGAGACGTAGGTCAGGAACTGCTTGACCGCCGTAATCTCCGCGATGAGTTCCGGTGTGCCGAGCGCCCAGCCGATCTTCCAACCAGTCGCCGAGAACGTCTTGCCCGCCGACGAGATCCGCACCGTACGCTCCCGCATGTCCGGAAAGGCAGCCAGTGGCCAGTGCTCAGCGCCGTCGAAGATCAGATGCTCGTAGACCTCGTCACAGATGACCAGCACGTCGTTCTCGACCGCCAGCCGGGCGATCTCGGCCACCTCGTCAAGGCTCAGCACGACACCCGTCGGGTTGTGTGGTGAATTGATCAAGATCGCCTTCGTGCGGGGGGTGAACGCCGCGGCGAATTCATCGAGGTCGAGCCGGAAGTCAGGTCCGAAGAGCCCAACTCCGACGCGCACACCGCCTGCCAGCTCGATGGTCGCTGCATAGGAGTCGTAGAACGGCTCGAGGGCGATCACCTCATCGCCCGGATCGACAAAGGCCAAGATCGCGGCCGCGAGAGCCTCGGTGGCCCCGGTGGTGACCAAGACCTCGGTCTCGGGGTCGTAATGGAGCCGGTAATGCCGCTCCGTGTGGGCGGCAATGGCGGAGCGCAACGGCGCGATGCCCTTGCCCGGCGGGTACTGGTTGACGCCCCCGGCGATGGCGGCCCGCGCCTCGTCGAGCATGAACGGCGGTCCGTCCGTGTCGGGGAAGCCCTGCCCGAGATTGATCGAGTCGGTGGCCAGCGCCAGGGCGGACATCTCGGCGAAGATCGTGGCGGTGGCCGAGCGGACGCGGGCCGCCTTCCACGGTGTAGCCATAGGGTGCACCCTAATCCGACCTTGACCCCCGCACTCCTCCTCTGACCCCGATAGACGGGGCTCAGAGCTCCAGCGAGGGGGTCAACGTCGCGCAGCAGGTTCGCGACTAGGGTGCAATCGTGACCGAACTGCCCGTTGCCGACGACACCGCAACGCTGATCGAATTGATCAAGGAGTTGGCGGTGGTCCACGGCAAGGTGACCCTGTCGTCCGGGATCCAGGCCGACTATTACGTCGACCTGCGCCGGGTCACCCTGGACGGCGCGGCTGCACCGCTCGTTGGTCGGGTGATGCGCGACCTGGTGGCGGACTGGGACTTCGATGCCGTGGGGGGATTGACCCTCGGGGCGGACCCGGTGGCCGCGGCTATGTTGCATGCCGCCGCTGCGGCCGGTGAGCGGTTGGATGCGTTCACCGTCCGCAAGTCGGAGAAGGCGCACGGGCTGCAGCGCCGGATCGAGGGCCCGGAGGTGTTCGGGCGGCCGGTGGTTGCGGTCGAGGACACCAGCACCACCGGAAACTCGGTGTTGACCGCCGTCGAAGCGCTCCGGGAAGCCGGCGCCGAGGTGGTCGGCGTCGCCGTGATCGTCGATCGGGACACCGGAGCTCGGGAACGTGTCGAAGCGGCCGGCCTGCCGTACCGCTTCGCAATCAGCGCCGCTGAGCTCGGACTCGGCTAACCGGCGCCTCCTTGATCTTCGGCTGCCGCCGACCCGTGTTTCGCATTGGTCACCGTCGACTTTGAGCCCGGTACGCACACTTTGAGCCCTGTATACGAGGCTCAAGGAGCACCGGCGGGGCTCAAAGTCGGGGATGGCTTGGGCTCCGCGGTAGGCCAAAGCATTACGCTGGACGCGGCCTGACCCCAATCTTGAGGAGACCTCATGGGTACCGCCATCACCGTGATCATCATCTTGCTGGTGATCGTCGTGATCATCGCCCTGGTGGCCATGGGCTCGTACAACGGCTTCGTCAAGTCCCGCAATCTGATCCAGGAGTCCTGGCGGCAGGTCGACGTCGAGCTGAATCGGCGCTATGAGCTGATTCCCAACCTGGTGGAGACCGTACGGGGGTACGCGGCGCACGAACGCAACACGTTGGAAGACGTCACCCGGCTCCGCAACCAGGCCCAACAGGTGTCGCAACGGGAGGGCGCCTTGCCCAGTCAGGAGCGTGCCGATGTGGAAGAGGCGCTGTCCGGAGCGGTCCGTAACTTGATCGTCAGCGTCGAGGCATACCCCGACCTGAAGAGCAACCAGAACTTCCTTGAGCTGCAGCGGCAGCTTGCCGAGACCGAAGACCGGATCGCGGCCGGCCGGCGTTACTACAACGCCAACGTCCGGGTCTACAACACCAAGGTCGAGTCGGTGCCGTCCAACATCATCGCCGGCATGTTCAAGTTCGGTAAGGCGACCTATTTCGAAGTCAACGATCAGGCCGTACGCCAGGCGCCGAATGTGAGCTTCGGCGAAATCGCCTATCGCGGTGATCCCGAGCCCGGCCAGCTCCCGCAGCAGCAATCGAACGCCCCGGTGGAGTACGGAGCGCCGAGCGACGCGCTGCCCAACCCCCAGCAGTACGACCAACCGCCGGGACAGCAGCCGACGTACCAGCAAGGCCCGTACCAGCAGCCGTCCGGCCAGCAGGGCGGTTCACCTTCCCAGCAGTACGGGCAGCAGCAGCCCTCTGGTCAGCAGGGAGGGTACTCGCCCCCCAATGCCGCGCCGCCGCAGTCAAGTCCGCCCGCCGGTGGCTATCAACCGCCCGACACGTACCCACCGGGGCCGACTCGGCAGTGAGGGGATCAGGTCATGTCGACTGAAATGACCTATTCCCAGCTCGGCGGCTCGGGACTCACTGTGTCGACGGTTGGCCTGGGCTGCAACAACTTCGGCGCTCGGATGGCGGACGAGGACGTGCCGGCGGTGGTGAACTCCGCGATCGAGGCCGGAATTACCCTGTTCGACACCGCTGACGTCTACGGAAACTGCGGCGGCTCGGAGAGCCTGCTGGGCCAGGCTCTCGGCATCCGTCGATCCGAGGTGATCATCGCCACCAAGTTCGGTTCCGACATGCAGGGGGCCAACGGGCCGGACTGGGGCGCCCGCGGCTCACGGCGCTACATCCGTCTCGCGGTGGAGGCGAGTCTCCGGCGGCTCGGTACAGATTGGATTGATCTCTACCAGCTGCATACGCCGGATCCCAACACGCCGATCGAGGAGACCCTGGCGGCTCTCACTGAGCTGGTGAACGAAGGCAAGGTCCGCTATCTGGGCTCCTCGAATCTGGCTGGCTGGCAGGTGATCGACGCTGACTGGACGGCCCGGACCAATGGCCTGGAGGGGTTCATCTCGGCGCAGAATGAGTACTCGTGGCTGGACCGGTCGATCGAACAGGAACTGGTGCCAGCGCTCGAACACACGGGGCTGAGCCTGCTGCCCTACTTTCCCTTGGCACGCGGGCTGCTCACCGGGAAATACAAGCGAGGAGAGTCCGCCCCTAACGGCACGCGTCTCGCCAAGCAGACGCATGCTTTGGAGCAGGCCAACTTCGACGTCATCGAGGCGCTGCAGGCCTTCGCGGACGAGCGTGTGCTTTCCATGCTGCAGATCGCTATCGGCGCGTTAGCCGCGCTGCCCGCGGTCGGCTCCGTGATCGCCGGGGCCACCTCTGTCGATCAGGTAAGGCAGAACGCCGAGGCGGGACTCTGGGTCCCCAGCGGCGACGATCTTGATCAACTACTCACCATAACGTCATCCCAGGGGGTCACCTGATGGTTCCTTCCGATGCCTCACCGGCCGGTTCGCGCGACGATTTGCCGCTGCCCGACTACGACCACCTCCCGTTGGCGGGGCTGATCCAGCGCATCCGCAGCCTCGACGTCGATCAGCTGAACGCCCTGGACGCGTACGAACGTGAGCACGGCAACCGCCTGCCTGTGACAGAAGCATTCCGAGCTCGGCTGGCGGAGCTAGCGGCGGGAGCCGAACCCTCCGGCGGCTCGCCGTTGGCGTACGCGCCGGAGAAGGCGCCTGGACCGGCAGCCCCGCTGCGAACCGACCAAACGACCGCAGCGCCGGCCAACAGCCCACCGACTGGAGCGGACGTCCGCAACCCGAAGCAGCCGTCTCGGACCCGCAACAGCAACTAGCTGGCGCCAGCCTGCGATCACTCACCGCAAGGCTGAAGGCCCGCGGTTTACACCGGTGCCGATTGGCGGCGATTCCTGAGGTACTCGATGCCCATCGGGATGAGCGAGAGAACCACGATGACGACCAGCACGAGATCGATGTTGTTCTTGATGAAGGGCACGTTGCCCAGGAAGTAACCGGCGATGGTGACGCTGAAAACCCAGAGGACGCCCCCGATGGCGGTGTAGGTGATGAAGTGCCGGAAATTCATCTTGCCCACCCCGGCAACCAGAGTGACGAAGGTCCGTACCAGCGGCACGAAGCGAGCCAAGATCAGGGCGCGGTTGCCGTAGCGCTCGAAGAAGTTGTGCGTCTTGTCCACGTACTCCTGCTTGAACAGCTTGCCCATGAGCCCGGACCGCGGCCGGAACAGCGGCGGCCCGATTGCCCGCCCGATGGCATAGCCGCTGACATTGCCGACGATCGCACAGACGGTGAGCACCACCAGTACGACCCACAACGGCTGATCGACGACACCTGCGGCGACCAGCAGGCCCATCGTGAACAGCAGCGAGTCGCCCGGCAAGATCGCGAACAGCCCGCATTCGGCGAAGATGATGAACGCGACGACCCAGAGTGCGTACGGTCCGGCAGCGCGGATCAGGTAATCCGGGTCTAGCCAGCTCGGCAAGAGCATCGGCGTCAACACCGCAGCGTGGAAGAGGGTCACGGGTTCACACCGTACCGCCGCCGCCCAGTCCAGTCCTAAAAAGAGCCTGTCGAACAGTCCCCACCCACCGTGAAACCGGAGAGGATGGGGTGTGGGACAAGTCGAGAGGGATGGAACGGCACCCAGGTCGCGACTCGGCCAGCGCTCGGGCCTCCTGAGGCGGGCGGCGGGCGATGTGGCGGGCCGGGTCACTGGCGTCGTCGTCGACACCGTCGAACCGGACGTGATCT
>DASQUD010000317.1:0-6674 GCA_035641455.1 Propionibacteriaceae bacterium | reverse complement strand
CGGACCAGTGGCAGCGAGTCGAAGCACGAGGTACGTTCGACGCCGATCATCAATTTGTGGTGCGCTATCGCGAGAACGGCGGGAATAGCGGCTATGAGATCGTCACGCCGCTGCGCATGTCGACGGGGATTCTGCTCGTAGACCGTGGTTTCGTCACGCTGTCGAGATCCGCCCGAATTCCGGCAGCGGCACCAGCGCCGCCATCGGGCGAGGTCGTGGTGATCGGCCACGTTCGGCGCAACGAACAAGGCAGGCAAAAGGCCGTCACGCCCGTGGACGGCCAGCTGCGTTTGATCAATTCTGACGCGATCGGCGCCACGCTGCCCTATCCCGTGCTCAACGGGTACGTCAGCGCTCTCGTGGTTCAGCCGCCGCAGGCCGGTGATCTGCAACCCCTTGCTGTCCCTGAGCTTTCCGAGGGTCCGCACTTCTGGTACGCGGTGCAGTGGTTCATATTCACTGCATTTGCGGTAGCGGGCATCGTGGTGTTCATCCGGAGCGACCTGCGCACCCGGCGCGAGAGCTCCGTAGGATCGGGCGGCTGAGATGGATCTTGGTCTGACGGGCCGCGCGTACGTGCTGACGGCCGCCAGCAGTGGGCTCGGCCGGGCGGTCGCGACCCAACTGGTCGAGGAAGGCGCCAAGGTCGTCCTCGTGGCACGGCGCTCGGCGGTTCTTGCCGAGGCCGTGGCTGACCTGGGTGCCGATAACGCCGTTGCGTTGACCGCCGACCTGACCGATCCCGAAACGGCACCCGCGGCATGCCGACTGGCGCTGGACACGTTCGGGCGGCTGGATGGTGCGGTGATCAGCGTCGGTGGACCCCCGGCATCAAAGGTTCGGGAGACCACGGAGGAGCTATGGCGCGACGCCTTCAACGCGGTCTTCCTGGCGGGGATCAGAGTCAGCAACGCCGTGCTCCAGGCGGGGACCGGCTCCGACCTGGCGATCGTCTGGGTCCTGTCGACCTCAGTCAAGTCCCCGCTGTCGAATCTCGCCGCGTCGAACGGCCTGCGACCAGGCCTCGCCGTGTTGATCAAGCAGCTGGCCGATGAGGTCGGCCCGAGTGGCACCCGAGTCGTGGGGCTGATGCCTGGTCGTATCGAAACAGAGAGAGTTCAGCACCTCGATTCGCTCGCCGAGGATCCAGCCGCGGCTCGCGCCGCTGCCGAGGCAGCCACCGCACTGCGCAGGTCCGGCAAGCCTGAGGAGTTCGCGCGGGTCGCCGCCTTCGTGCTGTCCCCCGCCGCTTCCTACCTCACTGGCTGCGTCATCCCCGTCGAGGGTGGCTCGCTGCGAGCGCTGTAGGTTCGGCATCCTCCGCGAACTGGGTGGCGTAAAGCTCGGCGTACAGGCCGCCCTCGGCGAGCAACTCGGCATGCCGCCCCCGCTGCACGATCCGGCCCCGTTCGACAACGAGGAGAAGATCCGCGTTGCGCACGGTTGAGAGCCGGTGGGCGATCACAATGCTGGTCCGGCCTTCCATCGCCGTGTCGAGGGCGCGCTGCACCGCCACCTCGGACTCGGAGTCGAGATGCGCGGTGGCCTCGTCCAATACCACGATTGGCGGTGCCTTGAGCAACAACCGAGCAATGGCCAAGCGCTGCCGCTCGCCGCCGGACAGCCGATATCCGCGCTCACCTACCACGGTGTCCAGACCGTCCGGCAATCCGGCGACCAGATCACTGATCTGCGCCGCCGCGATCGCCTCAAGCATCTGCTCCTCGGTGACTTCCGGACGCGCGTAGCTGAGATTGCCCCGGATAGTGTCGTGGAACATGTGGGCGTCCTGGGTGACGTAGCCGATCGAGCGGCGCAGCGCCCCCAGCTCCAGGTCGCGAACATCCGTTCCTCCGACGCTCACCGAGCCGTCCGAGACGTCGTAGAGCCGGGCTATCAGGTGGGTGATCGTGGTTTTACCGCCACCTGATCGCCCCACCAGAGCCACCGTCTGACCAGCGCCGACAGTGAAGGACACGTCGTGCAGCACCTCAGCGTTCGGCCGTTGTTCGAGGGTCGCGACCGACTCCAGGCTGGCCAGCGAGACATCATCGGCGGTCGGGTACCGGAAAAACACCCGGTTGAACGTGACCGAGGCCGCACCGCTGACCGGCTTGGCGTCTGGGCGGTTGGCGATCATGGGCCGTAGGTCCAACACCTCGAACACGCGGTCGAAGCTGACCAGGGCATTCATCACGTCGATACGAAGGTTGGTGAGCGACGTCAACGGGCCGTAAAGCTGAGCCAGCAGCCCGGCCAGGGCGGTGAGGGTGCCGACCGTCAACAGGCCGTCGATGGCGAACAGACCGCCCACCCCGTAGACCAGCGCGGTCGCCAGAGCAGCGACGAGCCCAAGGGAGGTGTAGAAAAATCGCCCGCTCATGGCCAACCGGACGGACACATCGCGTACGGCACCCGCACGGCTCGCAAAGCGCTCGTGCTCCTCCGGCAGCCGACCGAACAACGTCACCAGCAACGCACCGCTCACACTGAACCGCTCCGTCATGCTGGCGGCCATGTCACCGTTCAGCTGCATCTGTTGGCGGGTCAGGTCTGCCAGCTTGCGTCCAACGATCTTCGCCGGAATGAGGAAGATCGGCAGCATGACGAGCGCGGCCAACGTGAGCTGCCAGCTCAACACCAGCATGGCGGCTAGCACGAGAACCAAGCTGATGACGTTCGACAGCACCGTGGAGAGGGTCGAGGTGAAGGCCTGTTGGGCGCCGATCACGTCGGAGTTGAGCCGCGAGACCAGCTTGCCGGTCTGGGTTCGGGTGAAGAACGCGATCGGCATCTGGATGACGTGATCGAAGACCTGGGTGCGCAGATCGAAGATGAGACCTTCGCCGATCTTCGAGGAGCACCAGCGCTGCACCAAACCCAGGACCGCCTGGAGCACGGCCAACACGGCCACCGCCGACGCGAGAATGATCAGTAAGCGGCGATTGCCCTTCAGCACGCCCTCGTCGATGATCTGCTTGAACAGCAGTGGTGGAGTGACCGCTAGGCCGCTTGTGATGATCACCAGGGCGACGAAGATTGCGATCAGTCCCCGATAGGGCTTCGCGAACCGCAGAATTCTCGGCAGCACCCCCTTGGTCAGCTGATGCTGCGCCACCTCTGGATCCTGGCCAAGCCGGCGCATCATCCCGACACCCATCGGACGCATCGACGACATGGAGGGAGCGTATTCGGGAGCAACAACAAACCGGCCCGGATGCTAGGCGTCCGGACCGGTCTGCAGGGGGCTTCTCAGTTAGCGCTTCTTGGCGGCGGACTTCTTGCTGGCGCTCGACTTGGTCGTTGACTTCGCCGGGGCCTTGGCGGCGGACTTGCTTGTCGAAGTCTTCTTCGCCGGAGTCTTGGACGCAGTCTTCTTCGAAGGTGCCTTGGCTGCGGCCTTGGTGGTCGAGCTCTTCTTGGCTGGCGCCTTGGCCGCGGACTTCGTCGAGCTTGACTTCGCTGCCGACCTGGCCGGTGTCTTGCTAGCCGAGGCCTTGCTCGCACTTGACTTGGCTGCTGCCTTCGTCGCTGATGCCTTCTTCGTTGGAGCCACGGTTGCCTTCTTTCCTGCGCTCGACGTTGTCTTCCTCGCTCCTCGCGTCGCGCCCCCGCGGCCGCGCAGTTGAACTCCTGATTCCTTCAGCACACCGTGCACGAAGCCGAAAGAACGGCCCGCATCCTCGGCGATCTTGCGAATGCTCTCGCCAGCGGAATACCGCTTGGCGTACTGGGATGACAGCGTCCCCCGCTGCGCACCAGTGATGCGTGAACCTTTAGCCAGTGCGTTGGCCACGGCGCCCTCCTGGGTTAAGTCTCATCGTGCTGGGCGATGAGAGCATCGGCAATCCTGCCTGAGACAATGATCAACCCAATCAAGATCATTGATCAAGATTTCTGGCGGGTTTCGGCCGAACTTTTTTTCGGGGATGCCAAGATCACGCCACCCCCAATGATCAAGCCAGCGAGACCAGCTCGGCATACTCGGGGCTCCAGAGATCCTCCACGCCATCGGGGAGCAGCAGCACCCGATCGGGGTCGAGAGCATCAACGGCACCTTCGTCGTGCGTGACCAGAACCACAGCTCCGGGATAGCGCCGAATGGCGGCCAGTACCTCCGCCCGTGAAGCCGGATCAAGATTGTTGGTCGGCTCGTCGAGCAGCAAGACGTTGGCACTGGACACCACGAGCCTCGCGAGTGCCAGCCGTGTCTTTTCACCGCCGGAGAGAACGGCCGCCGGCTTATCGACATCGTCGCCGGAGAACAGGAAGGAACCCAGTACCTTGCGCACCTCGCCGTCGTTGAGCTGCGGGGCGGCTGACTTCATGTTGGCCAGCACCGACCGAGACGTGTCGAGCGTTTCGTGTTCCTGCGCGTAGTAGCCAAGTCGCAGGCCATGACCGCCGACAACCTCTCCGGTGTCGGAGTCCTCCAGACCGGCCAGAATGCGAAGCAGCGTCGTCTTACCAGCCCCATTCAACCCGAGCACCACGACCTGACTGCCCCTGTCGATGGCAAGATCAACTCCGGTGAAAACCTCCAACGAGCCGTAGCTCTTGCTGAGGTCTGCCGCCGCCAGCGGAGTTTTCCCGCACGGTGCGGGCTCCGGGAATCTGATCTTGGCCACCCGGTCGGGCGCTCGGTCGGCCTCCACGTTGGCCAACAGCCGCTCTGCCCGTCTCGCCATGTTCTGTGCCGCCGTGGCCTTGGTGGCCTTGGCTCGCATCTTGTCGGCTTGCGCCATCAGTTGATCGGCTTTGCGCTCTGCGTTCTGCCGCTCTCGCCTGCGGCGCTTCTCGTCGGTCTCGCGCTGCTGAAGATATCGCCTCCAATCCATGGCATAGATGTCGAGTTCCGCCCGATTGGCATCGAGGTGAAAGACCTTATTGACGCAGGAATCAAGCAGACCGGCATCGTGGCTGATCACCAGCAAGCCACCCGAGTGGCCTTGAAGAAAGCTGCGCAGCCAGATGATCGAGTCTGCATCCAGGTGGTTGGTCGGCTCGTCAAGCAGCAGAGTTTCGGCACCAGCAAAGAGGATCCGCGACAGTTCGACGCGGCGTCGCTGGCCGCCTGACAGCGTGCCGAGCGGTTGGTGAAGAACTCGCTCAGGTAGGCCAAGGTTGCTGGCAATCCGCGCCGCCTCTGCCTCCGCCGCGTAGCCGCCCGCCGCCGCCAGTTCCGCCTCGGCCCTGGCGTAGGCGGCCATCGCCTTGTCCCGTACTTCGGCCGAGTCGTCGGCCATCTGAAACTCGGCCTTCCGTAGTCGCTCTACCACTGAGTCCAGGCCGCGCGCCGAGAGGATCCGGTTCTTCGCCAGCACATCCAGATCACCCGTGCGAGGGTCCTGCGGCAGATATCCCGCGGCTCCGGAGCGCAAGATCGAGCCGGAGGCAGGCAGCGCCTCTCCGGACAGGATCTTGGTCAGCGTGGTTTTTCCAGCACCGTTGCGCCCGACCAGCCCGATCTTGTCCCCGGCCGCCACCTGGAAAGAGGCATGCTGGAGGAGTAGCCGGGAGCCCGCACGGATCTCGAGGTCGCGTGCGACCAGCATCAAACGTTGAAGCCGAGAGCGCGAAGCTGGTCGCGTCCGTCCTCGCTGATCATCTCCAAACCCCACGGCGGCATCCAGACCCAGTTGATCCGGAAGTCGGAAACCAGGCCGTCCAAGGCGGTTTGGGTCTGGTCCTCGATCACGTCGGTCAGGGGGCACGCAGCCGAGGTCAGCGTCATGTCGATGGTCACGGAGCTGTCCTCCTCGACATGCAAGCCGTACACCAGACCGAGGTCGACGACATTGATGCCCAGCTCCGGATCGACGACGTCCTTCAGCGCCTCGTTCACGTCCTCAACGGAGGGACGCGCGGACCAGTCGACCAAGTGTGTGTCCGGCAGTTCGTCGCGAACCAGATCAGACGGCCGAGTCTCCGTCGGCACCTCAGAGCCGGCACGTGGGTTCTGTTGGGTATCGGTCATGATCACTCCACCTCTACTTCCGCCTGCATGAACTCCCCGCTCCCCCGTCCAGACCTCGTGGCTCGGATCGCGGCATCCTTGAACGCCAACCATCCGAGCAGCGCGCATTTCACCCGCGCCGGAAAACGCGCCACCCCGGCGAAGGCGACGGCATCCTCGAGCCGTTCCTCGTCGGGGATAACTTCCCCCCTGCCCTGCATGACCGCCAGGAACTCATCATGCAGCTCAAGACCTTCCTGGGCTGAGCGCCCGATGACCAGATCAGTCATGACTGAGGTTGACGCTTGTGAGATCGAACAGCCCAGCCCTTCGTACGACACGTCGCTGACCAGCTCGCCGTCGAGGGACACGCGCAACCTCACCTCGTCCCCGCACACGGGATTCACGTGATGCACCTCCGCGTCGAACGGCGTGCGCAGGCCACGGTGGTGCTTGGCCTTGTAATGATCAAGAATGATCTCTTGGTACAGGTCGTCGATCTTCATCGAAAGAAGTCCCGGGTGTAGTTGAGGGCCTCCACCAATGCATCGATCTCAGCCTCCGTGGTGTAGAGGTAGAACGAAGCACGGGTCGAGGACTGGACCCCGAAGCGCTCGTGCAGCGGCCTGGCACAGTGATGGCCGCCCCGCACGGCAATTCCGCGTGCGTCGAGCAGTTGACTCACGTCGTGCGGGTGGATCGGCGACCCATCTGCCGC
>DASQUD010000316.1:0-3196 GCA_035641455.1 Propionibacteriaceae bacterium | reverse complement strand
AGGCACGCGAGCAGCAGCTTACGGGTCGACACCCCGGCTCGGCGGTCCGACTTGGGGTCGGTGATCACCGGCATTAACTCGTCCTTCGGCTAATGTGCTACGGCATCAGGCTATCGGCGCCGACGCGCCCCGGCCTGCAGGACCAACAGTCGAGCGCGACTCGACGAGATTGTTGAGGAGTGGCCTGGTGGCAGACCGTGCGTCAGCCCCGGCTTCACCGCCGCCCGGCGACGGTGACGTTTCCGCGTACTTCCGTACCCGGCTCGCCCGGAACCCCCATCGCGCCGCCATCTGGGCACACCTGTGCGCCTACCTGCAGCGCTGGATCCCCGCGGACTCCGACGTGTTGGAACTGGGCGCCGGGTGGTGCGACTTCGCGAACACCATTCCGGCGCGGCGCGTGGTGGCGATGGATCTGGACACCACTGTGCGGCGCGCCGCGGCCGAGCACGTCCAGGCCGAGGTGGGTGACTGCACCGACCTGTCGCGCTTCGACTCCGGCTCATTCGACGTGGTGTTCGCCTCCAATCTGCTCGAACACCTGGAGCGGCCGGCGACCGCGCTGCTGCTGGCCGAGTCGGCCCGGGTACTGCGGGAGGGCGGAATCCTGATTCTGCTGCAACCGAACTTTCGGCTGAACCCCGGCGGCTACTTTGACGACTACACGCATGTGGCGATCTACACCGACCGCTCGCTGGCCGACTACCTGCGTTCAGAGGATTGGCGGATCATTCAGGTGTATCCGCGGTTTCTTCCATTGACGATGAACAGCAAAGGCTCCGCTTTGACCTTCTTGGTGCCCTGGTATCTGCGGTCTCCCATCAAGCCGCTGGCCGGCCAGATGCTGCTGATCGCCACGCCGGAGTCCAGCCATGTGGAACGGTAAGACGTTGTCGGTGGTGCTGCCGACCTACAACGAGAAGGACAGCATCGCCGAGACCATCAGAGCCTTCGACAAACTCGGCATCGTCGACGACATCCTGGTGGTCAACAACAACGCCGCGGAGGGGACCTCAGACGAGGTCGCCATGACCACGGCCCGCGAGGTGCTGGAGCCACGGCAGGGCTACGGCGCAGCGATCCGTCGCGGGCTCGCCGAGGTCGACACCGACCTGATCTGCATCTGCGAGCCCGACGGCACCTTCAACCCGAGGGACCTGACGAAGCTGCTGCCCTTCACCGAGGATTGCGACCTCGTGCTCGGGTCGCGCACGGTGTCGAACTTCATCTGGGACGGCGCCAACATGGGCTGGTTCCTGCAGTGGGGCAACTGGGCAGTCGCCAAGACAATCGAGGTACTGTTCAACACCTCCTACCTCAGTGATGTCGGCTGCACATTTCGCGTCGTATCCAAGGATCTGGTCCCTGGCCTGCTGCGCGACTCCCGCATTCACGGTTCCGCATTCGGGCTTGAGATGTTGATGCTTGCCCTGGTAGCACGGGACACTGTCGTCCAGGTTCCGGTGAACTACCACCCACGGATCGGCACTTCGGCAGTCACTGGAGACACCCGCACCGCAATTCGCCTCGGCCTGCAGATGCTCTGGATAGTGCTTTCGATGCGCATCCGACCGCCGCGCCGCCGACATCGACCAACCGGCCGCCGCGGTCAGGACCAGGCTGCGCGGCAACAAGCGCTGTGGAACCCGTTGGGTCCATCGGATCAAAGCGCGCTTGGTCGCAAGCACGAGGATGCCGACTGCGCACCCCGATGACGCTGACCACCGGGAGCGCAGGCCAGACAGGGCGACCGAAGTCGATCTAGACCTGGACAAATGTGACGTGGGTTATTCCTGAAATATGTCAATTCTGAGGTTTTGACGATTCGAGTACGCGGCCTATGAGAGGTGATCGCGTACGGCGTGATAGGCGGCGGCGGCGGCCTCGACGAGGTCATCCTCGCGCTTCGACCCACCTTCGATGAAGCCCCCGAGACCGGATCCGCGAGCTTCGTTCCCGTGTGGGCGATGCCGCCGGATCCCCGTTGCTCGCGGACGTCGCGCCGTTCCGCGACTGCCCGCCCGCCGGTACTCTGGCCGCGCTTCCGATCACTTCAGCGCCCCAAGCAAGGCTGCTCAGCAGACCCCGACGGTCTAGGATCCTAATCAGCCTGAGATGCAGTCGCGGAACCCGGAAAGAGGGGACTGACATGCCCCAGTCGTTACTCGCTCGCAGTGCGGCCCCACTGGCTCTCGTCGCTGGCGCTCTGGTCGTCATCACCCGGGGGGTGATCATGGTGACGACTCCCGCCGACATCGACTCGCTCAAGGTCTACGTCCTGACAGTCACCCATGCGATCAACGGCGTCGCGTCGATCGTGGCCTTCGCGATGCTCGTGTTCGCGCTGGTCGCAACGTATGAGCTTCAGGCTCGCGCTGCTGGGGTGCTTGGCGTCATCGGACTCGGCGCAGCCATCCTGGGCACCGTGTTCATGGCCGGGGATTGGTGGTACGAGGCGTTCGCCGTACCGAGGCTCGCGGAAGTCGCCCCAGAGGTGATGGATACGTTTGCGCGGAGCCGACTTCTCGTCGGTGGTCTGACCAGCTTCGTCCTGTTCGGGATCGGCTGGGTCCTCTATGGCATTGCCAGCGTTCGCGCTCGTGTCTTCCCCGCCGCGATCTCTTGGGCGATCGTCGCAGGTGGCCTGCTGTCCGGGGTGCCCCTCAGCTTCGTCTACCTCTCCGGGAGCGTCATTCTCGGGCTTGCCTTCGTCGCGCTCGGGGCGTGGTGGCTGCGTTCAGGCAACGCACGAGATATTCGCGACACACGCGAGGCGACCGTCACCGGCTAGGCGCGTGCAGAAATGCACGCCTGCGAAGCACTCCTCGGCCGCATTGTCCGCCGTCCAGGCTCACGTCAGTCGGTGTCGGAGTTGCGGATCGGTTCGCCGGACGGACCGGGTGCGAATATCGCCCGCGCAGCTGCTCCGGCAGCAGCAGCTTGCAGGCGACCCTCAATTCTAAGGTTTTGACGACGCCTCGCCGTAGGTGGACGCGCGCCTGCCCGACGGCCAGGTGCCGGCTTACCCGAGCGGGGCCGTATCGGGCGACGCCCGGCGCAGGAAAGCGGTCAAGGGACCAGATAGCTGCGCCGGACGGTCGCCCCAGTCGGACACGACACAGGTTCTGGCCAACAGATCGTGCAATTCTCGGTGGTCTCGACGGACGACGAGAGGAACAAATCCAAGGCCGAGGAA
>DASQUD010000315.1:0-18396 GCA_035641455.1 Propionibacteriaceae bacterium | reverse complement strand
CACAGGTGCGTCGTTGGTCGAAGGAAGTCTGGCTAGCGATCGTCGTCATCGCCTGCATCATCTCCTTCACCATCCTCGGTGCTCTGACACCATTCGGCGCCGGCCCGGCGATCGTTCTCGCTGGGATCTGGTACTTCGGTTACTACAAGAAGCACAAGCAGACCGGGGCTGCACTTGCGGTTGCGCCGCCAGCTGCGTCGGATGACGAGTTCATCAGTTATCCGGGTCCCCCAACACCATTCACCGAAGCTGCCGAGGCCTGGCGTCAGCGGATCGAGGAGCAGGCGCAGCAGGTATCGGCGCAACGTGCGACGTCACAGCAGGGCGGCGACCAGACCATGGCGACGACCTCGTGGCCGGCGCCACCGGCGGCCAACGGCACGCCAGCGCCAAGCCCGGAGGACCTGGAACGTGAGCAGCACCAGGCGTTCCTAGCCGAACCAGACCCGGTGGGCCTCTATTCACCACCCAGCGAGGTGTCAGCCCAGACCTCGTCAGTGCTGACCCGGGGCAACACCGCTTCGGCAAGGTGGCTCCGACTTGTGTCCGTGATCGCCTTGGGCCTCACCCTCTCGGGTTTGGGAGTCGCGAATTACCTCGGCGCCGGCGTGCCGCTGGTGGCGTTCTTCGCTGCCGCCCTGCTCGTCGTCGGAATCACCCTGCTGGCCGCGACATGGCTTGGCCGAGCCCGTGGGCTGCTGCCGCTGGGCATCATGCTGCTGGTCGGCCTCTTGGCGACGTCGGCATACCAAACGACCATCCAGCGTGAGGACTGGAACCGGACCTTGTACACCTATGCGGATGCCGCCCAGCTGCCGCTGAACGGCGACAGCCGTGACGTCGGCCGGCTGACCACCGACCTGAGCAAGCTGAGCTATGCCGAGGACGTCACCTACCGGGCTCACGTCGATCTTGGCAGCCTCACCGTGGTAGTGCCTCCGGGCGCGAAAGTCCGCGTCATCTACGCGATCGATTCCGGAGTCGTCCACGTCTTCGACACCGTCGTCGCGGCCGGCGCAGAGCTGCACGACACCGTCGAGCCGGATGCCGCCACGACCACCGCTCCGGTCCTGACTCTCGAGTTGTCGGTCGACAGCGGCAAGATTGTGGTCCGATGATAAGACGCGTGGACGTGGTGGCCCTTGTCCTCGGGATCGTGTTGACCGCCGTTGCCGCTTTGTCGCTCTGGGCGGCCCTGGTTGGCTCGATCAACTGGGGCATTGTCCAGATCGTCGCCCCATTGGGGCTGGTGGCCACGGGGATCGTTGGCTTGGCCCTCTCCCGTAATCGCACCTGATCCTCCCCGTACAACCGACAGAAAGGCGCGTTCCATGACCAGCCCATTCCCATCACCGGCGCCTCGGAGGCTAGAACGCAGTCGTTCGAATCGGGTTCTCGGCGGCGTTTGCGGTGGCGTGGCGACCTACCTCAACATGGACCCGACGTTGGTTCGGGTGCTGACTGTGGTGTTGTCCCTGTTCACCGGGGTACCCGTCGTGGTCTACCTGGTGCTGTTGCTCGTCGTACCGGAGGAAGGCTCCGATACCCCGCCCAATGTCGGGCCTGGGTACCAGCGTGGCTCTCAGACCATCCCCACGACCCAATCGCCGGCCAACGATCCGGTCTGGGGCACCGCCGGCGCTCCGTGGGAGCAGCCGGCATCGAGCCAGCCAGCACCTGCTGAGCCTGCACCGGGCCCATCACCAGTCCCGCCGGCGGCCGAGCAGGGTGAAGAGCGCAGGCCTGAGCAGCGCCCAGAGGGCAATCCGCCTTCGTGACCTCCTGAGGAGCCACCTCAAGCAGCGCGGACGAGCTCGAGAAAGTAGCGGTGAACCCGGAGGTCACCTGTCATCTCGGGGTGGAAGCTGGTGGCCAGCACCGAGCCTTGACGGACCGCAATGATCTTGGTGCCGGCGCCGGGGACCGACACCTGACCAACCACCTCGACCGCCTCACCGGCACGCTCAACCCAGGGCGCGCGAATGAAGACCGCATGCAGCGGGCCAGGGATACCGACCAACTCGACATCGGTCTCGAAGGAGTCGACCTGACGGCCGAACGCATTGCGACGGACAGTGATATCCAGGCCACCGAAGGTGCGCTGATCTGCGGTACCGTCCAGCACCTCGTTGGCCAGCAAGATCATTCCAGCGCAGGATCCGTACGCTGGCAGACCGCCCCGCAAAGCAGCAATCAGCGGGTCTCGGAGCTCGAAGATGACGGCGAGCTTGTCGATCGTCGTGGATTCGCCACCTGGTAGCACGATTCCGTCGAGATGTTCGAGTTCGGCCGGTCGCCGTACCGGTCGGGCCTCTGCCCCGCACTCGGTCAGGGCAACGAGGTGCTCCCGCACGTCCCCTTGAAGGGCAAGGACACCTACCGCCGGTGCGCTCACCAACCGCGTTCAGCGAGCCGATGTGGCTGCGGCAGGTCTGGCGTTGATGCAGGGCTGGCCTCCGGCGGAGGCACATTGATGCCCACCATGGCCTCGCCGAGTCCACGGGAGACCTTGGCGATCACGTCCGGATCGTCGAAGAAGGTGGTGGCCTGCACGATGGCGGCAGCCCTCTCCGCGGGGTTCCCGGACTTGAAGATCCCTGAGCCCACGAACACACCCTCGGCGCCAAGCTGCATCATCATCGCCGCGTCAGCTGGAGTGGCGATGCCGCCGGCGGTGAACAAGACCACCGGCAGCTTTCCCAGCTGGGCGACCTCGGCGACCAGCTCGTACGGCGCCTGCAGTTCCTTCGCGGCGACATAGAGCTCGTCAGGTGCCATACCGCCGAGCCGCCGGATCTCAGCGCGGATCGAGCGCATATGCGTGGTGGCGTTGGAGACGTCGCCCGTGCCGGCCTCGCCCTTGGAGCGGATCATGGCCGCGCCTTCGGTGATCCGGCGAAGCGCCTCGCCAAGGTTGGTGGCGCCGCAGACGAAAGGTACCCGGAACTGCCACTTGTCGATGTGATTCGCATAGTCGGCCGGCGTCAGCACCTCAGACTCGTCGACGTAGTCCACGCCGAGCGCCTGCAGCACCTGCGCTTCGACGAAGTGGCCGATGCGGGCCTTGGCCATTACGGGTATGGACACCGTCCCGATGATCCCGTCGATCATGTCTGGGTCGCTCATCCGCGAGACGCCGCCTTGAGCACGGATGTCAGCCGGCACTCGCTCGAGAGCCATCACGGCGACCGCGCCGGCGTCCTCGGCGATCTTGGCCTGCTCTGGGGTGACCACGTCCATGATCACCCCGCCTTTGAGCATTTCGGCCATACCGCGCTTGACACGCGCGCTGCCGGTTGCGGGGCTCGTGGTCTGGTCGGACATGCGCTGCTTGACCTCTTTCTGAAGACTTGGCCGAAGCAATCCTAGGTCGTGCGCGCGCCTGACTGGGTCACTCCCATTCGATCGTGCCGGGAGGTTTGCTCGTGATGTCGAGCACGACCCGGTTGACCTCGCGGACCTCGTTGGTGATTCGGGTGCTGATCTTTTCCAGCACCTCGTACGGCAGCCGGCCCCAGTCGGCGGTCATCGCGTCTTCGCTGGTTACCGGCCGCAACACGATCGGATGGCCGTACGTCCGGCCGTCGCCCTGCACGCCGACCGAGCGCACGTCGGCGAGCAGCACAACAGGAAATTGCCAGATGTCGCGGTCCAGCGCAGCGGCAGTCAACTCGGCTCGCGCAATGGCATCTGCCTCGCGGAGCACCGACAGCCGTTCCCGCGTCACCTCACCAATAATCCGAATGCTCAGCCCGGGCCCCGGAAACGGATGGCGCCAGACGATTCCGGGCGGCAGACCCAACTGCTCACCGACGGCGCGCACTTCGTCCTTGAAGAGGGTGCGCAGCGGTTCGATCAACGAGAACTGCAGATCGTCAGGAAGTCCACCAACGTTGTGGTGGCTCTTGATGTTGGCCGCGCCCACGCCTCCGCCGGACTCGACCACATCCGGATACAGCGTGCCCTGGACCAGGAACTCCACGTCTCCCGCTTCGCCCACAACTTCCCTGGCCGCGGCCTCGAAAGTCCGAATGAACTCCCGGCCGATGATCTTGCGCTTGACCTCGGGTTCCGTCACCCCGGCCAACGCGGACAAGAACTGATCGGCGGCCTCGACCACCTTGAGATCAACGCCCGTGGCGGCCACGAAGTCACGCTCCACCTGCTCGGCCTCGCCCTTGCGCAGCAGGCCGTGATCAACGAAGACGCAGGTGAGCTGGCTGCCCACCGCCCGCTGGACCAGCGCGGCCGCTACCGCAGAGTCGACGCCCCCCGACAATCCACAGATCAGGTGCTTGTCCCCGACCTGCTGCTGGATCGCGAGCACGGCGTCGTCAACGATGTTGGCCGGCGTCCAGTCTGGTCTGCAGCCGGCGATGTCGTACAAGAATCTTTCCAGCACGAGCTGACCAGCTTGGGAATGCAGCACCTCGGGATGCCACTGCACGCCCGCGAAGCCACGGTCGGCGTCTTCGAAGGCGGCGATTGGAGCCCCGGCGCTGCTGGCCAAGGCCTGGAAGCCGGCGGGCGCCGCCGCCACCGCGTCGCCGTGACTCATCCACACCCGCAACGACGCGGGCAGGTCGGCCAGCAGCGTGCCGGGTTCAGTAATGGAGGCCTGGGTACGACCGAATTCGCTCAATCCGGTACGAGCAACGTCGCCGCCGAGCGCCCGAGCCATGGCCTGGAACCCATAACAGATTCCCAAGGTCGGGACGCCCGAATCGAAGAGGTCCGGGTCGACCTGCGGTGCGCCCGGCGCGTAGACCGACTGTGGACCCCCGGACAGGATGATTGCCTTGGGCCGGCGGGCGACGATCTGAGCCACCGGGGCGGTGTGGGGGACGATCTCGGAGTAGACCTTTGCCTCCCGCACCCGGCGCGCGATCAGCTGGGCGTACTGAGCGCCGAAGTCGACCACCAACACCAAGTCGTGCTCGGTCACTCTGCCCTCCTCGCCACCCGAAGGCAGAATTCTAGAGGGCCGTTGGTGGGCCACACTTCTAGGCACGACCCAGCCGCCGGAACGCGCGGACCACCATGACCAGGAGCGACGCGAACTGTCGTCCACTCATGCCGTGGCTCGGAGCTATCGGCAAGCCGCGTTGGGTGCCGACGGCCTGCACGTCGACGAATCGGGAAATCCCCTCTCGACCCTGACGTCGACCCAGTCCGGAGTGCTTCATGCCGCCCATCGGGGCGTCGATGCTGCCAAACGTCGCGGCGAAGCCCTCGTTCACATTGACCGTGCCACAGCTGATCTTGCTTGCCACCTGCCGACCGCGTTCGGGATCACCGGTCCACACACTGGCATTCAGGCCGTACTCGGAATCGTTGGCGCGAGCCACCGCCTCATCCGCGTCGGCCACGGGATAGACACTGACGACCGGCCCGAACGTCTCCTCGGCGTAGCAGGCCATCTCCGGAGTCACCCCTGTGAGCACAGTGGGCTCGTAGAACAACTCACCAAGATCAGGGCGCCGGCGTCCGCCGGTCAGCAGCGTGGCGCCCTTGGCCACCGCATCGTCGACGTGCTCACTCACCCGCTGCACCTGACGGAGGTTGATCAAGCTGCCGATGTCGTGGTCATAGTCAAGTGCGTGCCCCAACGTCAAGTCACGCGTTCGCGACACGAACGCCCGGCAGAAATCCTGCATCAGCGTCTCCGCGACGTAGATCCGCTCGATCGACACGCAGAGCTGGCCCCCATTCGAGAAACAGGCCCGAACCGCCCCTTCCGCCGCCACCTCGACGTCGGCGTCGTCCAAGACCAGCAGCGGGTTCTTGCCACCGAGCTCCAGCGAGCAGCCGATCAACCGATCGGCACAACGCATGGCCACGATCCGGCCGGTCGCCGTCGAACCGGTGAAGCAGACGTAGTCGCTGACGTCGATCAGCTCGGGTCCGACCTGGTCACCAGCGCCGTGGACGACTTGCCAGAGGCCCTTTGGCATGCCGCAGTCTTCGAGCAGTTCGATGGCGGCGAGACTGATCAGAGGCGTCTGCTCATCCGGTTTCAGAACCACCCCGTTACCGGCCACCAGGGCGGCAAGTCCGTCGGAGATCGCCATCGTCAGCGGGTAATTCCAGGGGGCGATGATGCCAATCAAGCCCTTCGGCACGTAGTGCCGGTCAATCCGAGTCAGTCCGGGAAAGAGGCCTTGACCCCGCTCAGACCGTAAGTAGCGGTGCGCGCGGCGAGCGTAGTAGCGGGCCGTCACTGCGGCATGAAGCACCTCTTCGGTGGCGCTCAATCGGGCCTTGCCAGCATCGCGTTGGACGAGATCGACAAAGGTGTCCACCTGATCGACCAAGCGATCATGGAAGCGAAGGAGCACGGCTGCTCGGTCCTGCACTGGACGCTGTGTCCATTCGGCTTGCCGCTGCCGCGCCCGATCCGCCGCCGCTTTCACATCTTGGGCCGTGGAGGTGGGCAAATCGCCAACCGGCGCTCCGCTGACGGGTGAGTGCAGGGTTCGCGCCGGACCGGTGGCCGCCAGGTACGCAACGAGGTGAGCGACATCCACAGGCAGGGAGTTTGGACCGTCGTGCCGCGCTGTCGCCTCAGGCGCTCGGCTCATGACCCCAGCCCGCGCACCTGGCCAGCTTAGTGCCGGCCCCGAGCCGAGCGGACAAAGATAGGGCACGTGGATTGCGATGTCGTCATCATCGGCGCCGGCCTGTCCGGGCTGGTCGCCGCCCGGGAGCTGGCCATGGCAGGGCGCTCGGTGATCCTGCTCGACGGTGAGCCGCCGCAATCGATCGGTGGACAGGCTCACTGGTCTTTCGGTGGCCTGTTCCTGGTCAAATCGCCCGAGCAGCGCCGACTGCGTATCCGGGACTCCGAAGAGCTGGCGATGGCGGACTGGCTCGGCAGTGCCGGGTTCGACCGCGCAGAAGATCACTGGCCCAGGCAATGGGCTGAGGCGTACGTGCACTTCGCCAGCGAGGAGATGCGCCGGTGGTTGCACAATCTTGGCGTCCGCTGGTTTCCGTTGGTGCAGTGGGCGGAGCGCGGCGGCTACCTCGCTCCCGGGCACGGCAACTCGGTGCCGCGATTTCATGTGACCTGGGGTACCGGTCCGGCGCTGGTGCAGCCGTTCCTTTCCTCCGTCATGCAGTCAAGACGGATCCGCATTCGACATCGGCACAAGGTGAGTTCGCTCGAGGTCAGCGCCGGGGGCGTGCTCGTGTCGGGCGCCGTGTTGACCCCGTCCGACGTCCCGCCCGGTGGTCCATCGGTGCAGACGCAGATCGGCGACTTCCACGTGGTGGCGCAGGCAGTGGTCGTGGCCAGTGGCGGGATCGGCGGCAACTTCGACCTGGTCCGGCGCAGCTGGCCGCGGCAGTTCGGCGACCCGCCGGAGCATCTCATCGCCGGTGTACCCGATTACGTCGACGGCTCAATGCTTGCCGTGACCCAGCGAGCGGGGGGCCGGTTGATCAACCCCGACAGGATGTGGCACTACCCGGAAGGCATCGTCAACGACACTCCGATCTGGAGCAATCACGGCATCCGCATCCTGCCGGGACCGTCGTCGCTGTGGCTTGATGCCCGTGGTCGTCGTTTTCCGCCGCCGCTGTTTCCGGGCTTCGACTCCCTTGGTGCGTTGCGCCACCTCTCAGCCAGCGGCCATGACTACTCGTGGTTCGTGCTCGACCAGGCAACGATAGGTGCGGAATTCGCCCTATCTGGCTCCGAGCAGAATGCCGACCTGACCGGCAAGGACCTGCGACTGCTGGCCGGCCGGTTGCGACCCGGTCCGACCCCTGAGGTTCAAAGGTTCCTCGACCGGGGACAGGACTTCGTGCGCGCGGACACGGTCGGCGACCTCGCCGCCGCTATGAACGGGCTTGTGGGTGAGCGGCGGATCGAAGCGGAGAATTTGCACCGGGTGATCGCAGAGCGCGATCTTCAGGTGCGTAGCGGCTTGGGAAAGGATCCGCAGGTGGTGGCCACGGCGGCCGCAAGGCGGTTCCTGGGCGATCGGTTGATCCGGGTCGTGACCCCGCACGAACTGCTTGATCCGAGCGATTCCGAGTCGGGCAGGGCGGGTGCGGGCGGCCCGTTGATAGCCGTACGGCTGCACGTGCTCACTCGCAAGACGCTCGGCGGCCTGGAGACCGACCTCGACAGTCGGGTCTTGGCTGCCGACGGTTCGCCGCTGACGGGCGTGTACGCGGTCGGCGAGGCGGCCGGCTTCGGCGGTGGCGGCATGCACGGCTACCGCGCTCTGGAGGGAACCTTCCTCGGCGGCTGCCTCTTCAGCGGCCGCATGGCTGGTCGGGCCCTGTCGACCGCTCTCGCCTGACGTCGACCCGAGTCAATGCTGCGGCGGTTGGTTGACACCGCCGAGGAGTGCGCCGGTCCGGACAAGGTCGGTGGCCACATCGCGCAACTTCAGGTTGGTCTGCTGCGAGGCATGGGCCAAGATCGTGAACGCCTGATCGTCGGTGACCTTGTGTCGCTCCATCAGGATGCCCTTGGCCTGTTCGATCACCGCTCTCGAGATCATGGCTTTGCGCATGTGCGCCAGGTCCTCTTCGGTCCGGGCTGCTGCTTCCGCATTGCTGACGGCCAGCGCGAGCCAGGAAGCGACCTCTTCTCCCAGAGCGACATCGGCCTCACCGAATGCGTGCGGTCGACCCGCATAGGTGTCCAGCGCGCCGATTGTCGCGCCCTGGAAAGGTAACGGGATCGAGAGCGAGCTGCCGACACCTTGCGCTGCGGCGTGCCGGGCATAGTCCGGCCATCGCTGTTCAGTGCGCATGTCGTCGATGAGGAACACCTGCCCGGCTCTGGCGGCGTCCATGCAGGGCCCGTATCCACGCTCGTACTGCAACTCGTCGGCATCCAAAGCCATCTGCCCGTCGTAGGCCGCGGTGAACGCGCTCTCGCCCCGGATAAGGGTGATGGACGCCGCTTCGGTGGCAGGCATCGCGCGACGGGCGACCTTTGTGATCTCGTCGAGCACGTTGGCCAGGTCTCGCCCCACGAGGACAACCGTGGCGAGCTCCTCGTGCAGCTTGGTCAAATCTGGCTTCACTGGCCCACTCCTCGTCGTCCGATGTGAATACTGCTCTCAGCGGAGTCGCGGAGGGCGGCCTCGTGGTGACGCACCACTTCAGCCACCACGAACGTGAGGAACTTCTCGGCGAACTCGGGGTCTAGTCTTGCGTCTGCGGCCAGGGCGCGCAGCCGGGATATCTGCTGAGCTTCCCGCTCCGGATCGGCGGGCGGCAGACCGTGACGGGCCTTGAGGTCTCCGACCTGCTGGGTGATCTTGAATCGCTCCGCCAACAGGTGAACCAGCGCCGCATCCATGTTGTCGATGCTGTCCCGTAGCCGGCGCAGTTCGGCGGCCGCTTCCTCCTCCACGGCCGTCAGCCTAAGCGGTGCAGCACCCGTTGGACTGATAACTCTCAGCCGACGACGACCTCCACCCGCTGGAACTCCTTGATCTCGGTGTAACCAGTCGTCGACATCGCCTTGCGCAGAGCACCGACCAGGTTCATCGTCCCGTCGGGAGCGGTGGACGGACCGAGCAGGATCTGTTCCAACGTGCCCACGGTGCCGAAGTGGGCGCGCTCACCTCTCGGCAAGTTGGAGTGCCAGGCTTCTGGACCCCAGTGATAACCACCGCCCGGAGCTTCTTCAGCCTTGGCCAGGGGGGAGCCGACCATCACGGCGTCGGCGCCGCAGGCTAGTGCCTTGGCGATGTCACCAGACCGGCCGACCGAGCCGTCGGCGATGACGTGGACATACCGCCCGCCGGACTCGTCGAGGTAGTCCCGACGAGCTTCCGCGACGTCCGACACCGCGGATGCCATCGGTACGGCGACCCCGAGGACCGAGCGGCTGGTGGAAGCGGCGCCGCCGCCGAACCCCACCAGGACGCCGGCTGCTCCGGTACGCATCAGGTGCAGGGCGGCCTGGTAGGTGGCGCAGCCGCCCACGATCACCGGCACATCGAGTTCGTAGATGAACTTCTTGAGGTTCAGCGGCGTCAGGTCGGATGAGACATGTTCGGCCGATACGGTCGTCCCGCGGATGACGAAGAAGTCCACGCCCGCGTCCACGACCGCGGTGGCGTACTCCTGCGTGTTCTGCGGCGAGAGCGACCCAGCTGCCGGCACGCCGGCACCGCGGATTTCGGCGATCCGCTTGCCGATCAGCTCCTCCTTGATCGGCTCCGCGTAGATCCGCTGCATCAAACGGGTGGCCTCGACCGCGTCCTCGACAGCGATGATCTCGGTGATCATCGGCTCCGGATCCTCGTACCGCGTCCACAGACCCTCGAGGTTCAGCACCGCCAGTCCGCCGAGCTGGCCGATCCTGATGGCCGTCGCCGGTGAGACCACCGAGTCCATCGGCGCGGCGATCAGCGGATAGTCGAAGGTGTACGCGTCGATCCGCCACTGCAGCGAAACTTCCTCATCCCCGCGGGTGCGCCGGGATGGAACGATGCTGATGTCGTCGAACGCAAAGGCCTGCTGGGCACGCTTGCTTCGGCCGATTTCAAACATGTGGGACCTCAACTCGCGTAGTTCGGCGCCTCGACGGTCATCTGGATGTCGTGCGGGTGCGATTCCCGCAATCCGGCGGAGGTGATCCGTACGAAGGATCCTCGCTCCTGCAGGTCAGGCACCGTCGACGCGCCGGTGTAGAACATCGACTGGCGCAAGCCACCCACCAGCTGGTACGCGACCGCCGCGAGCGGGCCGCGGAACGGCACTTGGCCTTCGATGCCCTCCGCGATCAGCATCGAGTCGTTGTTGACATCACTTTGGAAGTAACGGTCCTTGGAGTATGACGGGCTGCGCCCCCGTGAGGCCATCGCCGCGAACGAGCCCATGCCCCGATAGGTCTTGAATTGCTTGCCATTGACGAAGATCAACTCGCCGGGGCTCTCCTCGCAGCCGGCCAATAACGAACCCAGCATGACGGTGTCTGCGCCGGCGACGAGGGCCTTGGCGATATCGCCGGAATACTGCAGGCCGCCGTCGCCGATCAGCGGCACACCGGCCGGCCGACAGGCGCGGGAGGCGTTGTGGATGGCGGTGACCTGGGGCACGCCGACGCCCGCGACCACCCGCGTCGTACAGATGGAGCCGGGGCCCACCCCTACCTTGACGCCGTCCACGCCTGCATCGACGAGTGCCTGCGCACCCTCGTAGGTGGCGACGTTGCCGCCAACGATGTCCACATCGGCAGCCGCCCGCTCGGACTTGAGCCGATGGACCATGTCCAAAACGCCGGCGGAGTGACCGTGAGCGGTGTCGACGATCAAGAGGTCGACGCCTTCCTCGATGAGCGCCATGGCGCGCTTCCACGCATCACCGAAGAAACCCACCGCGGCGCCGACTCGGAGCCGACCTTGATCATCTTTGGAAGCGTTCGGATACAGATCCGACTTCACGAAGTCCTTGAGGGTGATCAAGCCCTTGAGCCGTCCCCGGTCATCGACCAGGGGCAACTTCTCGATCTTGTACGACGACAGAAGCTGCATCGCGTCGTCGCTGCTGATGCCTTCGTGCCCGGTGACGAGCGGCATCGGAGTCATGACCTCGCCGACCAGCCGGGCCGGGTTGTGCTCGAAGCGCATGTCCCGGTTGGTGACGATGCCGAGCAGGCGCATGTCCGTGTCGACGACCGGCACGCCGGAGATGTGGTAACGGCCGCAGATGGCGTCGGCCTCCCCGATGGTGGCGTCTGGCGAGATGGTGATCGGCTCGTCCACCATCCCGGCCTCCGAGCGCTTCACCACGTCCACCTGGCGCGCCTGGTCCTCGATCGACAGGTTCCGGTGGATGATTCCCAAGCCGCCTTGGCGTGCCATCGCCACGGCCATCCGGGCTTCCGTGACAGTGTCCATCGGGGAGCTGATCAGCGGCACGTTCACCGTGATGCGCTTGGAGACCCGAGAGCTCGTGTCGACTTCGGAGGGGATGACCTCGCTCTGCGCCGGCTGGAGCAGCACGTCGTCGAAGGTAAGACCGAGCGTCGCGAACGGCTCCGGAACACCGGTCGCCGAAAGATCAGAAGGGAGCGACAACAGCGGACCTTTCGTGCCGATGGACATCACATGCTATCTCCCGACGGCTCAGCGCTCGGCGAGAACTCATTCGGGCTTCTTGCCCATGTGCACAGCCAGGCACCAAAATGTGCAGGAAAACCAAAGGGCCTCCTCAAATTGAGGAGGCCCTTCGTGTCGAGCAATCAGTGCGTGTGGCCGTGTCCGGCCGCGACAGGCTCCTCTTCCTCCGGCTTCTCCACCACCAAGGTCTCGGTGGTCAGCAGCAGCGAGGCGATGGACGCCGCGTTGGCGAGCGCCGAACGCGTCACCTTCACCGGATCGATGACGCCGGCGCCAATCAGGTCGCCGTACTCGCTGGTCGCCGCGTTGAAGCCGTTACCCGGCTCCAGCTCGGCCACCTTGGAGGTCACCACGTAGCCCTGCTCGCCGCCGTTCTCGGCGATCCAGCGCGTGGGCTCGACGAGCGCCTTGCGGACGATGTTGACGCCGGCCCGCTCGTCACCGGTGAACCCGAGATCGTCCTTCAGCGCGGCGGCCGCGTGAATGAGGGCCGAGCCACCGCCGGCCACGATGCCCTCCTCGATCGCGGCGCGCGTCGCCGAGACCGCGTCCTCAATCCGGTGCTTCTTCTCCTTGAGCTCCACCTCGGTGGCTGCGCCGACCTTGATGACGCACACGCCGCCAGCAAGCTTCGCGACCCGCTCCTGGAGCTTCTCGCGATCCCAGTCGGAGTCCGTACGCTCAATCTCCGCCTGCAGCTGGGCCACGCGACCCTTGACGTCCTCCGTGGCACCAGACCCGTCGACGATGGTCGTGTTGTCCTTGGTCACCACGATCCGGCGAGCCCGGCCTAGCACGTCCAGACCCACCTGGTCGAGCTTCAGCCCGACCTCGGGGGCGACGACCTTGCCGCCGGTCAGAATCGCGATGTCCTCGAGCATGGCCTTGCGCCGATCACCGAAGGCCGGCGCCTTGACGGCGACAGAGGTGAACGTGCCGCGGATCTTGTTGACCACCAGGGTGGACAGCGCCTCCCCGTCGACGTCCTCGGCAACCAGGAACAACGTGCCCGAAGCGCCGATGACCTTCTCCAGCAATGGGAGCAGATCGGTCATCGAGGAGATCTTGCCGGAGTTGATCAAGATGTAGGGGTCCTCGAGGACAGCTTCCATCCGATCGGGATCGGTCACGAAGTACGGCGAGAGGTACCCCTTGTCGAACTGCATGCCCTCGGTGAACTCGAGCTCGGTGCCGAAGGTCTGCGACTCGTCGACGGTGATCACGCCGTCCTTGCCGACCTTGTCGAAGGCCTCGGCAATGAGCGTCCCGATCTGCTCGTCACGCGCGGAGATGGTGGCGATGTTCGCCATGTCCTGCGTGGTCTGAACCTCGCGGGAGTTCTCACGCAACCGGTCCTCGACGGCGGCCACGGCTGCGTCGATGCCGCGCTTGAGGCCGACCGGGCTGGAACCCGAAGCGACGGCCTTGAGGCCCTCGTGAACCAGGGCCTGAGCCAGCACGGTGGCGGTCGTGGTTCCGTCGCCCGCGATGTCGTTGGTCTTGGTGGCCACTTCCTTGGCCAATTGAGCACCCAGGTTCTCGTACGGGTCGTCGAGTTCCACGTCGCGCGCCACAGTGACACCGTCGTTGGTGATCGTCGGCGCACCCCACTTCTTGTCGAGCACGACGTAGCGGCCCTTGGGGCCAAGGGTGACCTTCACCGTGTTGGCGAGGGTGTCGACACCGCGCTCCAGCGAGCGCCGCGCCTCCTCGTCAAACTGAAGGATCTTTGCCATGTATAAGTCCCCCTGCTACTTGTTAACGACGGCGAGGATGTCGCGGGCGTTGAGCAGCAACAGCTCCTTACCGTCGTACTTGACTTCGGTGCCGCCGTACTTGCTGAAGATCACGACGTCGCCCTCGGCGACATCGAGCGGAACGCGGTTGCCGTTGTCGTCGATCCGCCCGGGGCCGGTGGCCAGCACCTTCCCCTCTTGCGGCTTCTCCTTGGCGGTGTCCGGGATGACCAGGCCGGAGGCGGTGGTCTGCTCTGCTTCGAGCGGCTGAACGAGGATGCGATCCTCGAGCGGCTTGATCGTGACTGCCACGTTCAAACCCCTTTCACGTGTGACGTTGGTTGGTTGCTATGTGCTCGCGCAGAGACGTCGTCGCGGGTGCCGTCCCAGCCGAGCTGGCACACTCCGCATGAGAGTGCTAACCCGACATTAGCACTCACCCGCCGTGAGTGCCAGAGGCCATGCGCTGGGCGACGAGGGCTCGCGCTCCGTCGATCGTCCGAGTGAGAATGAGCGTCGCCTGACTCGTTCCGGCCGGGCGCAATTGCCGCCGCAGCTCGGCGGGATCGACATCGAGGCCGCGCTTCTTGATCTCCAAGATACCGATGCGGTGGGCACGTATCCAGGAGCGCAGCACCCGCCGGTCGTAGGGCAAGACCTCGTGGATCGCAAAGGCCGTCGCGTAGGGGGTTAGTTTGCGTTGGTCACTGGTGAGGTAGGCGATCGAGCGATCGAGCAGGGCCGCGCCAAGCGACTTTCCGAGCGCCGGGATGCCGCCGGCGCGGATGACCGCTCCGTCAGGTTCGTAGAGGTATTGCAACGGGCGAGATAGGTCGAGTATGAGATTGTCGGCAGGAACGGTCAGCCGGTGATGGGGCCAGATCAACGCCGAGCGCCTTCCGGATGACCGCGGACTGGCCATGAGGCAAACCTCGACCGTGTCGCCGCGGTGGCTGACCCACTCGGCGTCAACGCCGTCCGGAACCAGCGCGTGAGGCAAGGCTGGACCGAGCTTGACCAGGGCTGTCCGCGACCGGTCCAGCAGCCGGCGAACAAACGGCCATGACGGACGAAAGTCCTCGACGCGCCAGACCCGACCGGAGCTCGTCCGCCGGGCGGGGTCACAGAACACGGCGTCACCGGGCGCGAGCTTGTCGATCATCGTCTCGGCGTCGGCGCATATCACCTCGGCAAGGCCGGTCAGGTTGTAAGCGGCGGCCGCGGCGGCAGTCGGATCGATCTCCACGGCGACAACTTCCAGTCCGGCGCGTGCGAGGGCCATCGCGTCGGCGCCGATCCCACAGCCGATGTCGAATACCCGCCGTACGCGCGCCGCAACGAAACGCTGGGCGTGGTAGTCGGCGACATCTGGGCGGCTGGCCTGCTCCAGACCGTCTCTAGTGAAGATCATCTCCGCGGCCGCCTCGCCGAACTTGGCACGGGCCTGACGCCGAAGCTCGGCCTGCAATGCCGCGGCCGCAGCCCCGTCCGGTCCGAAGCGGGTCCGCAGCCGGGTGGCAGCCGCCAGCGACCCGGGATCGGGTTCGGATTGAGCGGCCGCCAACGCCTCCGCCGTCAGGCCGAAGGGCAGCTGCCGAAGCTCAGGCATTTCAGCATTCTGAACGACTCCTGGACACCGCTTCTACCGACTCCGTAACGATTGACCGCCACCGCCCGGGCTCGCGCCCCACTGGAGACGAAGATCGTGTTCGTGGAGCGTCGCGCGTTGAGCGTAGCGGTCCTGGCGATCAGCTGGGGTCTGCTCGCTGGCCACGTTGCGGAGGGCAGCTGCGGCGGCCCGCAACTGTCCATCATCGGTGCCTCGTTCACGCCGGTGCCCCCCGATTCGTCCGATCCGAACGCAGAGCCGACCTACGGCGTGCGGGCTGGACAGCAGCTGAGCGTGCGGGCGAGCAACCTTGCCCCTTGCTCCGACACACGTGCCACCAGCACCAGCGGCTGCCAACGCCAGACCCCTGCCCAGCCGGTGGCGTCGCCCGCTCCGATCCGGAACGTGTCCCTCGTCCTCGAGCAAGGATCCCGACGCTGGCGTCTCGGGGTCGCCGACGTCGCTGAGCCGGACGACGCCATCACCTACGCCATCGAGCTGCCCCGGAAACTCACCCCGGGACCCGCCACGCTGATCCTGAGCGGCCCGACCCTGGAGGGTGACATATCGGTCCTGCTCCAGGTGTCGTGATGGATGCATCGGCGAAGCCGTTGGGAGCTGGGGTCAAGACTCCGTCATAGCGTCGGCAACTTGGCGAAGAAGTCATTCAGGATGGCGTCGGCGTCAATGTCTCTGATCTCGCGGATGAGGTGACGTGAGGGTTCGTCGCCCCAGCTGAGGTCGTCGTGAAGCACCGGGCTCCTCGTCAGTATCGAGGGGCACCAGCCAGGCTGTACCAGCCACGCGATGGGCCCGAGGTCCCACAAGGGTTTGCTGCGCGCGCCGGCGTGGTCGAAGTCGTGGAAGATTTGGGCCAGGTAGCTGCCGATGGCCCCACGGCCAGCGACCCGTTGCTGAATTTCGTGGTGCGTGGTCATCAGCTTCTCGGTGACCTGATAGCAAGGGACGTGGATCAGAGGAACTCCGGAGTCCAGCAGAACACGCGAGGCGTGGAGGTCTTGCGCCGCGTTGTATTCCGCTCCCGGTGACCACCAGGTGCCGTTCCCGCCCAACCACACGACCACGACCCGGGTTCCGATATCACGCGCGGCGAGCAGCGCCGAGGCGACGTTGGTTGGCGCTCCCAGTGTCACGACGTATAGGGGGTCGGCTTCCGGTTGCCCTTGCCGGGCTCTGGCTATCAGATCGTCGGCGGCGGGATTTGCAACCGGCGTCTCGGCGTTTCGAAGCCAATGCTCGGCACCTCGATACACCCGCCCCGTTAGGTCCTTAGCGTCCAACGCCTCCAAGACCCGCATGATTTCCGCGTAGCTCTGGGCCATGCCGTCCGCCGGCGATACTGAGAATCCGGCCAAGTCAGCGTCCTGAACGCCAGGCGCCGGCCGCTGGAAGGGCGCGGCATACACCGCTTCCACAGCCAGCACCTCGGGGGACAGAACCGCATAGGTCAGCGCGAACTGGTCGTCGATTTCGTTGGCCGCATCAGTGTCCACCACGACCCGCACACGGCCGGTGACCGGCTCGAGCCGCTGGACCCTCATTGCCTCGGGCAACCTCATGCGCCGTCACCTCAACTGCCTCGGTGTGCGGCCGCCGGCGTGGCGGCGAGTGCTGAACACGGACGCTACGAGCAAAGCACACTCTCTGGAGGCAAGCCGGCATCCAGACTTAGGGCGGTTGGGGTGCGCTGCTGGGTGTAGGTGTGGCCGGTGGGGGTGGTGATCGTGACGGTGTGGGGGCGGCCGTGCCGCCCATCCTCGGTCACCGTCGCGGTCCAGCCGGGCATTTCGCGGACGTAGTTGCCGCGTTCACACAACCCGCGCCCGTTCGCCAAGCTGGTGGGGCCGCCGTCCGCCCGGCGATGCACATGATCAAGATGGCGGATCGGCGCCTCACAGTAGGGGTCGCGGCAGATCTGGTCCCGCAGGCTGATCAACCGGGCCAGCCAGCCGTCGAAGCGGCGCCGGAACCAGTCCCCACCCACGATCGGGCCGCCGGCCGGGGCGGTGAACAGCCGCCGCCACTACAGCCGACCCCGGCTGGAGCGCAGCAGGTCCCCGGCAATGCCGGCCGGGACCGGGCCGTACCCCGCGATCTCCGCCGCCGTGGCGTCTGTGGGGTTGAGCAGGGAGTTCAGTGGCATCAGCAAAAGCAGTTCGATGTTGACGTCGGCGGCAGCGGCTTGGCCGGTGAGCCGTTCGACCAACGTGTCGGCCATGATCTGATCCCGGGACCGCCCGTCACCGCCGGCGCACACCGTGTCAGCGTGTCGGCGCAGCGCGGCCAGGCAGGCCACGCCCTGTTCCACCGGCAGATAGCCGGACAGGATCGCCATGGTGTCCGGCGCTGGCCGCAGGCCGACCCGGGCGATGCTTCCGCTCGGTCCTGCCCCCCTCGACAAAGCCCTTCGGGTCAGCCTCATACGCAACTTGCGGGCACACGCCGCCGCCCGCCGCGGACCCATCCCGCCGATACCGGCGGCCACCATCTGATGATCCACCGGCCGACGGATGGGTGCGGGAAGATGCCGAGTCTCCGACACCACCAGGGAGCCGACATATTCACTGACCCGCCCAGTGGTGAGCAGTCCAAACGTTTCCGGCAGATCGAACCACAACGCCCGCGCGATCCCCAACCGCCGCGAGCCTTCGGTGGGCGAGACATGGCAGGCCAGCGCAATCTGATCCGCAATCCCACCCCCGACCGCCCTGGGATGCACCCCGGCCGCCAGCTGCAGCTCCACCTGCGACTGGGCGAACCGCACGCTCTCGGCTGCCTGCAACGCCGCCGCGGCCGCCTTCAACTTCTCCAACCGGGCAATCCGATCAATCCGCTTCGCATCAGAGACCACGCCGACATCCCGCAGATCGGCACACGCCGCCACAGCCGCGGCCAACTCGGACAGCATCCCGTCTAACTGCGCGCACAACGG
>DASQUD010000314.1:0-13644 GCA_035641455.1 Propionibacteriaceae bacterium | reverse complement strand
ATGTGACAAACGACCCGGTGCGGCATCTTGGTGGTGAGGCTGAGAGAGAGCCCCAAACGGGCACCGCGCTCTGTCTGTCCGGTGGTGGCTACCGGGCGATGATGTTTCACCTGGGCGTCCTGTGGCGCCTGAATGAGGCCGCGATGCTCCCCTTGCTCGACCGGGTGTCCAGCGTGTCCGGAGGATCGATTACGGCCGGAGTGCTGGCTATGAATTGGACGCAGTTGGCGTTCAGCGAAGCTGGGGTTGCCAAAAAGTTCGTTTCTCGAGTTGTGGAACCCATCCGTGCAATGGCTGGCACAAGTGTCGATGTGACGTCCCTGCTCGTTGGGGCCGTGCTTCCGTTCACCTCGGTTTCCGACAGGGTTGTGAAGGCCTATCGCAAACATCTCTTCGCGAAGACGACACTTCAGGATTTGCCCGACCGGCCGAGGTTTGTGATCAACGCGACGAATCTGGAGTCCGGCGTGCTGATGCGGTTCAGCAAGCCGTATCTTGCCGACTATCGGGTGGGTCGAGTCAACGAACCCGACCTGCCGCTGGCGGTGGCTGTTGCGGCGTCGTCGGCGTTCCCGCCCGTGCTTTCTCCTTGCACGATTGATCTGGAGCACGAGGACTGGATCACCGAGGAGGGCAACGTCCTCACTGGTGAGGAGTTCCGTAACGAGATCCGGCTCACCGACGGTGGTGTGTACGACAATCTTGGGCTTGAGACCGCGTGGAAGCGGTATTCGAGGATTCTCGTCAGTGACGCGGGTGGCGTTCTGAAACCCGATGCTGATCCGGCGTCGGACTGGGCCCAGCAAACGGTGCGGGTATTGAAGGTGACTGATAATCAGGTCAGGTCGCTTCGCAAGCGGCAGGTCATTGAATCATTCAAGGACAATCGGCGTAGCGGGATGTATGTCGGCATTCGCAGCGACGTGGCCAACTACGGATTGGCCGATCGGCTCCCAGCAGATGTAGCCGTCACCATGGAACTCGCTGCGACACCAACCCGGCTTGATGCGATGGACGAATCGTTGCAGGAGCGGCTGGTCAACTGGGGCTATGTCATATGCGATGCCGGACTCCGGGCGCACGTTTTGAGCGGCGAGTTACCCGGACGTCTCCCGTACCCCGCCAGCCCTATCTCCAGCGACGCTTAGGTCCGTACAGATGGTTCTTTGGCGGCCCGAGGCCTTGGAGGCAGCGACCCAAGGTGGGCAGGAGTTGAGTGATTTTGCCTACGTCGTGGTGGAGGAGTCCGTCGACAGACTCGTCGAGCTCATGGCGTGGCCGTGGCCCGAGGCTGACGATCAAGGCCGAGTGTTCTGGCCCGTGGAAGCCGAATCCGACTACAAGACGGCGGTCACGACCCGAGATCTACTGCGTGACCAGCTTTACCGACCCAGTCGGCTGGTGCGCCGGCCACGTCTAGGTGACGTCTACGCAGCAAGACACCTTGGACCGGCTTGGGAGAACACCGATGTGGTCACCGATGTGCGACAGCTGTTCGACGGGGATGTATACGACATCTCCGCCGACGCACGGGAGGCAGCAAAGCTTGCATATCAAGGAGCCGCAGCATCCGTCCCAACGGCGGATGCCCCGAGCGAGGTTGACCGCCGGCTGCTTTCCGAGGCAGCTAACCGCCGGGGGCGGCTCGCAGCGAAGAAGCTGACGATCACCGCACCCCCATCCCGGGCGCGTCGCCCATGAGCTCACCGCCGCCTATCATCAGCCCGGTTCCGAACGACACGCTCGGACCTCAGACCGAACCACCGGGCGGCTTCGTCCAGGCTCTGCGCGCTGACCCGCAAGCGCTGGTCTACATGCTGCTCAACGTCGGTGATGGAGACACGCAGCTCATATTGCTCCCGGCCGACGAAGCCGGGCACCGGCAGCTCGTCATCGTGGACGTTGCCACCCGAGGCAAGCTACCCCGGCTGCTGGACTCACTACATGAGGCGGGCTTCGTCGCACGCCCGGGCACGCCCGGACAGGTGCGGCTCCTCGTAGCCAGCCACCCCCACCACGACCACATTGGTGGGATGACGGAGCTGCTGTCGCGCTATCCGGAGACAGGATCCATCGACCAGCTGTGGGAGCCTGGATACTTCTATCCCAGTCCCTCCTTCCACAACCTGATGAAGCAACTGGAAGGCCGTAGCGACATACGGTGGGTACAGCCAACCTCTGGCACGAGCCTTTTCCTCGGTCGTGTCCGGTTCACAGTGGTCGGACCCGGGGTTGGTCTGAAAAACCGGTTCGATACCTACGGCGTCAACGTCAACGACGCTTCAATCACGCTGATGGTCGAGTATCCCGCGACCAAAATCCAAGCTGAGCGCGACCCAGAGAACAACGGACGCGTCAATCGGCGCCTGGTGAGGCGGAAGACCCGTCGCCTATTGCTTGGCGCGGATGCCCAGTTCACATCGTGGGCGCAGGCGACCGTCGACTTTCCCAATCTGGAGCAGGAGTACAACCCAGTACTCGCACGCGAGCTGCGGGCGGCCACTGGCGGTGATTACCTGAAAGCCGACCTCATGAAGGTGTCGCACCACGGCTCCAAGCACGGGGTCAACATCGAGCTACTCGAGCGTGTCGCAGCCCCAACAATCCTGGTGTCGTCCCTGAGCGGCGGTGGAAAGTACAACTTCCCCCACCTGCTCGCTATGGAAGCAGTTCGGGAGGCACGTCAACCATCGACCACGTCCTCCGCCGATAGAGAGCCCGACTATGCACTTGGGGTTCACATCACGGGCGGGAGATTGGAATCCGGTGAGGAGATGGGGTCGATCGCGGCAGTCATCGGCTCTTCCGGTACAGCGCCGATTCGCCTCTTCCGCCTATTCGACTCCCGCGAGGCCGACATCGAGCTGCACAAGGCACGTGAAGCGCGTAAGGCACCGCGCCCACGGCGACGGGGCACCCCCAAGGCGTCCGAGGCCAGCGCCGGCGGGGCATAGGCCAGCCGTAATCCGCCTCATTCAAAAGCTGAGAAAGTTGCGCCAACGATGGCACTTGAGCCACCAGATCGGTGTAGGTTCTCGCCCATGACTGCTCGGGGCCGCTTCGTGGCGCGTCTGGTGACCATCCTTATCGCCTTGGCCGGATTAGTGACGGTCGGCGCGCTACCGGCCGCCGCCCAGCCCAATTCAGGCCCGGTCCCCTACGTTGCGTTGGGCGACTCCTATGCCGCTGGGCAGGGCGGAGGTGATTACCTCAACACCTGCCTGGAGAGCCCGAACGGCTACCCATATCTGCTCGACGCCAGGAGCCGGATCGATCTCCGCGACAACGTCGCGTGCACTGGTGCAAAGGCCTCTGATCTGGTCACCAGCAGCACACAGCTGTCGGCGCTAAACGTAGATACCGAATTGGTGACTATCACCGTCGGTGCCGCCGACTTGAATCTCTCCGAAGTGCTAGCCGCGTGTACAGCCGTACCGCCAACCCCAGTACAGTGCCAGGCTGCCATCGCCAACGCACAGGCTCTGTTGGGGGCGCTCGCGGTTAGTCTCACAAACCTGTACGCCCTGGTGGCAGATGCGGCGCCCAACGCGCTCATCGTGGTCACTGGCTATCCATACCTGTTTGAGCCACCAGCTGAAGGCGATCCCAATGCGGCCATCATCACAGCAATCAGAAATGCGATAACCGCCCTCAACACCACCATCCAGCAAACAGTCGCCGCTGCCCAGACCGCGGGTCTGAACATCATCTACGTTGACGTGACGGAAGAATTCGCCGGACACGGTATTGGCAGCAAACAGCCTTTCATCAACGCCGCTGGACCAGACGCCTACCACCCGAATGCCGCCGGCTACCGTGCCTACGCCAAGGCCATTTTCGCCGCCATTCGGAGCGTCTGGAAGGAGGAAAAGAAGCAGGCGGCCTAACACACATCAGCTGGGCGATACGTCGAGGCGCGCGGACATAGTCGCCATGCTGGCGCGGTGAGGAGCTGGTCGGTAGCTTGATGCCCAGCCGACGGGAGGGGCAATGGCATGGCAAATGGCGTTGAGGTCATTGTGGAGCCGGTGGAGCCTTCTGGCCTTCCGGTTGAGCGGTTACGCGAGTGGCTCGCCAGCGATCGCGGCTTACATGATGTGCTCGGAGACGTCGACGTCGCGGGCCTGCGGCTGAGTGAGCCGGAGATACTGCAACGCGAGCGGAAGGACAATTCGCCCTTCATTGCGACGGTCTTTGACCCGGAGCAAAACCGTGCCGTGGAAGTTTCTGGATTCGTGGACCAGCCAGAGAGCTTGCGGATCAAACCCAGTTCCTACCGGCCGCTACCGAGCCGCGATGAGCTCAAGGCCGCGTTGGACATCTTGCAGGCAGACGATCGATACGCCTCGCGACCGGATCGTGAGGAGGTTGTCGTCTACCAACCAATGCCACCGTTGGCCGATCGCGAGCAGGATGACGGCACGCTGGTCCGTCGCCCCACGCTCGGTATCTTCAGCCCGGCAGACACCCCGCGGCACCAGATCGTGGCAGTGGACGTGGCACAGCGGGACATTGACTGGCAGCCAGCTGGTCTTGATAACGGGACGGACAGCGACTGCGAGGACCAGCTTCCCGTCGGTGTGGAAAGCATTACCGATACAGCTGGACCCAATGCCGTCCACGTACGGGTAATTCGTGACGGGACAACCCTGTGGAATCTTGAGGTTGTTCGGCCGCGGAACTCCTCTCCGACGACTTATGGCAAGGGCTCCGGGGTAGAGCTGCGCCACGTCCGATACCGTGGCCGACTCGGCCTGTGGCGGGCGCATGTGCCGATTCTCAATGTGCTGTACGACGACGGCGTCACATACCGGGATTGGCAGAATCAGGAAACTCCATTCCTCGCAGTCGGTACTGACCCCGTTGGACCTGGCTGGCGGCTGTGCACACAGCCGCCAGCAACGATCCTCGAGGCCGGCACGGACGCAGGCAATTTCCAGGGCGTCGCCTTGTGGTACGAGGACGGTGAGCTGCGGCTGGTAAGCGAGGTTCAGGCAGGGTGGTACCGCTATATCTCTGAGTGGCGACTGCTCGACGACGGCACGATCCAGCCCCGATTCGGATTCGCCGGCACACGCAACCCCCGGACCTGCATGCGGCATCAGCACCACGTGTATTGGCGGCTGGACTTTGATATCGATGGCGCCGGTCGAGACGTCATCCAACAGCAAGGGCTCTTCTTCCCCGGGATTCCACAGTGGTCCCCAATTCTCCGGGAAACGCAGCGCAAACGCTCCACCTTCGCCCGACGCTGGAGAGTGGTGGACCGGGATACCCATCGCGGATACCGAATTACTCCTGGCCTAAGCGATGGAACCGCCGACGCCTATGGCGTCGCCGACATCTGGTGCCTGCGATACCACGGCGACGAACTGGACGATGGGGTCTCCGTCGTCGGCGGAACCCCGGCAGACACGCAGATTCAGGTTTCCAAATACATCAATGGTGAGGCGATTGACGGAACCGACGTCGTTCTCTGGTACGCCGGTCACTTCGTGCATGACGAGAACCAGCCATCGCCCCATCAAGGTCACATCGTCGGCCCGGAGCTAAGGCCCGTCAATTGGTGATGTTGACCACTTTCGTGATCTGGCTGCAGCAACCCAGCGGTTTGGGTGATGCATGCAAGTGAGCCTCGACTTGGCTATCAGCTGCTGTCTGCGGCCGGCCGGAGCCGGCGCGATCGGGTGCGCTGGCCGAACCCTGTCAGGCCGCGCGGCTTGTAGACATTGAGCACTGCGACGAAAACCAGCACCAGCAGTCCGACGCCGGGATGCAGTACGTCACCGCCGAGCTGGGCCGCCGCGCCATCATCGGCCTGGGCGGCCAGTGCGGCGGTGGCCGTGACACCAGGCATGTGGAGAATAAGGACGGCCAGGGCCAGGCTGGTCAACCCGAAGGCGATGAGTACCCAGTAGTGTCGGACGAGCCCCCACGGAGTGCCGATGGCGATGATCAGGCCGGTAACGAGGGCAAGGCAACCGAGCGGCACGATGACGTACCAGCCCGTCAAATCCATGGCCAGCCATGCGGCCCTGACGACCTCCCCCCGTTGGCTCAGCTGCGCCGCCAGCCCGAGCGCCAAGTAGGCAGCGGCGGCGCCGATCCAACCGACCGAGCAGATGATGTGCACCGCCAGCGTCAGGCGGCGCAGCGCCGGTGGCAGCGTCACCGGATCCCGATCACCAGTGAGGCACCCGGCATGGCTGCCCCTGCCGATCCGAGCGACGTCGGCTGGTGGCGGCCCGGCCCATGCTGACCCCCTGTGATGAGCATCGCGAGCAGCAGCGCAAGAAGCAGTGCCGCCAGCACGATGCCCAGCACCTTGACCCAGCGGGGAACGGCGGGGCGGCTCGCTCCTCTCTGCATTTCGCCCGGCTCGCCTCGGTCGCCATTCGGCGATCTCTGCTCACTCATTGCCATGGCCCTTCGTCGACTTTGCGAGACAAAGTGTCCCGCCCAAGTCAGACCGTATCACCCACGACGCGGTGTAGGCTACCCGCTATGCCGCAGCTGTGGGCGGAAACGGTCGAGGCACATCGGGCCGAGGTGCGTGAGGCCATCCTCAACGCGGCTGGCGATCTGCTGCGGCGGCGCGGGCTGCTCGGTGTGACCATGTCGGACCTGGCTGCGGCCGCCGGTATCGGCCGGGCGACGCTGTACAAGTACTTCCCGGACGTCGAGCAGGTTGTGACCTCCTGGCATGAGCGCCAGGTCGCCGCCCACCTGGCCGAACTCGCCGCCATCCGCGAGCAACCCGGTGATAGCGTGCAGCGGCTGCGCGCCGTCAGCCTCGCCTACGGCCGGATCTGCCAGCAGCGGCAGCAGCATGGTGACGCCGAGCTGCGAGCTGCTTTGCACCGCCACCGGCCTGCGGGCGACCGGCCGGACCAGTTGGTCGCCATCTTCGCCGACCTGATCGTGGAGGCCGCGGCTTCGGGTGCCGTACGCGGCGACGTGCCTCCGGACGAGCTCGCGGCCTACTGCATCAGCGCCCTCGAAGCCGCCAGCGCCGCCACGACGCCAGCCGCCCTGATGCGTCTGGTTGACCTCGTTTGGGCCGGCCTCACGCGGCCGGCTTGATCCGCGCTCATTTCTGCATCATGCAGAGTGCGGATCGCGCTCAATACCCGTCGGGGGTACGGTAATCAGACCTACTTCCCAACGGCGAGGAGATCATCATGTCCCGCGTACAAGAGATGTTGGAATCCCACCCGCAGGACTGGGGTGGCCTCGATCGCGCCAAGCTGACCGAGTGCATCGAAGCGTGCTTCGACTGCGCTCAGATCTGCACTACGTGCGCGGACGCCTGCCTCGCGGAGGACACGGTGTCCCAGCTGGTGCAATGTATCCGTAGCGACCTCGACTGTGCGGACGTCTGCGCGACAACCGGCAGGGTCTTGTCCCGCCATGCCGGTGCTGACCCGAGCGTCACCAAGGTGCTCCTCGAAGCGTGCCGGGCTGCGTGCCGGGCCTGCGCGGCCGATTGTGAGAGCCATGCCAGCATGCATGAGCACTGCCGAATCTGCGCTGAGGCGTGTCGCCGATGCGAGGCGGCGTGCGATGACCTGGTCAGCGCCCTGGGATAGCTGGGTCGCTCGGGAGCTGGCCGAGCAGCAGGCACAGTAGCTAAGGAGGAGGCGTGGGCGGGGCTCCGATCCGCACGCCGGACCAACGGCTGCGCGTCTTCGTCAGTTCGACTCTGGCCGAGCTGGCCGAGGAGCGTGCCGCGGTACGTGAGGCGATCGAGCGCTTGCAGTTGACGCCGGTGTTGTTCGAGTTGGGGGCGCGGCCTCACCCACCGCGCGAGCTATACCGCGCGTATCTCGAGCAAAGCCAAATCTTCGTCGGCATCTACTGGCAGCGATACGGCTGGGTGGCGCCCGACGAAACCATCTCTGGCTTGGAGGATGAGTACACCTTGTCGGAGGGGATGCCGCGGCTTCTCTATGTCAAGGCGCCGGCTCCTGACCGAGAGACACGGCTAGACGGCCTCCTGCAACGAATTCAGGTGGACGATACCGCGTCCTATAAGCCGTTCAAGACGCCGGATGAGTTGGCTCGGCTGGTCAGTGCAGATCTGGCGCTACTGCTCAGCGAGCGCTTCATGAGTCTCACGATGACGTCTGAGGACCAGCCTGCACCGGCTGATCGACCGCACCACAATCTTCCCGTTGAGCTCAGCAGCCTGGTGGGCAGGGAGGCCGAGTTGGCGACGGTCAAGGGGGCGCTTGCCGGCTCGCGTCTGGTCACCCTGACTGGTGTGGGCGGGTCAGGGAAGTCCCGTCTTGCCGTGCGGGCCGCCAGCGACCTGCGAAATGAGTATGCCGAAGGTGCGTGGTTGGTCGAACTGGCACCGGTCTCCGAGCCCGAGCGGGTCTCGTCGGTTGTCGCCAGCACGCTGGCCGTCTCGGAGGACCCTCAGCGGCAACTGATCGAGACGCTCACAGATCAGTTGCGATCAAGGCACCTTCTGCTCGTGGTCGACAACTGTGAGCACGTGCTTGCCGCGTCCGCCGATCTCACGGCCGCCTTGCTGAGCGCGGCGCCGGATCTGCATGTGCTCGCTACGAGCCGTGAAGCGCTGGCCGTGCCGGGCGAGGTCGTGATCCCCGTGCCGTCGTTAGCGGTTCCGGATGCGGCAGCCGACGTCAATACGCTAGGGAGCTTTGCCGCCGTCAAACTTTTCGCCGAGCGCGCCAAAGCCGTCCAGCCGGACTTCGAGATCACGCCGGCTAACGCAGAGGCGGTAGTCGACATCGTCAGGCACCTGGACGGGATTCCCCTTGCGCTCGAACTGGCCGCGGCCAGAGTCAAGATGCTGTCGCCCGAGCAAATTGCTACGCGCCTATCGGATCGTTTCCGCATCCTGAGCGGCGGGCCGCGGACGGCACTTCCTCGGCAGCAAACACTCCGTGCGGCGATGGACTGGAGTTACGAGCTGCTGGATGACGTCGAACGATCCCTGTTGCGGCGCCTGGCAGTGTTCATGGGCAGTTGCACGCTGGACGCGGTGGAGGTGGTCTGCGGCCGGGGCGGCATCCAGGAGGTAGGAGTCCTCGACGTCATGAGCAGACTCGTGGACAAGTCGCTCGTTGTCGTTGTCGAGGGTCCCGGCGAGAACCGTTACCGCCTTCTAGAGACCGTCCGCCAGTATGGCCTCGAGCGCCTGGAGGAAGCCGGCGAGACCGAGCAGATTCACGCACGCCACCGCGATTGGTGCTTGACAACGGTGGAAGCCGCCGCCCATCACATTCGAGGCGGGCAAGAGCAGGCTCGCTGGCTTGAGTTGCTGCAGCTTCAACACGATGACATCCAGACGGCGCTGGAATGGTCGTGGAGCCGTGACGACGCCATAAGCCTGCGGATGGCTCTCGGCGTTGCCTGGTTCTGGTATCTGCATGGACATTGGGATGAGGCCCGCAGATCCTTGGAGCGCAGCACGGCGGTGGCCAGCGCCGAGCCAGCTCTCAAGGCACGCGGGTCTGCCTGGACCGGCCTCTTCGCTTGGAGGCGCGAAGACTTGGAGAGTGCAACGGCATGTGCGGAAGAGAGTCTTGGGGAGCTTGCCGGGAGCGGTGACGAGGCGGAAGGGCTAAGCCTTCTCGTTCTTGCTTTGGTCGCAATCTCGCGATACGACTACGCGGAGGCTGAGGCGACCGGCCGCCGGGCCCTCGAGGTCTTCCGGGCGCAGGACCACACGTGGGGCGTGACGACGTCCCTGCTGGTATTGGCGCGGATCGCCATGAACCGCCGCTCGGGCACGCTGGACGCGCTGCTTCAGGAGTCCGAGCCACTGGTGACGTCGGGGAGCGACATGTGGGCCCGGGCGCACGTCCTGACTCTGCAGGGATACGAGGCCTTCCAGGCCCTCGACCTTGATCTCGCCAGAGACCTCCACTCCACGGCCGATGCCCTTGCTACTCAACTCGGCGATCGGGCGGTTCAGGCCGAGAACCTGCTGGCGCTGGGCCACATCTCCCTAGTCCGTGGAGAGCACGATGACGCGGCACGCGTCCTCGGCGAGGCGAGGACGTTGGTCGAGCAGCTTCAAAACCCTCACGATCTTGGGCACGTGGACCAGGGGCTCGCTCTGTTGGCCGTTTCCCTCGGCGAGGTTGCGAAGGGGCGGGCGCTTTTGGTCGATGTTTCGCGGCGCTTCATTGGCCTGAACAAGGCAGCGATGGGAAGCGCCTACGCGCTTGGCATGGCTGACATCTATCGACGAGCCGGTCGTCCGGTCCTCAGTGCTGCGCTCATGCGCCACGCCATTTCTCTCTTGGAGGAGACAAAAGACCCGGAACAGTACGCAAAGGTACGTGGGGACCTGGCCGCTGTCGAAGAGGGACTCATCGAAGAGGCAGAGCCGCGGTTATGACTCGACTGACCGGAGCCAGCCGGATATGCCGCTCTCGCTGTCGCTTCCTTCTCACCGTTTCTTAGGAGCAAACCATGGCTGACATGACGCACAACACGTCGCAAGAGGACGACAGCTTCCCGCAGGACACGAGCGGCCTTCCCGAGGCTCGAGCAAATGCTGTCGTGACGCTGGCCGACGGAGATGTCCTCCCGCTGACTATCGGGCCTGTCCGCAAAGCCATCCAGGGCTCGATGTTGCGGATGCTTGCCTACAACGGATCCATCCCCGGGCCTTTGTTGCGGGTGAAGCAGGGAACAACCGTCAGGGTCGAGGTGACCAACGACGCCGGTTTGGATCAGACCGTTCACTGGCACGGCCTTCGGCTGGACAACCGTTTCGATGGCGTTCCCTATGACACTCAACAGCCCATCCCTACAGGCGGGCGGTACAGCTGCGAACTGCAGTTTCCTGATCCCGGCCTGTACTGGTATCACCCACACATCCGGGAGGACTACGCCCAGGAGATGGGCCTCTACGGCCAGATCATCGTCGACCCGACAAATCCCGACTACTGGCCTCCGGTCAATCGGGACATCGCATTGACCATCGACGACCTGCTGCTCCATGACGGGCAGCTCCCGGCCTTCCATCGGTCCGGCCCGACCTACACGATGATGGGACGGTTCGGCACGATCCTGCTGATCAACGGAGAGCAGGACGCGTCCTTCGCCGTGACCCGTGGCGAGGTGGTGCGCCTCTATCTGACGAACACCGCGAACACGCGGGTCTTCAACCTGGCGATCACCGGCGCGACGCTGAAGCTGATCGGGGGTGATAGCGGGCGCTACGAACGGGACGAGCTGGTGGATTCGATTCTTCTCTCCCCATCAGAGCGCGCAATCGTCGATGTCCTGTTTGATCAGTCCGCTACCGCGGTCCTTGAGCACCGTACGCCGCATGGCTCCTCGAGGCTGGCCACGTTCGCCGTGGCCGCCGCCGCCGCTTCGCCGTCGTTGGCAGATACGTACCGCCGGCTACGAACCGACCCAGAGCTGGAAGCCGAACACGCCGCGCTTTCCGCTCACCGCGACCGCGCTCCTGACAAAACCCTGCAGTTCGTCGGCGAAATGGACATGAGTGGGATGGACATGGGCTCTATGGACATGGGTGGGACGGACATGGGTGGGACGGACATGGGCCCTATGGACATGAGTGGGACGGACATCGGCTCCATGGACATGGGCCGACACGATGACAAGGCGCCCGAGATGCAAGGGCATGGAATGAAAGGGGTGCCTGGCCATTCTGATTTTGGCGGCATGGAGCATCACGGGATGGGCGGCGCAGATTCGCACGGGATGCAACAGGCGGAGACCGACGACGGCATCGAGTGGGAGGACACGATGCCGGACATGAACGTGATGTCGAGCCCGTCCAACATGGTGTGGAAGATCGTCGACACGTCAACAGGCGCGGTCAACCAGGAGATCTCCTGGACGCTGCACGTCGGGGAGCGGGTCAAGATCCGCCTGGAAAACGCCGCCGGCTCAGATCATCAGATGCACCACCCCTTCCACGTCCACGGGGCAGGCCGTTTCCTCGTGCTCGACCGCGGCGGCGTGCCGGAACCCAACCTGGTGTGGAAGGACACCGTGCTAGTCCGTGCCGGCGAAGTCGTCAACATCCTGTTTCACGTCACCAACCCTGGCCGGTGGATGGCTCACTGCCACATCGCAGAGCACATCGAAAGCGGCATGATGTTCAGCTTTGACGTCCTCGAAACGTCAGCTGCGTAGGGATGGCGCGATGAACGAGGTCAAACCATCGCCTTCGTGCTCTACCTCGAATGATCACCTCGAACTGCTTGCAGGGATCCTCGGATAAGCGTCAGGAGCGTGACGACGACGCTGGCCTCGCATGCAGGCACAGGTTTCTCGTGGCCGCACTCAACGAGGAAGGCGAAGAGCTTCTAGCCCTCGTGGCTGCACGCCGTTAAGTTGCAGGATGGAGATTTTCAAGCTGGCCTGGGTCGGAACCCGGACAGACCGCCCGGAGCGGACCGTGACATTCTTCCGAGACCTCCTCGGCCTACGCGTCGACATAGAGCGCGAGGACTTCTGGATGCTGAGATTGCCCGACGGGAGCAAGGTCGAGGTCTTCGGTCCCGGCAACCCAGTCAATCGTCACTTCACGACCGGTCCCGTCGCCGGCTTCCTGGTCGACGACGTCTTCGGGGCAACCGATGAGCTCCGTTCCGCGGGGGTCGAGATTCTCCTCGAGCCGATGGTCGACGAAAGCGGTAATGCCTGGGTCCACTTCCGCGCTCCGGATGGCAATATCTACGAGTTCACGCAGGACCCGGGAGTCATTCGTTAAGGGTGCTTGCCAAGCAGCGGTCGCCCTCAAAGCCGTGGCGCTCCGCGTCGCCCAGTTGGGTTAGTGGCCATGTTGGTGGCGGTCCGAGGGCAGCGCAGGCGTGGCTGGTGCCGCATGCGGTTGGTTCGCGAGGGCCGGCGAGCGCTCGGGGAGCGCCGCCGCCGGCCCAACCTGCTCGCCGGGCGCGGGGAGGCGGAGCCGCTTCAGTAGCAGGGCGTTGACGGCGACGAGAAAGCTCGAACCGGACATCGAAAGTGCCGCGATCTCGGGCCGGAGCACCAGCCCGAAGGCCGGTTCGAAGACCCCGGCAGCAATTGGCAGAGCGATGGCGTTGTAGCCGATGGCCCAGCCGAGGTTCTGCCGCATCTTCCGCCGTGTGCCGTTCCCGATCCGCAGGGCGGTCGGCACGTCGAGCGGGTCAGAGCGCATCAGCACGACGTCGGCCGTTTCTATGGCCACGTCGGTGCCAGCGCCGATGGCAATGCCGAGATCAGCGGCCGCGAGAGCCGGGGCATCGTTGACGCCGTCGCCCACCATGGCGACCCGGCGGCCGGCGCGTTGGAGCTCCGTGATCTTGGCCGATTTGTCTGCTGGCAGGACTTCGGCAATGACGGTGTCAATGCCCAGCTGGTCGGCGATGCGCCGCGCAGTGGCTTGGTTGTCGCCGGTCAGCATGACGACCTGGATATTCATGGCGTGCAGCTCGTTCACGGCGGCGGCGGCGCTATCCCGAGGAGCGTCAGCAAGGGCGAGAACTCCAGCGGCCGTGCCGTCGACCGCCACCAGGATCGCCGTACGGCCCGCCGCCGCCAGCTCGTCCCTGCGTTGTCCCAACCAGCCCAGGTCGATTTCTTCAGCCTCCATCAGCCGGCGATTGCCGACCAGCACGCGTCGGCCATCGACGTCCG
>DASQUD010000313.1:0-6973 GCA_035641455.1 Propionibacteriaceae bacterium | reverse complement strand
CAACCCCGTCCAGCTCGCCTATGTCCTGCTCATCTGGCTGGGGGGCTGGGGCTTGGGCTACGCCACCGCCCGGCGGCGAGAGGACCTGGAACGGGTCCGGCGAGCGCTTGAGCGGGAGGTGATCGCCCAGGAACGCGTACGGATGTCCCGCGAAGTCCACGACGTGGTGGGGCACACCGTCAACCTACTTGTCGTCCAGGCCGGGGCCGCGCGGATGGTCTTGGACCAGGACCCGGTCCAAGCCCGTGAGCTGTTGAAGGGCATGGAGGACACCGGCCGGGAGACCCTTGCCGACCTGGACCGGGCGCTCGCGACGTTGCGCGACGACACCAAGCCTGAAGATGACAAGGGGGACAGGGCCAACAGGGCACCCGGGTTGGCCCAGCTGCCCGACCTCGTCGGACGGTTCCACGACTCCGGTGTCGACGCCAAGCTGTCCATTGACCCCGGGCTGCGGTTGCCGCGCGACCTGGACCTCGCGGCGTACCGGATCGTCCAGGAGGCCCTCACCAACACCCTCAAGCACGCCGCCCCCTGCTCGGCGACGGTGGCCGTCGAGCGGAGAAACGGGTGCATGATCATCGAGGTCTCCGATACCGGACCAGGGGTACGCCGAGCGGATCGCCACGGTCGAGGCCTGGTCGGCATCGCCGAACGGGTCTCGATGTGCGGCGGCGTGCTCGAGCACGGCAACGGCCAGGACGGCGGCTTCCGCCTGCGCGCTGTCCTTCCGCTGCCATGACCGTCCGGGTGCTCTTGGCCGACGACGACACTTTGGTCCGCGCCGGGCTTGCGGTGGTCCTCGGCACCGCGGCAGACCTCACCGTGGTGGCGGAAGCCGCGGACGGGATGGAGGCGGTCGAGCTGTGCCTGCGGCACACACCGGACGTGGTGCTCATGGATGTTCGCATGCCGGGCATCGACGGCATCGAGGCGACTCGGCGACTCGTCGTCGCCCGCCCGGACATCAAGATCTTGATCTTGACCACGTTCCAGGACGACGAGTACGTCTACAGTGCGCTGCGGGCCGGCGCCAGCGGCTTCCTGCTCAAACGCGCCTCACCCGAACGCCTGCTCGAAGCTGTGCGGACCGTGGCGGCCGGCGAGGCGCTGCTCGACCCTTTGGTCACCCGCGGGCTCATCCACCGGTTCCTGTCCACCGGCGGACCGACGGCGCCACGGCCGTCTGCCGAAATGCGGCGCCAGCTGGACCGCCTCACCGAGCGCGAGCGGCAAGTACTGGTCTTGGTGGCCCAAGGCCGATCGAACGCCGAGATCGCGGACCTGCTGTTCATCGCTGAATCGACCGCGAAGACCCACGTCAAACGGGTCTTGGCCAAGATCGACGTGCACGACCGGGCCCAGGCGGTCGTCTTCGCCTACCGCAGCGGACTTCTCACCGACGGCAACACCGACCGGACTTCCACCCATCATGGCTGAAGCGTCGAGGCTGGCCGGCGCCGCCCGCGCCGGCACGGGATCACCGGTTCCAATCGGTGGCGAGCCGTTCCGCCAGGCCCGCGAGCATGGCCATGGCCGCTTCTGGCCGCTCCTCCAGTATGGCGTGTAGCTCGGCTCCCCTCAGAATCAGCCCGCGGACGCCCTCTGGGCCGGCGATCACATCGGCGGCGCGCGGTTGGCCGCGCAGCAGCGAGAGCTCCCCGACGTAATCGCCCGACCGGAAAGTTCTGATATGTCGTCCGGAGCCCTCTTGCGGGCGGCTCACCGTCACCTCGCCCTCGACAATGATCAACATCTCGTCGCCCGCTGCGCCCCAGGCGAAGATGAGTTCGCCGGTGTCATAGCGGCGTTCGGTGAAGAGAGTGGCGATCCGTTCGAGATCTTCGGGGTCGATCGCGGCGAACATCGGCACCCGCTGAAGTGCTACTACTCGGTCCACCGTGGCGAGTGTCTCGGTGTCCTGCACCCCGATGACCTCCCATCGTGCGATCGCCGATTGGACCAGGCCCGACTGATCGGCATCCGCCAGTCCCCGGAGATGCCCGAGGTCGGTGATGAGCTCCTCGCTGATGCAGCGTACCGCCAGGGCACGGATCCATTCATCGTGATCCTCCGACATCTGGCGGAGCGACGTCCGAGAGTCCGGCAGAGCGCCGTGGCCCGTGTCCTCGAGTAGTGGAATGAGGGAACGGGTGACCGCATGCACTCCCACAGATTCCAGCGCCTCGACCGCTTGTGCCCTGGTCTCTTGATCCGTCGAGCGCAACCCCCTTCCGACCACCGTCATCGTGTCCGCCGTATCCGGTGTGGTCGTAGCCAGCAGCGCCCAACGTGACAAGCGCTCCTGGCGCGAGGCCAAGAGACTCGCGAGGAACGTGCGCGTGGGAGAGAGGTCGTTGGTGGCCAACGCGAGACGGTGCTGGCGGAGGTGGGCGGCGCGGGCGACTTCCTCGGACGCCCATTCCGTCAGGCCTTCACCGGTTTGCCCGGTGTCGGCGAGCGACTGCAGGGCGGCCTCTGTCGCGCGGACCGATCCGTTTGCCAGCACGTCCATGAGTATGGTCGGCCCATCCGGGCGCCGGGCGAGACCGGCGGCCGATGCCCGGCGCACGATGACCGAGCCGTCATCGAGCAGGCGACGTAACACCTGGCCCGAGCCGGGTAGCGGCGCCAGCGCCGCGGCAGCAGCAGCGCGGACTCGTCGGTCAGGGTGCCCGACGAATTGGATCAGATCCCGCCCAGCGAGATCGGGGCGACTCGCCAACGCTCGGAGCGCTGCTTCTTGATCCGCTGGGTTGTCGGACTCGAGCATCCGTTCCAGCGTCTTCTGGGCCCTGACCCCACCCACACCGGTCGCTGCGACAGCTCTGACACCCGGATCGGGATCCTCCAGGATGGCGGCGAGAAATTCGGCATGGTCGGTGCCAAGCCGTGAGACGGTCCGGGCTGCCAGAGCACGGACCTGTGGCGCGGAGTCTCCAAGCATGGTGATCGCGGCGCCGGTCGCCTCCGGGTGCCCTTGGTCGATCAGAGCCTGGAGGGCGGCGAGCCTGACCCTCCAGTCGGCGTCGTGCAACGCCCCGACGATGAGATCTGCCTGGACTCCATCTCCCAGGCGACCGAGCAGCGAGACGGCTACCGCCCGTGGCCCTGGCTCCGGAGCGTTCAATTCACCGGTGAGTGCGCGCTGGGTGTCGGCGTCGAGCAGCGGCTTCTGCGGCCCAGCTTGCGGGAGGGTGAAGACCTCGAGATTGCCGTCTCGAACCGCGTCGACCAGCGCCGCAGAGTAGGCCGAGCGCATCCTCAGCACGAGTAGCAGGAGCGCCCCGGCCAGCGCCAAGCCGATGGCGCTGATGTGGGCGGCCGACAGCTCCGACCCGGCGATGAGCAGCGCGCCGGCCGCCGCCGTCCCCACCTGGGTGGGTACCGCGGACATGAAGGCCATGACCTCGCCGCGCCGCCGACCGGGGACGACGTTGAACAGAGCGCTCCAAGCGGTCGAGCCAATGGCGTTGACCGCGATCCACTGTGAGCCCCGCACCAGGACGGCGGTCGCCAGCCCGAACGATGCCAGCCAGGTGGCGAAGCCGACAAAATAGACCATAGGCAGGATCAGGAGTGTCAACACCACTCCGAGCCTGGCGAACAGGCGGTTGACTCCCAGCAGCGACACAAGAAACGTGGCTGCGGTCGCCAATGCAGAGAAGAGTCCCAGAAAGCTCGCCATCTGCACCTCGGTCGCGAAGGACCGGGTCACGATCTCGGCGAATGGGAACACCATCAGGAAGAAGAGGGCCGATATCAACACGGCAGCCCAGGTCATGAGACGGAGGAGTGGCGTTCGGCGAGTCAGGTCGAGACCGGCCCGGAGGTCGGATATGGCCGACCGTTCTGGCTCTCGAGTATGGTCGCGGAAGAAGCGGTGGCCAACGCCCAGCGCGGTGACGCCGCCTGCCACCAGCAGCGAGGCTTGGACGACCAGGAGATTCTCGATTCCGAGAAGGAACGCGAGTGGTCCGGTGAGCACATTGCCGACCACTCCTCCGACTATCCCGGCCGATGCGAATAACGGGTACAGACGTTTCGCTTGCCGAGTTGTGCAGGCCTCTGCGGCGGCGTTCCACATCACGGTGAAGCTCACGAGGATGACCACCTGCCCGCCTAGCCACACCACCGGGTAGATGCCAGGGAAATCCACCGAGATCAGCAGCCGTTCGATGGTCAGGAGCCCGGCGAACCCGAACAGAACCCATGACAGCCAGCGACGGGCCCCCACCCGGGCGAGGCCTCCGGTGTAGAGGAGGCTCGCGACCATGACGACGGGCCCCGACAACAGGATCATCAGTGGAAGCGAGTCCACCCCGAACCGGAGGAAGAACAGCGTGTCGGCCGCATTCGCTCCCAACCCCTGGCTCGCCTGGGTGAAGGCGAAGAGCACCACCATCCAGACGGCCAGGGATTCCTCCCCCCTGCGACCGCCCAGGAACGCGAACACCCGCGCCGGGGGCAAGGCGTCAGCCACGGCGATAAGTTTTGCAGCTAGGCCGGAATGCCAGCGGTTCGTGGCGTGCTGATCGCCACCAGGACGGATCCGATCACGAGCGTCGCGGCGAGCGCCAGCATCAGACCGGGAAATGCGATCGGGAGTTGGGCGACCAGCGGACCGAGCGAGGCTCCGGCGAAAACGACAAGGCCGTTGATGGCGAGGGCGCCAGCGCGAGATGAGCCGCCGCGGCCCCCGATCAGCGCGATCACCGCAGGCACGATGGCGGCGATACCCAGCACGAAGACCACGCTTGCGAGCACCAGCGCCCATAGTGCACCGACCGAAATCGCCTCGGCGGCAAGCCCCACAGCGGCTAGCAGGTATCCGACGACGGCGACTCGGGTGGCGCCGTGCCGCCCTACCAGCCAGCCGGCGAGCGGGGCGAGCAGGATGGCGGGGAGTCCGGCGAGACGCACCAGCAGCACGTCGGCGTCATTGAGTCCGAACTGGGTCCGCAGAATCGGTGCCAGAGCGGCGTACATGGCGACGAAGCTCAACAGCACAAAAAATGAAGCCGCATTTGGCAGAGCGAGATCGCGTCGTCGCACCAAGCCACCGAGTTCTCGATACCTGTGACCCAAGCTCAGCGGCTGCCCACGGCGTACCGGCTCCAGCAAAATCGTGGCCAGGGCGAGCGCGGCGAGCGCAAAAGCTGGCGCCGCCAGGCCGAACACCCAGCGCCAGCCGATCGCCAGCGCAATCCCCTGTGCATAGACCTGGCCCAGAATGCCGGCCGAGAGGAAGGCGGTCGACATCGCGCCCAGCCCCGTGGACCGCCAGCGCGGCGGGAGGGCCTCGGCAATGTACGCCAGTGCCGCCGCCGCGAAGCTTGACGCGACAAGACCCTGCACGCACCGCAGCAGCGCCACGATCAGCAGCGACGGCGCCGCAGCGAGCCCCGCGGTGGCGATGGCCAACACTGCCATGCCGGGGACCAGGATTGCCTTGCGTCCATAGCGATCGGACAGCGGCCCGAAGATCAGAAAACCCAGCGCGTACGCCAACGCGTAAGTCGTGCCCAGAGCCGCTGCTGCCGCCGGCCCGCCACGCCCGAATACATCCCCCAAGACCGGTGCGAGCGGGATCGCCAAATAGAACTGCATCAACACCAGCAAGGCGCCACCCACCAGGACGGCCAGCGGGGCGACCACGGGTGCTTGCTCGCTGCCGGCTGCCGCCCGCACAGGTATCGTCATGGCGCCCCCCGCAGATCATCGCAGCCTGTCGCCGCCGTGAACAGGCTTGGCACAGCGGCGTGCACCCTGTTCAGCAAGGGAACGGGCCCGCTCGGGTAGGTCGGATCACGGCAACGGGCCACACTGTTGGCTTGTGGACGATGAAACCAACGTTTTAGGGACTGAGTTACAACCCTGCGGTAGCGACCCGCTCACCGGCTTCTACCGCGACGGCTGCTGCACCTACGGAGAAGGTCAGGCGCTCCATCTGGTCTGCGCAGTTGTGACTGCGGAATTCCTGGAGCATCAGCGCAGCGTCGGCAACGACCTGACGACACCAGTGCCGGAATACGGCTTTCCCGGTCTTCAACCGGGCGACCGGTGGTGTGTGGTGGCAGGACGCTGGGCTCAGGCTCACGCTGCCGGAGTCGCTCCACCGGTGGTGCTCGCGTCGACCAACGCCCGAGCGCTGGAGTTGATCGACTTGGCGGTGTTGCAGCCCTACGCGGTCGACGTTCCAGAAGACCCCAGCTCACTGGAGTGATCAGGCTTCTCTGACCGCGGACCCAGAGGCGTCGGCTTGACCCGGAGCCCCAGCGGATCGCTCGGACACGACTTCGGCTTGACTTCTGCGGCGCGCTGCGGTTAGATCGATCTAAACCGTCTAAATCGATCTAATAGGCTGGCTGACGGGAGGCCAATGGCGCGCACCACGTTGATGGATGTGGCACGGCACTGCGGAGTCTCTCGAGCGACTGTGAGTTTGGTATTGAACGAGAGCCCACTGGTAGCGGACCAGACTGCCAAGCGCGTGCGGCAGGCAATGTCGGAATTGGGCTACGTCTACAACCGGGCTGCCGCGGCTCTTCGGACCCAACGGAGCGACGCCGTTGGTGTGGTGATGACGCAAATCACCAACCCCTACTTCGCGGAGTTCGCCGCCGGACTCCAAGACGTGCTGACCGAATCCGGCACGGTGCCGCTACTCGCCGTCAGCGGTGAAGACCCTGAGCTTCAGCACCGCCTGGTGACATCGCTGGTCGAACGCAACGTCGACGGGATCGTCTTGATCCCGGCTCACGGAACCAAGGCCGCTGATCTTCCCGACCTCCTGGGCATCCCCCTCGTGCTGATGGCCCGGCGACTGCCCGACATCGACGTGGATTATGTGGGCGCCGAAAACCGCGAGGGAGGCTACGCCGCGGCCGAACACTTGTATAGCCACGGTTGCCGCAAGATCAGCTTCGTCGGCGGCTATCTCGATGCGTCAGCACGCGAAGAACGGGCGGGC
>DASQUD010000312.1:0-2179 GCA_035641455.1 Propionibacteriaceae bacterium | reverse complement strand
GGCGGTGTTGACGTAGCGCTCGAAACTCGTCTCCGGGTCGCGGATCAACATGTCACCGACGTTAGGGAACTCCACCTCCCGCCGGTCGACAACTTCGATCGCCAAGACCTGATTGCGGACACCGAGCCGCCGCATCGACCGCTCCCACTCTGGCTCCACGTTCGGGTCCAGCTCGTGGTCGCCGGGAGTCAAGAAGTCGGACACGACCACCCGGAGGCCCCGCCGCCGTTGAGTACGGGACAACTGCTCGACCGCCGTCGACACTGTCATCGGACCCTCGGCATGGTCGGGTACGAAAGGCTCGGTCAGCATCTTGCGCAACAGCCCGTACAGGGCGGAGCGGCCGGAGAGCGCGGGCAACCGGCTGAGATTATTCGGGCGCATGATGTAGCCGCCGAACCGGTCGCCCATCTTCTGGCTCAGGAAGCCGATGGTCGCGATGGCCGCAATCCCCAGGTCACGTTTGGTGACCCCCTCGGTGCCCCAGTTCATCGACGGAGTCACATCGAGCAGCGCCCAAACCTCGAGTTCGCGATCAGAGATCGTGTCACGCACGTACGGCACGGTGGTCCGGGCCGTCACAGACCAGTCGATTCTGCGGACATCGTCCTCGCCGGGTCGGTAGATCCGGGCTTCGTTGGCGTCCGAGCCCGGTCCGGGCAGCAGGCCCAGGTGGTCGCCGTGCAGGTAGCCCTCCAGTCGCCGGACGATCGTCAATTCCAGCCTGCGCAGAGCGGCTTCCGGCGCCAACTTGTGCAGGGGAATGGTCGGAAAGGTCGGGACACCCACCACCGATGACGCCGCCCCGTAGGACTGGCGCGCGGACGTCGGAAATCCCTGCGGGCGGCCTGCCGCGGCAGTCGGCTGCGGAAGCGGTACGGCCTGACCAGTGGGCGGCGGGAAGTTGGGAAGCTGGCCAGGAGGCGGATACGACACGGACCGATCTCAGCGGAATTCAGGTTGCGACACGTACGGCGGCTGGCTGATCGCCGGATGCGGCGAGTTGTTCGTCGCTGCGGCGTTCCAGACCGGGGTGGGGGGCGGGACCATGGCGACGATCCGTTCGATGACCTGCGCTGGCGCGATGTTGTCCGCGACAGCGTCGAAGCCCAGCACGATCCGGTGGGACATCACGTCACGGGCCACGGCCTGGACATCTGTCGGCAGGACGTAGTCCCGGCCGTGGATCAACGCGAGGGCGCGGGCCGCAGCGACCAGGCCCAACGTGGCGCGCGGGCTGCAGCCGATCTGGATCACTGAGGTCAGATCCGGGAGATTGAACTCGGCGGGCGTACGGGTCGCGAGCACCAGCCGCACGATGTACTCCGCCACCAGGTTGTGCACGAAGATCTCAGAGGCCTGCCGCTGCAGCGACAAGATCATCTGTGGGTTCAACACTGGCTGGGGGGATGGCGGATCCACGCTCATCCGGCGCAGGATGTCGAATTCCTCGTTGCCTCGCGGATAGGGGACGTCGACTTTCATCAAGAAGCGGTCCCGTTGGGCCTCCGGCAGCGGGTAGACCCCTTCCGACTCGATCGGGTTCTGCGTGGCGATGACAATGAACGGCTGGGGCACTGGATATGTCGTACCGCCGATCGACACCTGCCTTTCCGCCATCAGCTCGAGCATTGCGGCTTGCACCTTGGCCGGTGCTCGGTTGATCTCGTCCGCCAGGATGAAGTTGACGAAGACTGGCCCGAGCTCGACGTCGAAAGACTCCTGGCTCGCCTTGTAGATGCGGGTGCCAACGATGTCGGACGGAACCAAGTCCGGAGTGAATTGGATGCGGGCGAATTCACCGCCGACGACCGTGGCGAAGCTGCGCACGGCCAGGGTCTTGGCGACGCCCGGCACACCTTCGAGCAGGCAGTGGCCCTTCGCGAGCAGCGAGACCATCAACTGCTCCACCATGTGTTCCTGGCCGACGATGACCCGCTGCACCTGAGCGATCGCGTCCCCGAGCAGGCGCGACGCCTGCACGTTGCCGCTCTGCCCGGCGGCTGCGGGTGGTCCCGTTCGGGGTGCGCCCTGGCCCGGCTGGCCTCCGTTGGTGCCTTGTCCCGGCTGCGCTCGATCGCCCACCGATGAGCCGGGTGGGCCGTAGGAGGGACTGCTCACTCGACGTCTCCTGTGGTCGTGGCCTGACAGCGATCGTTCAGGCGTCCCGTCAATCCTG
>DASQUD010000311.1:0-4773 GCA_035641455.1 Propionibacteriaceae bacterium | reverse complement strand
GTGTCCGGTCTTGAGGACGAGTACAGCCTGTCGGCCGGGATGCCACGGCTGCTGTATGTCAAGGCGCCGGCGCCGGAACGCGACGAACGGCTGACGGAGCTGCTGGCGAGGATCCAGTCGGACGACACGGCGTCCTACAAGCCGTTCTCCACACCGGAGGAGCTGGCCCGGCTGGTCAGTGCGGATCTTGCGCTGCTGCTGAGCGAGCGCTTCATGAACGTCTCCATGTCTGAGGACCATGCCTCCCCCGCGTTGGAGCGACAGCGTCACAACCTGCCAGTTCAGCTGACCAGGCTTGTGGGAAGAGAGGCGGAGCTGGCCTTCGTGAAGCGGGCGTTTGCCGACTCCCGCCTGGTCACGCTGACCGGCGTCGGTGGATCGGGGAAGTCCCGGCTTGCCATACAGGTGGCCACCGACCTGCGAAACGAATACCCCGATGGCGCCTGGCTGGTCGAGCTCGCACCCCTGTCGGAGCCGGAACGAGTTCCGTCCGTCGTGGCCAGCGGGCTGACCGTCCCGGAGGATCCGCATCGGCCATCGGTGGAGGTGCTCGGCGAGCATCTGCGGTCAAGGAACCTGCTTCTGGTGGTCGACAACTGCGAACACGTCCTGGCCGCATGCGCCGATCTTCTGGCGAGCCTCCTGAGGGCAGCGCCGGGTCTGCGGGTGCTCGCGACCAGTCGAGAGGAGCTGCGGGTGCCGGGCGAGGTCGTTATCCCGGTGCCCTCGCTTGACGTTCCGGCTCAGCCAGCCGACGCCAGTGCGTTAGCCAACTTCTCCGGAGTCCGTCTCTTCCTCGAACGCGCGAGAGCTGTCCGACCCGGCTTCGAGATCACCCCGGACAACGCCGCAGCGGTGGCAGAGATCGTCAGGCGCTTGGACGGGATCCCCCTCGCGCTCGAGCTTGCGGCCGCGCGGGTCAAGGTGTTGTCGCCGGAACAGATAGCGGCCCGGCTGTCGGACCGTTTTCGCGTGCTGTCGGGAGGACCCAGGACCGCTCTTCCCCGGCAGCAGACGCTCCGGGCGGCGATGGACTGGAGCTACCGGCTGCTGGACGAGGAGGAGCAGCACCTGTTGCGGCACCTGTCGGTGTTCATGGGCAGCTGCACCTTGGATGCGGTCGATGCGGTCTGTGGTCCGCACGGGATGGAGGGATTCGACGTCCTCGATGTCGTGGCGCGGCTGGTGGACAAGTCGCTGGTGGTCGTTGTGCCGGGACCTGAGAACCGCTACCGCCTGCTGGAGACGGTCCGGGAGTACGGTCGGGAGCGGCTGGAGGAGGCCGGTGAGACTGACCCAGCCCGTGCTGCTCATCGCGATTGGTGCTCCTCGATGGTGGAAGCGGCCGCGGATCAGATCCGGGGAGGGCAGCAGCAGGCACGCTGGCTGGAGCTGCTGGAGCTTCAGCACGACGACCTCCATGCTGCGCTGGAATGGTCGTGGAGCCGCGGTGACCCGGCAAGCCTCGAGATCGCTGTCAACGCTGCTTGGTTCTGGTATCTGCGTGGCCACTGGGACGAGGCCCGCCGATCCTTGGAACGGAGCATCGCGGTGGAGGCCGCTGATCCGACCCTTCGGGCGCGTGGATCCGCCTGGGCCGGAGTTTTCGCTTGGAGGCGGGGGGACCTCGACCAGGCAGGGCGGTTCGCGGCGGCGAGCTTGCAGGTGCTGGCCGGCACCGGTGATGAGGGTGAAGGGCTGAGCCTTCTCGTGCACACTCTGGTCGCCATCTCGAGCTATGACTACGAGGGCGCGGAGGAGACCGGCCGCCGAGCCTTGGAGGTTTTCCGCGCCAAGGACCACAGGTGGGGTGTGACGACCTCCCTGCTGGTTCTGGCCCGGATCGCCCGTAACCGCCGGTCAGGCACCCTGCAGGCGCTCCTTCAAGAGTCCGCACCTCTGGTGGCGACGGGCAGTGATCTGTGGGCCCGAGCGAATGTTCTGACCCTCCAGGGCTACGAGGCCTCCCGCGCCCTCGACCTCGACCTCGCGAAAGACCTCCATACAGCCGCACAGAACCTCGCTACCGAGCTCGGGGACAGGGCCGCCCAAGCCGAGAACCTGCTAGCCCTCGGACATCTCTACCTCCTGGAGAACCACAACGAGGACGCTGCACCGGTGCTTGCCCAGGCACGGACGCTGGTCGAGCAGCTCCGTGACCCGCACGACCTGGGGCACGTCGACGAAGGGCTCGCTCTGCTGGCCGTTTCCCAGGGCGATGCCGACGCAGGCCAGGCGCTCCTCGACGACGTCTCCCGGCGCTTCCAAGAGCTGGACAAGGCGGCAATGGGAGCTACCTACGCGCTGGGCCTGGCCGATGTCTACCGGAGGGCCGGCCGCCAGGTGCTCGCCGCGGCGCTACTGCGTCACGCCCTCTTTTTGATGGACGAGGCAAGAAACCCGGAGCAGTACGCCAAGGTTCGTCGAGACCTGACCGCCGTCGAGGACCATCTCCTCGAAGAGCCAGGACCACGGCCATGAAGGAACAGCCTCAATCCACGGTCGCCGTTCGGCGGCACTTCCAACACCAACTTCCTCCTCCCTTCTCAGGAGTAACCATGGCCGACACCACCCACAACACCTCCGCTGAGGACGACCTGTTCCCCACAGAGACAAAAGGCCTTCCAGAGGCTCGTGCGACCGCTACCGTCCCGCTGGCCGACGGCGGTGTCCTGCCGCTGCACATCGGCCCGGTCCGCAAGAGCATCGCCGGCACCCCGTTGCGAATGCTCGCCTACAACGGCTCCATCCCCGGACCGCTGCTGCGGGTCCAGCAGGGAACGACCGTCACAGTCGAGGTCACCAACGACGCCGGCTTGGAGCAGACGGTCCACTGGCACGGCCTACGCCTGGACAACCGTTCCGACGGCGTCCCCTACGAAACGCAGCAGCCGATCGCAACCGGCGGGCACTACCGCTGCGATCTTCAGTTCCCCGACCCCGGCCTGTACTGGTACCACCCACACATGCGGGAGGACTACGCCCAGGAGATGGGCCTCTACGGCCAGATCATCGTCGACCCGGCAAGTCCGGACTACTGGTCCCCCGTCAACCAAGACATCGCACTGACCCTCGACGACCTACTGCTCGAAGACGGGCACATCCCCGCGTTCCACCGGTCAGGTCCTACCCACACCATGATGGGACGCTTCGGCACCGTCCTGCTGATCAACGGGGAGACCGAGGCAACCTTCCCGGTCACGCGTGGTGAGGTCGTGCGCCTCTACCTGACGAACACGGCGAACACCCGGGTCTTCAACGTCGCGGTGACCGGCGCTCCGATGAAGCTGGTCGGCGGCGACAGCGGGCGGTACGAGCGAGAAGAGCTCGTCGAGTCCGTCCTTCTCTCGCCGTCCGAGCGGGCGATCGTGGATGTCCTGTTCGATCGGTCAGGCGCCGCAGTGCTCGAGCACCGCACTCCCGACACCTCCTCGATGCTGGCGACGTTCAACGTTGCTGACGGCGACGCTGAGCCGTCCTTCATCGACGCCTTCCGCGTCCTACGCACCGATCCGGAGCTCGAAGCAGAACGCGCCGGGCTCGCCGCTCACCTCGACCGCACTCCCGACAAGACTTTGCAGTTCCTCGGAGAGATGGACATGAGCGGGATGGACATGGGCTCCATGGACATGAGTGGGATGGACATGGCCGGGATGGACATGGGCGGCATGAACATGAGTGGCATGGGGCTGGGATCGGCCGACATGAGCAGTGGCCGCCCCGGCGACGCAGAGGGGATGCAGGACCAGGACATGCAACACCTGGATCACCCGTCCGGTCCTGCTGGCGTGCACGGCCATGAGTCGCACGACGAGGGCGCTCACTCGATGCACCAGACGACGGACGACAACGGCATCGAGTGGGAGGACACGATGCCGGAGATGAACCTCATGTCGAACCTGTCCAACATGACCTGGAAGATCCTCGACACCGCATCCGGCGCCGTCAATGACGAGATCTCTTGGAGGCTGCAGGTCGGTGACCGGCTCAAGATTCGGCTGGACAACTCCGCCGGCTCGGACCACCAGATGCACCACCCATTCCACATCCACGGTGCCGGCCGGTTTCTCGTCCTGGACCGCGGCGGCGTCCCGGAACCCAACCTGGTCTGGAAAGACACCGTGCTGATCCGAGCCGGCGAGGTCGTGAACATCCTGTTCGACGTCACCAACCCCGGCCGGTGGATGGCCCACTGTCACATCGCCGAGCACATCGAGAGCCGGATGATGTTCAGCTTCGACGTCCTCGAGACCGCAACTGCCGAAGAGACGCCATGAACAACGACACCAAGACGATCGCTATCGTGCTCTACCCCGGCCTGACCCCGCTCGATCTCATCGGACCGCTCCAGGTGATGTCCGGCCTCGAGGTCGTCGAAGCCGCCTTCGGGATGCAGCCTCGGCACCACGTCGTGGTGGTCGCGGAGAACCTCGATCCGGTCCCGACTGATACTCCGGTCCACGTAGCCGCCACAACCACCCTGGACGAGGTGCCTGAGCCCGACATCGTCATGGTTCCCGGCGGCGGCGCACCCACCCTGCGTCAGCTCGCCAACCCGGTCCTGCTCGACTACCTCCGCACCGCCGACCGCACCGCCGAGATGGTCACGTCGGTGTGCACCGGCTCACTCCTTCTCGCCGGCGCCGGCCTCCTCCAGGGCCGCCCGGCGACCACGCACTGGGCCTACCACCGCTTCCTCGAACGCCTGGGGGCGACCTACGTGCCCCAGCGTTGGGTCGAGGACGGCCGATATCTGACCGGCGCTGGCGTGTC
>DASQUD010000310.1:0-14244 GCA_035641455.1 Propionibacteriaceae bacterium | reverse complement strand
CGGGTCTTTCGCGCTTTCGCCAGCTGGCTGGCTGATCAACCGGACGTGGCGCCGGATCGCGACTGGGAGGCGATCGCCATGGTGCTTATGGGTGCGGTGACCCACTTCTGGATGATGCACGAGATCTTCGGCGATCATCCGGCCGGCATCGACGAAGACCGCTACCTAGCCGCGGCGGCAGATCTGGCCGCCGCCCTGCTCATCGAGAACGAAGGAGGGTGCCCCACATGAGTGAGCCGGATCAGCCACGGCCGTGGCAAGGAACATTCGTATCGATCGTCGCCGCGCTCAGCGGAGCCTGGATGCTCGCCGTAGGCCTCTGGGCGCTGCTATCGCCCCGGTCGTTCGCGGCCTGGATTGACTTTCCGCCGTACGCCGAGCACTTGCTGCATGACGTCGGCGCATTCCAGATCGGCATCGGGGTGAGCCTGCTCGCCTCCCTGGCCATGGCCGACGCCAAGGCAGTCGCACTGCTGGGGTTCGTGCTGGCCGGAGCCATTCACACCGTCAACCACGGGATCGACCTCGATCTTGGCGGGCACACCGCCGACGTCTGGTTCATCGGTGCATCCACCGTGTTGGCAGCCTCAGCGCTAGTCATTCGCGTCCGTCGTAGCAGCAACCGCCAAGTTTCGAAGGAGGCAGGATGAGAGTGGTCGTTGCAGGAGCCACCGGGGCCATCGGTGTCCCACTCGTACGGGCCCTGGTTGATCATGGACACGAGGTCATCGGCGTGACCCGAAGTGCACAATCGGCAGCCGACAATGGCAACATCTGGGCCGGGGCCATTGTGGCCAACGTCCTCGACGCCGAGTCGCTCAGGTCCGCCGCCCGCCCCATCCGGGCGGATGCTGTGATTCATCAGTTGACGGCCCTCGCTCGGCCACCAATCCGTTACCGGGATCTGGACCAGACGAATGACCTACGAATCCGAGGCACGCGTCACTTGCTAGAACTGGCCGCGGCGGTGGGTGCAACTCGATTCGTCACCCAGTCCTTCTTCGGCGGTTACGGCTACGGCGACCACGGCGAGGTGATCCTCACCGAGCAAGATCGGTTCGCCCCGCCTGGCCGATCAGCCGGACTGGAACGCGCGTTGGCTGCCATGCGGTCGGGCGAGCAACAGGTCCTCACGTCGGCGGATGTCGAGGGCGTCGCGCTGCGGTACGGACTGTTCTACGGACCGGGCAGACCCCTCGACGCCATGTTGAAGATGCTTCGGCGCCGACAGTTTCCGATCCCGGCCAGCGGCGGCGGCACTTTGTCGTACGTCTACGTTCCGGATGCGGCACGCGCGACCGTCGCCGCCCTGGAGCGTGGTAAAGCGGGCCAGGCCTACAACGTCAGCGACGACGAACCGGCGCCTTGGGGAACATTCATCTCCACGATGGCCAGGACGTTTGGCGCGCCGCCACCGTTCCGGGTGCCGAGCTGGATGCTCCGCGCCGCCCCGTACGCCCATGCGTTTATGACCAGTACCATCCGGCTCTCAATCAGCGGGCCAAGGATGAGCTGGACTGGTTGCCCAGCGCACCCACCTATCGCGAGGGTCTGCGGCTGGCGCACGAGGAAATCGCCGCGAAATCCAAGGACGTCCGCGCCTAGCGCCATGCCTGGCGATGGCTATGACACTGCCAAGCAGCAAGAGCGGAGGCGTGCATGACAGACCGGGTGGAGCCGATCTAGTGACCGCGCCTTATGCCTCCCGCTCCTTGGGCGAGCGGTCATGCGTCTTGGCCGGATCCCGTTCCACGACCGGGTCCAGTACCTCGTCGATCTTGCGCAGCAGGTCGCCGTCGAGCTTCACCCCCGCGGCTCCGGCGTTGTCGTGAACCTGCTCCGGACGCGAGGCGCCGATGATCGCCGTCGCCACATTGTCGTTCTGCAACACCCAGGCCACCGCGAGCTGGGCCATGGACAGCCCCGCTTCGTCGGCCAGCGGCACGAGCTGCTGCACTCGGCTCAGCACGTCGTCGTCCATCCAGCGCTTGATCATGTTCGCGCCGCCCTTGTCGTCGGTGGCGCGCGAACCCTCCGGCGGTTGCTCACCCGGCCGGTACTTCCCGGTCAGCACACCTTGCCCGATCGGCGACCAGACAATCTGAGAGATGCCGAGTTCGCGCGACGTCGGCACAATCTCCCCCTCGATCACCCGCCAGAGCATGGAGTACTCCGGCTGGTTGGAGATCAACTGAAAGCCGAGTTCTTTGGCGAGCGCGGCGCCGTCGCGAAGCTGGTCGGCGGTCCATTCGCTGACACCGATGTAGAGCACCTTGCCCATCCGTACGAGATCGGCAAAGGCCTGCATTGTCTCCTCGAGCGGAGTGAAGTAGTCGTAGCGATGCGCTTGGTAGAGGTCGATGTGGTCGGTCTGCAGCCGGCTCAGCGACCCGTCGATGGATTCCATGATGTGCTTGCGGGACAGGCCGAGATCGTTGTGTCCTTTCGGACCCGTGGGCCCGAAGACCTTCGTGAGAATCTCCAACGACTCACGCCGCTCACCCTTGAGCGCCTCGCCCAACACCGTCTCGGCCATGGTGTTCGCGTAGACGTCCGCGGTGTCGAAGGTGGTGATGCCTGCATCCAGCGAGGCCCGGACGCAGGCGTGGGCTTGATCGTTCTCCAACTGGGAGCCGTGCGTCAGCCAGTTGCCGTACGTAATTTCCGAGATCTTGAAGCCCGAATTGCCAAGGTAGCGAAAGTCCATGAGGTCCCCTTCGGTGATGTAGTGACGAAACGAGATCTACCCATTTCCCGGCTTCTGTAGCTGAGACAGGATGGCAAGGTGCAGGCTGCGGAGAAGAGGGAGGAGTCGAGTTGAAGGCGCGTTCTCTGGGCGTGCCGGAGCGGTGGGGCGCGACGCCAGCCGAGGCTGACGCGGTCTATCCCTGCGACGAGCTGGCCGATGGCCCGTACGTTTCGCTCACCCGGGCCGTCCACGTCGACGCCCCAGCCACAGTGACCTTTCGCTGGTTGTGCCAACTGCGGGCGGCGCCGTACAGCTACGACTGGGTGGACAACCTCGGACGTCGGAGCCCTCGCGAGTTGACGCCAGGGCTTGAAGATCTCGAAGTGGGGCAGACATTCCTGATCGGCAAGATCACCAGTTTCACCCGAGACCAGCACATCACCGGCCGCACAACTCCCGAGGCCGAGCGCTTGTTCGGGGTGATCGCGGTGACGTACCAAGTCAAATCCCGAAGCGCGAGCGGCAGCCGGCTCATTGTCCGGCTCGACGTGCACCCGCCGACCCGACTGTGGCAGAAAGCGCGATACACCTTCCTGGCGTGGGGTGACTTGATCATGATGCGGAAGCAGCTGAGGACCTTGAAGAAGCTGGCCGAGCAGCATGCGACGGAGTCTGACACGATCGCGGGATGACGCCAGAGCAATTGGTGCGAGGCCTGTACGAACGGTATCAGGCACGCAACTGGTCCCGAGCTGGCGAGCTGTTGCACCGCGATGCCGAGTTGGAGATGCCGGCGACGGCGGAGCACCTCGCCGGACGCGATCAGGTGATCGCCCTCCAGCGGAACTACCCAGAGCCATGGGGTGACCTCGGAGTGCTCCGAGTCCTCGCCGATGGTGGAAGCGCAGCGGCGGAGTTACAGGTCATCGCGTCCGACGCCGAGTTCCGCTGCGCGGCCTTCTGGACCGTGCGGGATGGACTGCTCCACCGCGGGGTCGAGTACTGGATCACCGTCGGCGGCGAAAAGCCTCCGCCTGACCGCCGAGCCTCATGACTTTCGCCCCGCCGCTGCTCAATCTCACAGCCGCTACCGAATCTCCCATCCGCTACCGAATATTCGCGAGCGGATGCGAGATTCGGCAGCGGGTGTTGAGGCGAACGCGCTAGGGCAGGCTGTGCGCGCCCGCGGTCAGCTCTCGCTCGGGCTCGCCGGGGAGCCGGACAACAGCGGTGACTCCTTCAGGCACGCTGACGTCCAGTCGCAATCCTCCGGACTCCTCCACCGACCATGAGGTGGCGACCAGCCCATGTCGTGTCCGGAGAGATGCCTTGGCCCAGGTGATGCCGCCACCGGGTTGAGGGGCGATGAGAACGCGTGAGTAGCCGGGCTCCAGCGGAGCAATACCACCGATCACTCGATGCATCCAGTCCGCCACTGCTCCGAGCGCGTAGTGGTTGAAGCTCGTCATCTGTCCGGGGTTGATGCTGCCGTCGGGAAGCATCGAATCCCAGCGCTCCCAGATCGTGGTCGCCCCCATGGTCACCGAGTAGAGCCACGAGGGGACCTCCCGCTGCAACAGCAACCGATAAGCATCGTCGAGGTGGCCGGTGAGGGTCAGAGCATCGGTGACGTAGGGCGTCCCTGCGAAACCGGTTTGGATGCGGTAGCCACTGTCAGCCACCAGCTCAGCCAAACGCTTCCCGGCCGCCTCGGTTTGTCGATCATCCAGCAGACCGAAGACGATCGCCAGCGCATAGACCGTCTGGGCATCGCTCACGATCGTTCCGTCTGGATTGACGTAGTGTTCGACGAACGCGGCCCGAGTCCGCTCCGCCAGATCAGCAAAATGTGTGGCCTCGTGACGCCGGCCCCGCCCCAGGATCCCGGCTGCCTCTGCCACTATCCGGGCGCTGCGATACAGACAGGCGGTCGCCACAACGCCTTTGTCGGCTTTCGCATCCGCCGGCTTATCCGGCGGTGCGGTCGGGTCCAGCCAGTCGCCGAACTGAAACCCCTGATCCCATAACCCCGTGGACGAGAGCAGTGATTCCACCCGTCGCAGATGGGCTGTCATCGACTCGAACTGATGTGCCAGCACAAAGGAATTGCCGTACGCCTGCCATAGTGCCCACGGCACCCAGACGGCGGCGTCGCTCCAGATGGCGGTGCTCTCCGGTGCGGGGAACGATCTGGGGGCTTCCATGTACTTCAGCGGGTCCGGTATCACAAATGGCACTCGACCAGCGGCCGCCCGCTGTTCAACCCACAACTCCTTCAGCCAATCGCGTAAGAAGTCTTCAACGTCGAATAGGTACGCCGCCGTCGGCGCAAAGACCGCGATGTCACCGGTCCACCCCAGCCGCTCATCGCGCTGTGGGCAGTCGGTCGGCACATCCAAGAAGTTGCCCCGCGTTCCCCAGACCACGTTGCGGTGGAGCTGGTTCAGCAGCTCGTCGGAGCACTCAAATTCACCGATCCGCTCGAGATCCGAACTGACCACAACCGCAGTCAGTGCGCCCTGATCCTGTTGAAGGGCATCGGCGCCACCCGGCCAGCCCTCCACTTCGGCATAGCGGAAGCCGTGGAACGTGAACGTGGGCTCGAAGATGTCCTCGCCGCCACTCAAGATGAAGCGATCAACAGCCTGCGCGGTCCGCAGCGGCCGCACACCAAGCTCGTCGTGCTCCAGCACCTCAGCGTGGCGCAGGGTGACCGTGGTCCCAGCAGGTCCTGAAACGCTGACGCGCAGCCACCCCACGAGGTTCTGGCCGAAGTCGACCAGGGTTTTGCCGGATGGTGAGGTCCAAATCTCCTGCGGCTTGAGTTCTTCGTGTCGGCGCACCGGGGGGCTGATGTACGGAGTGAGCTTTCCTTCATCGAAGTCGAGGACGTCTACACCGGACCAGCCCTCTCCGTCGAAACCCGGATGCAGCCAAGCGTCCGACATCCGGCGAGCATCAATGGTCTGTCCGTCATAAAGATCATCTGCCAGGACAGCCGAAGGTCCTGCGGTCCACTCCTGGTCGGTGACGACGATCTGCCGATAGCCGTCGGCGAACTCGATCTCGAGTTGAGCGAAGGCGCCCAGCTCATCGCTATAGAAGTTGCGGCCCCCCTGCCAACCCAGACGCCCCCGGAACCAGCCATTGCCCAGGGCGATCCCCAGCACCGAGGTTGGCTGCAGCATCGAGGTGACGTCCCAGCTGCGGTACCGGAGCCGCCACTCGTAGCTGGTCCATCCTGGAGTCAGCACCTCGTCGGAGACCGGGCTCCCATTCAGGTATGCCTCCAGCACGCCCTGCGCCGTTGCGTGCAGGGTGGCAGAGCTGACGGATCCATGACCTTGATCTAGATCAAACTGCCGGCGGAGTAACGGTGCGCTATCGAAATCCTGATCGGGCGAGATCATGGCCGCAGACCACTGAGGCATGGTGACCTTTCGTTGACTTAGATGAATCGGCAGTAGGCGGGGCCAGCTCAGCCCTTGACCGAACCTGCAGCCATACCTTCGACGATCTTCCGGTTGAAGAAGATGAACATGATCAACGGTGGGATGGTGACCAGCAAGATGGTGGCGAACAGCAGGTTGTACTGGGTGGTGAACTGGCTCTGGAAGTTCAGCAGGGTCAGCTGAACGGTGGCGTTCTCGGTTCCCGGCAGGAAGTAGAGCGGGTGCTGGAAGTCGTTATAGATCAGCACCGACTGCAGGATGATCACCGTCATGATCACCGAGCGCAGCACCGGGAAGATGACCCGGAAGAAGATCTGCACCGATCCCGCGCCGTCGACCACTGCGGCTTCGTCCAGTTCCCGAGGGATCGTGGCCACGAAGGCGCGGAACAGCAGGATGCAGAACGGGAGTCCGTAGGCGATCTCGATCAGGATCAGGCCGGGCATCGTTTTGAACAGACCCAGCGTCTGCAGCACCCAGATGGTGGGCACCACGGCGGGCGGCACGATCAGGCCGGCCAGCACGAGCAGGCTGATCGCGCTGTTGAGCCGACTGGCCCGGCGTTGCCAGACGTAGGCCACCATCGCGCTGAGGATGACCAGAGCGGCGACGCTGGCCACGGTGAGGATCACGCTGTTGATGAAGGCGATGACCATCAGGTAGTCGCGGGCCGCTAAGGCTTGCTGGAGATTATCGAGCAGCACGAAGCTTGACGGCCAGGAGAATTCCAGCAGGTTGGCCTCCGCCAGGGGTTTGGAGGCAATGACGAAAATGAAGAGGAACGGCACCAGGAAGAAGATGGCGCTGACCAGGATGGCGGCACCGCCGATGACCACGCCCCGGGTGTTGCGGCGGCGACGGGGCTCCGAGGTGGTGATGCTGCCGGTCGCAGCAACGGTGTCAGTAGCCATCAGTTCACCTCTCCACGGTTGAGCCACCAGGTCAGCGGGACCACAATGACGGTGACGACCAGGAACAGCACCACGCTGCCCGCCGTGGACAGCCCGTAGAACCCGGCCTGGTACTGCTTGAAGATCACCGATGCGATGACGTCGGAGGCGAAACCGGGCCCACCCTTGGTCATCGCCCAGATCAGGTCGAAGGAGCGCAGACCCCCGATCAGGGACAGCGTGATCACCGTGGCGGTGGCCGGTCGGGCCAGCGGCAGCATGATGTTGCGGAAGATGTTCCAGCGGCCGGCGCCGTCGACTGCGGCGGCCTCGTAGTACTCACCGGGGATGGAGACCAGGCCGGCGATGTAGATGACCGTTGCCAGTCCCACGCCCTTCCACACATCGACCAGCGCAACGGAGTACAGCGCCAGGTCGGGGTTGGTCAGCCAGCCCGGGCCGGTAACACTGACCGCGGCCAACGCCTGGTTGATCAGACCTTTCTCCGGGTTCATCAAGACAGTGAAGGTGAGTCCGACGCCGATGGTGCTGACCAGCACCGGGAAGAAGACCACCGACCGCAGGTAACCGCGAGCGATGATCTGCGAGGTCAACAGCAGGGCCAGCGCCATGCCGATAACAACCTTGAGCCCGGAGGTGATCACCGCGTAGATCAACGTATTGCCCAGGCCAGTGATCAGCGCCTGCTCCTGGAAGAAGGTCCGGTAGTTGTCCAGCCCGATCCAGGTTGAGGTGAACAGGTCCCAGCGGGTGAAGGAGAAGTAGAAGGAGGCGACGGTAGGAACGATGAAGAAGATCAGGTAGATGATCGCGGGCAGAGCATAGAACCAGTACGGGTACGGTCCCGGTCGCTTCTTCCCACGATCCTGGAGGCCTCGCATGGCCGGCGCCAGGCGGGTCGCCTCCGATGTGCTCAATGTGCTGGCCATCGCGAAGCCCTTTCGTGAGGACCTGCCGCCGGTCCGTACTCGAACCGGCGGCAGGGGAAATCAGACACCTATGGAGCAGCAGCCCCGGTTGGGCTCAGAATTTCAATCCCAGCCAGGTAACCCGAGTTGCTGCGCTTGCTTCTTGACATCCTGGTCGTACAGCTCGGCGCCCTTCTTCGCGTCCACCTGACCGGTGCCCACCTGAATGCAGATCTGCTCCAACGCGGGGCCCTTGATCGGCGACTTGAACTCCAGCGCCGGACCGGCCTGGCCGGACTCGAAGTAAGCCTGGGTGTCCTTGGCCACCTGCGAGACCTCCGACGGCAGTTGGCACGCCTTGCTCAGGAACGGGCCCTGCGGCGGGTTGCCCTTGATGTAGGCGTCACAGGCCTGCTGGGTCGTGGCGAACTCGACGAACTTCTTCGCCGCGTCAAGCTTGTCGCCCTCCACCGCCTTCGGAATGTACATCGCGGCTGTTCCCGGCCAGACCGTCAGCCCGTTCTTCGACGCGTCATCGCCGGGAAGCGCAAAGAAACCGACATCCTTCGACTTACCCGGAGCGACGTTCTCGATGTTCGCCGCCGTGCCGCCGAGCTGCGGATAGTGAGCAGCCTCTCCGTTGGCTATTGCCTTAACCCCGTCGTTCAGCTTTGCCGAGGCGAAATCCTTGTTGAAGTAGCCGGCGTCCTTGACTTCCTGGATGTGCTCGAACCCTGCCAGCGCTTCCGGCGTAGTCGCGTACTTGACCTTATTCGCGGTGTAGTCCGGGGCGAAATTAGGCACCGCAGCCTCCACGTTGTAGTAGTCACCAAGCACGAACAACTGGGACGTCCACGTCTCCCCGTAGGTCTGCTCAACCGGGTCGACCCCGCCGGCGTCCTTGATTTTCTTGTTGTTCGCCATGAACTCATCCCACGTCTTGGGCACCTCGAGGCCCAGCTTCTCGTAGACCGGGATGTTGTAGAGCACACCGCCACCGAAGGCGGTGCCCCACGGTCCCCCATACAGCTTGCCGTCGGTGCCCTTGCTCGACGCGGCAAAAAGCTCATCGAGCTGCCCCGCCCACGGCTGGTCGTCCAGGGCGACCAGGTTCTGCTCTGGCTTGATCGCCTGCAGCAGCGAGCCATTGTTGTAGATGAAGACATCGGCCATCTCACCGGTGGCCAACCGCGTCTTCACCAGGTTGTCGCCCTCCGAACCCCCGGGGCGGGTCTCATGCGTGATCTTGACGTTCGGGTTTGCCGCTTGGAATGCCTCGATCACCGACTTCGAACCCGCCACCTCGGTGTCGGTGTTCCCGGTGAGAAAAGTGATTGTCGTGGCGCCGGCACTGCCTTCGCCGCTACTGCTACCGAGGCTGCCGGCGCTACAGCCCGCGGCGACCAGCGTGCTGGCCGTAGCCAGGGCCACCAGCGCTGCGCTGCGCCGGCCCGACCTGTGGAATTTCATTGAACCTCCAATTAGGGATAGAGCGTGAACCGCGCATGGCTGGCTCGATCATCGGTTTGAATCGTTTCAACATACCGTAGACCCGTTTGAGCCTGTGCGTCAAGTCGGTGCTCGAACGCTTGACCCAATCGTGATGTGGACACCGGAGACGCACCTTCGCAGAAACCGCTCAGGACGGGGATAAGCAGCACGCCCGCGTCCCCGGTTGCGGTGATCCCCACCAGTGTCGTTCGGCGCACCATCCACACCCTCGGCGCCCGGCACTGGTCATGGTCATCGACCCCTGGCGGATCGGTACGCGCCATGACCGATGTCCCAAACGGTCGACAAATGATCATCGTCGTCACTCACATCCGGTCTGTACGCAGCCAACTGACGCGCCCGACGATTCTTCGTCGAGGGCTGCTGGACACCATGTTCCGGTTGTGATGCACTCAGCGATAGTCCGGAATCATCCGCCATTAGCACAAAGTCATCCCACTCTCGGCGGTAGCCTGAGGCGTGCCTGAACTGCCGGTAGCCATTGCAGAGGGTCACGCCTACTTCACCGAAGGGGTGCTTGCCGCCGCCGGCCGCCACGTCCAAACAGAGCCGATCGAGGTCCATACCCACGGCTTCGTCGAGCTTGCGGTCGTCTCCGCCGGAGAGGGCACGCACCTCTCATTGGCGGGCCACCAGAAGCTCCGAGTCGGTGACGTTGTGTTTTTGCGGCCAGGGGTTTGGCACGGGTACGAATGCGACCATCTGGAGCTGTACAACTGCGGCTTCACCGCCGAAATGCTCTACCGTGAGCTGGCCTGGACTCACGAAGACCCCGTCCTTGGCTACCTTCTGTGGACCGCGCCATTATCCGCGGGACGGCGCGGCATGCTCACCACTCATCTCGACGAAGAGGCACTGCGCGACTGCATGGTTCATCTGGAAGCGCTTGAGGAACTCCGGAACAGTTCCCTCGGCCTACACCGCGCTGATGTGATTGCGCGGCTGACCCTGGTCCTCGGTCAGATCGCTCGCGCCGTGGCGGCCGATCGAGAGCGGTTCGCCGAGCCTAACGGCCCGACTCATCCAGTCGTCAGCCAAGCCATCCAGTCGCTGGAGGCCAGGCTTCACCATCCCTGGACGCTCAAGGAGCTAGCGGCTGATCTCCACGTATCCCCCAGCTACCTCCTGCGGATCTTCAAGTCTTCGACGGGTCTGCCGCCGATGGCGTACCTGGCCAAGCGCCGAGTCGAGACAGCGGCCGAGATGCTTCTGCACGGCGATGAATCGATGAGTGAGATTGGCCAGACGGTTGGCTGGCCCGACCAGAACTACTTCGCTCGCCGCTTCAAGGCTCACTTCGGTCTCAGCGGGACCACCTACCGGGAGCGCTTCACCCGCAGCGCGAGACAGCTCAAGTCTCTGGCGTAGGTCACGTCGCTGACTGTCATGATGCGCCAACTAGTCGTCAGTTGGAGGAGGCGGCTAGCTGATCTTCGAGGTTGAAGACCTCGGGAATGAGTTCCCACGCTTGATCGGGCGCGCCTTCGGAAGCGAATAGCTGCGACATGGCGGCTTGCCAGCGTGCGTTCACCTCGGTCCTGGCCACTTTCTGCTGAGCTTCGGTGAGATCATCGGCTTCGGCATAGCCGATGAGCAAGCCGTCGTCGCGTAGAAACAGCGAATAGTTGCGCCAGCCGGCGTCCCGCAATGCCTCCAGCAGTTCCGGCCAGACCGCCTTATGGGCTTCGCGGTATTCGTCGAGCCGGTCCCGGTTCACGTGGCCCAGCAAGCAGTAGCGAGGCATCAGATTTCGCTTTCCTCAGTTCTCCTGCGATGGCTCAGCCGAGGGATCGACGATGATCACCTCGAGGGTACGGGGGCCGTGTACGCCCTCGACCCGGTTGAGTTCGATGTCGCTTGTGGCGCTCGGGCCACTGATCATCGTGAGCGGGCGAGTCGGCGTCAGCCGACGGACAGCCTGCGGCACGTCGGAGACAATCTGGCCGGGCAGCACAACGCAGAGGTGATAGTCCGGAATCAGCGTGATCACTCGCCGGCCTTGATCAGCTGATCCGTCCAAGATCAATGTGCCCGTTTCGGCCACGGCGACGGCGCAGGTAGTGATCACGCCATCGGTGCGGTCGAGTTCGGCCACCGATAGTTGATCATCGGCTGTCGGGCCGTCCATCCGCACATCCACCGGGACACCTGCGAGCCACGACTGGTCAAGCCCGGCGGGGACAACGACCGTACGTGCGCCACGTTCGGCCAATGCCGAGGCAATCGTCCCAGCAAGATCATCGGCTGAGCAGCGCCGGACCAGCGCCCGGTAGTCGATCAGCCGATCAACCAGGCACTCGTTGAGCTCCTTGGATCCCCGATCGGATTCCGTGCGGTAGTCGCGCACGACGTTTTCGTACGCAAGCTCCGGCGGGGCCGCTGTCCGATGTGCGGCGGCGATACGGGCGAGCACCTCCTCCCGAGCGCTCACGTGCTCCCCCGCTCACCGGCCCACCAGTCCCGAAAAGTCTGCTGCGGAGGCCGGGCAAAGTCGCGAGCGTCGGTCCACTGCTTGGCTATCGGCAGTGGCACCTCCCCAATCACGCCCCGCTTCCGGCCCAGCACTCGTCCCAGGCGACCACCGCGCAACGCCAGCCGCCAGCGGGTCGGATTGCTCATCACCCACGCTGCGGCCGCCATCGCGGACGCTTCCGCGCTGGGCAACCGATGCTCGGCGGCGTACACCTCCGTGTGCCGGGCCCGCAGGTGGACCAGGATCGACGGGATGTCGATCTTGACCGGACAGACGTCGTAACACGCCCCGCAGAGCGAGGACGCGTATGGCAGCGAGGAATTGTCCTCGATCCCAGTCAGCTGCGGCGACAAGATGGCGCCGATCGGCCCTGGGTAGACCGACCCGTACGCATGCCCGCCCGTTCGCTCATACACGGGACAGACATTGAGACAAGCGCTGCATCGGATGCAGTTCAGCGCGTCGCGGCCCCTTTCGTCGGCCAGTACGGCAGTGCGGCCGTTATCGAGCAAGATCAGGTGAAACTCCTGCGGCCCGTCACCGGGCGTGACGCCCGTCCACATCGAGGTATAAGGGTTCATCCGCTCGCCGGTGGATGATCGCGGCAACAGCTGAAGGAACACCTCGAGGTCCTGCCACCGTGGCACGAGCTTCTCTATTCCCATGATCGTGATCAAGGTCTCCGGCAGGGTCAGGCACATCCGGCCGTTGCCCTCCGACTCCACGACGGAGAGCGTTCCGGTGTCCGCCACGCCGAAGTTGGCACCGCTGATCGCGACCTTGGCGGACAGGAACTTCCGGCGAAGGTGCTGCCGGGCCGCGCCGGCAAGGGCCGCCGGTTCGTCGGTCAACGCGGCATCGACGTCGCCCATCTCGCGCAGGAAAATCTCCCGGATCTCGGCCCGGTTGCGGTGTATCGCCGGGACCAGGATGTGGGAGGGCTTGTCGTGGCCGAGCTGCACAATGAGCTCGGCGAGATCGGTCTCCAGGGCCGTGATGCCGCCGGCTTCGAGGGCCTCGTTGAGACCGATTTCCTGAGTGGCCATCGACTTGACCTTGACCACCTCGTCCACGCCCTTGGCACGGACGAGGTCCAGCACGATGGCGTTGGCCTCGGCTGCGTCACGGGCCCAGTGGACGACCCCTCCTCGCGCCGTGATCGCTTCCTCGAACTGGCCGAGATACTCCGGCAAGTGCGCCATGGTGTGGACCTTCAGTTGGCGACCGGCTTCGCGCAACTCCTCCCAGTCGGGCAGCTCCGCGACCACTTGGGCACGCTTGGCGCGGATGGTGGTTGTGGCCTTCCCCAGGTTGCGCCGCAGCTGAGTATCGGCCAGCGCGTGCCTCGCGGCGGCCGGAAACTTCTCGTCGCCTCGGAGGTGCCCTACGCCTCGTGGGGACGTGGGGGGGAGCTCGGGCATGCCGAGCATCACCGCGCTCATAGCACTGCCTCGGGACCGGAATGGATCCGCGCGTCCTGGCCGCCACGAGCCATGACCATTGGCTGGTCGCGGGTCGCGGCGAGGATCTGGGCGAGGTGGACCGTCTTGGCGCCAGTCCGCAGTCGCGACAGCCCGCCGCCGATGTGCATCAGGCATGAGCTGTCACCGGCGGTGCAGATTTCCGCGCCGGTGCTCAAGACGTTGCGCATCTTGTCGGCCAGCATCGCGGTCGAGGTATCGGAGTTCTTGATCGCGAACGTACCACCGAAGCCGCAACACTGGTCTGCGGCCGGAAGCTCCACCAGCTCGAGAGCTTCCACCTCATGCAACAGCCGCAGCGGCTTGTCCCCCACGCGCAGCATCCGCAGGCTGTGGCAGGTCGGGTGGTACGTCACGCGATGCGGGAAGTAGGCGCCCACGTCAGTTACGCCGAGCACGTCGACCAACAGCTCCGACAGTTCGTACGTCTTTCCGGCGATCGCCCGCACGCGCGTCACCAGTTCGGGCATACCGTAGCGCTCGGCCAGCATCTCGTGTTGATGACGGACCGAGCCGACGCACGAGCCCGACGGCGCCACGACCGCCTCGTACGGCTCGAAGACCTCGGCGAATCGCTGGACGAGTGGCACCGCCTGCTTCTGGTAGCCGGTGTTGACATGCATCTGCCCACAGCAGGTCTGGTCGGCCGGGAACTCCACCGAGTGACCGAGCCGCTCGAGCACCTGGACCGTCGCGCGGCCCACCTCGGGGAACATCGCGTCCGCGAGGCAGGTGATGAACAGGGCGATTTTCATGGCGACCTCAGTGCGGGGAGTACTCGGTCGGCGGGAAGGTGTTCGCCACCAGCGCTCGCAAGT
>DASQUD010000309.1:0-6141 GCA_035641455.1 Propionibacteriaceae bacterium | reverse complement strand
AAAGCGGGCTTCCAACGTGCGCGGATCACCGATGGCACGGACATCGTACGGCCGGGTCAACGACCGGTAATCGACGGTGACCGCGTCTCCGGCACTCCGAATCGCCGTCAGGTTGGATAGCCGGTGTCCATTGATGTCGATAGCCTCGGCTCCTGCCTTCCACAAGCCATTGGCCAGCATCTGCAGGTCGGTGTCCAAGACCCGGTCGCGGGCGTCGCGACTGGCGCTTGGCGCGTCATCGACCGTGATGATCAGTCCTGGGCCAGTCACGGGGGTGCTCCCGATCGCCAGTTCCAGGCTCGCAATTTCGTCGAGACGATCCTTCGTCGTGGTGTTGGCGCCCAGGGCGGTGGACCGAAGCTCCGTGATCTCGACGGAGAGCGAGTCGATCCGGGCGCGAAGGCGGTCCTGCTCGACCTCGCCTGCCTGGATCCGGCTGATCAGCTCCCGGCGCTCGGTTTCAACTGCCGGAGCCGAACGGGTGGTCTGCAACGCGGCGACCGCCAGCATGGCTCCGATCATGATCACCACCAAGGTCAGCGGCCATCGCCGTTGGGATCGATGCGGCCTGGCGGCAGCGATCGCGTAGTCCGGGTCAACCGGGTGCCGGATGATCTCGTTGAGCAGGTCCATGCTGGCGTCAACTGGTCCGACGCCCCGCTGCCGTGGCGGGCGATTCTCGGGCTCGACATCCCGTGCAGTCATCGCCGGACGCGAGCCGAGTCGACGGTCGAAGATCCCGCAGCCTTGGGAAGGAGCGGAGCGGCGGCCCCCAGCGGCGACCGTATCCGGTCCCGGCCAGCGACCGAGCCGTAAATGCTCATGATCTCCGGGCCTACCACAGCCCAGTCATAGCGGCGGCTTGCCAACCGGGCTCGCGCCCTCCGTCCCTCGTTCGGCGCAGCCAGGACGCGGAGGGCCGCATCAGCCAGAGCCCTTGAGTCGCCCCGCGGAAACAGCTCACCGAGCGGGGCTGCGCCCCTAGGCTGCAGCAAGTCGAGGAAGGGCTCCAGGTCGGATGCCACGACACCGGCGGAGGAAGCCATCGCCTCGAGGAGCACGATCCCGAAGCTCTCTCGTCCTAGATGGGGGGCGACGAACACGTCGGTAGCGTTCAACAGGTCAGCCTTCCCCTCGTCGGAAAGGGCACCCAGCTTCCGGCAGCCATCGGGCAGGCGCACGTTTCCTGCGCCCGCGACGGCCACGTCAAGGTCTGGATGGCGCGCCCGGATCAGCGGCAGGGCGTCAAGGAGAACCGACAGCCCTTTGCGAGGCTCGTTCGTGCGGCCGAGAAAGGACAGACGGGGGCGGTCCCCGCCCCGCCAGCTACCCGAAAGCCGAAGCCGCTGCGGATGTTTCGCAAAATCAGCGAAGTGAAAGCCGTTGGGAATCACCGTCGCGTCTCGGCGCAGGTGCTGCCGTACGACTCTCCGGGCCGACTCGGAGACAGCAATCCCCACCGTCACCTTCGTGATGACCGTACGCAGGACCTGAGCGGCGAGCTCCATGGTTCGTGACCGCGGTGTCGAACTGTGGAACGTCGCCACAACCGGAACGCGAGCGTCCAAAAGGGCGACCAGCGCGATGCTGGGCGTGATCGGCTCGTGGAGGTGGATCACGTCGAAATTCCCGTAGTCGAGCCATCGACGCGCGCGGGTCCGGCTGGTCGGGCCGAAATTCACCCGCGCAACCGACCCGTTATAGGGCACCGGAATGGCCACGCCAGCCGAGGTGAACTGCTCGGGGTCGAGTCCAGCATCCGGGGCCAGCCTTCCGGGGGCAAGGATGCGCACGTCGTGGCCAGCGGCGGTGAGAAATCGGGCTAAGCCGACGACGTGGCTCTGTACGCCTCCGCGAGTATCGAAGCTGTACGGACAGACCAGGCCAACGCGCAGGGGTCCGCTCACCGCGCGACGTCCGCCCGCTGGAAGAACGGCTGCATCAGATGCCAGTCCTGCGGCTGTTCGGCGATCCGCTCCGCGAAGACGTCGGCGACCTGCTGGGTCATGGCTACCAGCCCATCACGTCCCGGCCGATGCTCGATCGGCCGACCGAAAATGATCTTCATTCCGGCGGGAGTGTACTGGGACACCGCCGGAACGAGGGCTGCGCCGCTGCGCCGGGCGACCAGTGCTGGACCAGCCGGCATGGTGATCGGCTGACCGCTCCAGCTCACCGGCAGCCCGCGACCTTCGAGGTCTCGGTCGGCGAGCAAGCACACCAGCCTACCGCGCCGTACTGCACCGATCAGCGTGCCGATCGCAGCGGGATCGCGGTGAGACAGGACCTCCATCCCGAGCCGTTCCCGGAACTGGACGAAGGACTCGAAGCCTCCGTCCGGCAGGGCCTCGGCCACCGTCGTCACGGGTAGGCGTGTGAGGCAGGCCCAGGCGCCGGCCAGATCCCAATTTCCGCTGTGCGGCAGGGCTACGACCGCTCCGGTACTGGCGAAGGCGGCCCGGAACGCCAGCTCGCCCTCCGTGGTGACGGTGCTGACCACGTGCCGGGGTGACCATGACGGCAGAGCGAGCACTTCGTACAGGTTGCGTAAGTAAGAAATGAGCGCCGCTCGGACGAGATCATCGGAGGCAGGTTGCCCAGCGGCCGTACTCAGGTTGCTTCGCAAGGTGCGGACATGCACGCCGTTGCGTTGCAGGACGCGAGCACTGACATGGGCGATCATGAACGCCACCAGGTGCTCGGGCAGGGCACCGGCCACTCGCCAGCCAACTCCGTAACCGCGGCGCACCGCCAGCTCATGCAGTTTCGACATCGGCGACCTTCGCCTGTCGGCGCACCTGCGCGATTCGTTGGGCGACTGTGATCATGCTCGCTATCGCGAGCGCAGACACCGTCACCTCGAGGACGTATGGAACACCCAGACCCGCAACGAAGGTACCAAACAGGACGAGCACCATGCGGTCGGCGCGGGCGGCAAGGCCTCCTGTGCAGGTGAATCCGAGACTTTCGGCCCGCGCCTTGACATAGGAGGTCCACTGCCCGAAGACCAAGGCGGCGAGAGCGATTCCGGCCCAAAGTGCAGAGCCGCGCTCGTAGACGAAGAAGAGGAGGATCCCGCCGAACACGGCCGCGTCACCCAGGCGGTCCGACGTGGAGTCGAGGAAGGCACCCCACTTGCTGGCGGAGTTGGTGATCTTGGCCATCAGCCCGTCGAGCATGTCGGAGAACACGAAGAGCGTGACGACGAGTACCCCCTGCCACAACCAGCCCCGCGGAAAGCAGACCAGCGCGCCAATCACTACCCCGACGGTGCCGAGGATCGTCACCAAGTCAGGCGAGACTCCGGCACGGATGAGCGCGCGCGCAACGGGCGACAAGATTGCCGCCCACGCGCCCCGGAAGCGCTCGAGCATCAGACGGCCATTCCTCGCCAGGCGTCACCGATCGTCTTCCAGGTCTGGTCGAGAAGCTGAGGCAGCGCTTTGGTTTGGCCGATGACAGGAAGGAAGTTGGCGTCGCCGGTCCATCTGGGCACGACGTGTTGGTGGAGGTGCGCCGCGATGCCTGCGCCGGCAACTGCTCCCTGGTTGATGCCGAGATTGAATCCATCTGGCTGACTGGCTGCTCGGATCACCCGCATGGCCGCCTGCGTCAGATGCGCGAGCTCCAGCGACTCCGCGTCGGTGAGGTCGGGATAGTCGGCGACGTGCCGGTAGGGGCAGACCAACAAGTGACCGGGCGAATAGGGGTAGAGGTTGAGGACCACGTAGGCCAGCTCAGCGCGGTGCACGATCAGACCGTCCCGGTCGCTCCTGTCCGGAATGGTGCAGAAGGGGCAGACCTCTGCCTGCGTCGACGGCGGCTTGTTCTCACCCTGGATGTAGACCATTCGATGTGGCGTCCAGAGCCGCTGGAAGCCGTCGGGGATGCCGGGGCGGACGTTTGCGTCCTCCACCTCCACATCCTCCTCCACCGAACTCCCCCTTGCTCGAATGGTCAGACCTCACGCAACATACGCGCTGTCTAGGTGCCCGACACTAGACCTGGCGTCGAGAGGCGATCGCTCCAGTGATCTCGTCGATGGCGGCCTGGATCGGTATGCCGTTCTTCTGGCTCCGGTCGCGATAGCGGAAGGAGACCGCGCCGGCAGTCGCATCCTCTCCCCCGGCGATCAGCACAAACGGCACCTTGTCCTTCTCGGCGTTGCGGATCTTCTTCGGCATCCGGTCGTCGGAGGTGTCGACTTCGACTCGCACACCGGCAGTTCGTAGCTGATCGGCCACCCCGCGGAGGTAGTCGTCGTATTCGGCGGCGACGGGAATGCCGACGACTTGCATCGGCGCCAGCCACGGTGGAAGGGCGCCCGCATAGTGCTCGACCAAGACCGCGAGGAACCGCTCGACAGAACCGAACAGGGCACGATGGATCATCACCGGCCGCTGCCTACTGCCGTCGGCTGCCGTGATGTCCAGATCGAATCGGTCCGGCAACATCAGGTCCACCTGGATCGTGGACATCTGCCACGTGCGACCGATTGCGTCCCGAGCCTGGACTGAAATCTTGGGTGCGTAGAAGGCCGCCCCGCCTGGGTCGAGCGTCAGCTCGAGGCCTGAGGCCTCCGCCGCTTGCTGCAGCGCGTCGGTCGCCCGCTCCCAGTCCTCGGCTGAGCCGATCGACTTCTCCGGATCGCGGGTGGACAGCTCGAGATAGAAATCCTCCAGGCCGTAGTCGCCGAGCAGGTCGAGCACGAATTGCAGCAACGAGATGAGCTCGGCCTGCATCTGGTCAACTGTGCAGAAGATGTGCGCGTCATCCTGGGTCATGCCGCGTACCCGGGTCAGCCCGTGCACGACTCCTGACCGCTCGTAGCGATAGACACTGCCGAATTCGAACATGCGCAAAGGCAATTCCCGATAGGACCGCCCCCGTGACCGGAAGATCAGGCAGTGCATGGGGCAGTTCATCGGCTTCAGGAAGTAGTCCTGACCCTGCCGCTTCAAGCTGCCGTCGGCGTGCCGCTCCTCGTCGACGTGCATCGGGGGGTACATGGTGTCCGCGTAGAAGCCAAGGTGCCCGGAGATGTCGAACAGCTCGGCCTTGCTGATGTGCGGGGTGTTGACGAACTCGTAGCCGGCCTCGACGTGGCGTTGCCGCGAGTAGTCCTCCATGACTTTTCGCACCAGCCCGCCCTTGGGATGGAATACCGCCAGACCCGAGCCGATCTCCTCCGGGAACGAGAAGAGATCAAGCTCGACGCCGAGCTTGCGATGGTCCCGCTTGGCCGCCTCCTCGAGCCGGGTCTGGTGAGCCCGAAGTTCTTCTCGGCTGGGCCAGGCCGTCCCGTACAGCCGTTGAAGTTGGTTGTTCTGTTGGTCGCCGCGCCAGTACGCCGCGGAGTTGCGGGTGAGCGCAAATGCGGGGATGTAGCCGGTGTGCGGAAGGTGTGGACCGCGACACAGATCTTTCCAGGCGACCGAGTCATCCCGTCGAAGGTTGTCATAGATGGTGAGTTCACCCGCGCCAACCTCGACCGCTGCCGCGTCGCCGGACCCATCCGGCTGGGCGATATCACCCTCGGTCGCGGCGCCTTTGTCAGCAATGAGTTCAAGCTTGTACGGCTCGGAGGCTAGCTCAGCGCGAGCTTGTTCATCTGAAACCGGTCGCCGGCGAAAACGCTGCCGTTCCTTGATGATCTTGGTCATGGCGCGTTCGAGCTCACGGAGATCATCCGGGGTGAACGGGTGGGCGATGTCGAAGTCGTAGTAGAAGCCGTCGCTGATCGGCGGCCCGATGCCGAGCTTGGCGTCTGGGTGCAGTGACTGGACAGCCTGAGCGGCCACGTGCGCGGTGGAATGCCGCAGGATGTTGAGGCCGTCGGCGCTGTCGATCTTGACCGGCTCCACAACGTCGTCCGCAGCCAGCGGTCGGTGGAGGTCGCGCAGCTCGCCGTTCACCCGTACCGCGACGATGCTGCGGTCGTTTCCGAAGAGGTCGAGCCCGGTCGTGGTCGTGTCGGTCACGCGCTGCTCCCGGGTGTCATCCGAGGCGATGGTGATCGACATGCTGGACACGTACGGCTCCTTCCAGAACGAGGTAGCGGCGCCGCCGGGGGCGCCTCGAGTAAGGGTAGACGTAACCGGGCTCTCGCTCGATCGCTTAAGCGCAGCTAACGAGATCGTC
>DASQUD010000308.1:0-3368 GCA_035641455.1 Propionibacteriaceae bacterium | reverse complement strand
CAAAGAGGCGCCTCTGGTGGTGATCGCCAGCGAAGGAGGACTCGCCGCTTTCTCGGCTGACTGGGGGTTCGACGATTTGTTGCTGGCGACGGCCGGCCCTGCGGAGGTCGACGTGCGGCTCCGCCTGGCGATGAGCCCGTCGGCGGCGTCGGCCGGGGACCCACTGATCCAGACCGGAAACATCGTGATCGACGAGGCCGGCTACTCGGCCAAATTGAACGGCGCCCAGTTGGACCTGACCTACACCGAATTCGAACTGCTGAAGTACCTCGCCCAGCATCCTGGCCGGGTTTTCAGCCGCCAGCAGCTGCTCAGCGACGTGTGGGGCTACGACTACTACGGCGGCACGCGCACGGTCGACGTCCATGTACGCCGGCTTCGGGCCAAGCTTGGTCCGGAGTACGAGTCGATGATCGGCACCGTGCGCAACGTGGGCTACCGCTTCGTGACCCCCACCGAAGAGCCGAGCCGAGTCCGCGCCGGCTGATGGCGGAACTGGGGGCGGATCAGGGAAGCCGACGCCCCTGGCGTGCTTCGGCCCGTCGCACCAGCCGGCGCATGTGAGCCGGAACCGTGCCCGGTGGGCCACTGGGCCGCAGGTACTGCACACCGGCGAGCACTTGGCCGGCGATGATCAATACCATCGTCACGGCGAGAAGGATGCCAGCGGTGGCCGACCAGCCGGCGGCTGCACTGCCGGCCAGGCAGGCCCACATCCCGGCCAGCACCACCGCGTACGAAACCAGGTGGGTGATCCAGGAAAGCCGCCTTTCGCCCTGGAGGTCCTGAATGCGCACCCCCCGCCACGACGCCATCGCCCGGCGCCAGACCATGACCTGGATCGCACACACCGCCAGCATCAGTACCGCCGTGATGAGGGCCACGATGGCCCAGCCGGCACCGGTGTCGCGGTCGCTGAACTTAGGGAAGGTGAGGAGCGCCGCCAGGCTGGTGAGGACTCCGAGCGCGGCGCACGCCGCACCGATCAGCGTCATCCGAAGGTGCGGGGTCATCCGGGCCGCGATCGCAGGCTGTGCGGTCGCACCGTAGGCCGCGATCTGCTCGGCGGAATAACCTTCGTCGCGCATCGACAGCCACCCTTTTCTTATCCGATGGAGTCACGTAACGGCCCGCGGCTCACGGTCACACCCGCACGAACCAGCCTATCGATCACTACCGTTGGCGCATGACTGACCGCCTGGAGATCACCACCGCGACACGGCTAGCACCGCAAGAGGTTGCCGCCGTTCTGAGGGTGGTCGAGGAAGCCACCCGGGCGGACGGAGTTCCACCCCTCAACGAGGCGGCGCTGTTGCACCTCCGCCGAGGCCACGAAGGGATTGAGCATCTGATCGCCGAGGCTGACGGCCGGCTGGTCGGCTACGCCCAGCGGCAGGATGGCACGGTCACCGGGGAGCTCGTGGTGTCGCCGGTGCACCGTGGGCAGGGCATCGGGACTGCGCTGCTGGACGCGATGATCGCTCGCGGTCCAGTGCAGGTGCTGGCGGTGGGCAACCGGCTGGCTGCGCAGGCTTTGGCCCGCAGCCACGGCATGCAGCCGCGCCGCACATTGTTGATCATGGAGCGCTCGCTCGAGGACCCGGTGCCCGATCCTCGAGTCCCGGACGGCGTGATCATCCGGACCTTCCGGCTCGGGGCGGACGAGGACGACTGGATTGCCGTCAACGCCCGGGCGTTTTCCGACCACCCCGAACAGGGCCGTCTCACGCGACGCGATCTAGACGACCGCCTCGCGGAGAGCTGGTTCGACCCGGCAGGCTTCTTCGTGGCGATCGCGGCCGGGCGGATGGTCGGATTTCACTGGACCAAGCAGCACCAAGATCAATTGGGCGAGGTCTACGTGCTGGGAGTGGACCCCCTCGCCGGCGGACAAGGTCTCGGCAAAGCGTTGCTGACCATTGGGTTACAACACCTCAAACGGCGGGGAAACACCCGCGTCCGGCTCTACGTCGAGGCCGAGCACGGGGCAGCTATTGCCTTGTATTCCGCTTATGGTTTCCGTGTTGCCAGCCGTGATGTGATGTATGCGTCAGCGGAATTGCCTCCGCCTCCCGCTGGCCGGACCTAGCCCTGAGTAGCGGGGAGGAGAACTTCACGATGGAAGCCGTCGACACCTCCTCGATTGCCCTGCAGCGTCCGGTTGAGCCCTCCGCGGACGGCCTGGAAGAGTTCACGTCGATGCTTCCGCCGGACCGCTTTTTGGACCGCGAGCTGTCCTGGCTCAACTTCAACAACCGAGTCCTCGACCTGGCCAAGGACAAGCTGCGCGTGCCGCTGCTGGAGCGAGCCAAGTTTCTGGCGATTTTCGCGTCCAATCTGGACGAGTTCTATATGGTCCGAGTCGCCGGCCTGAAACGTCGGATCGCCGCCGGCGTTGCCGTGCCGACGGTCAGTGGCATGATGCCCCGCGACGTGCACTTGGCCATCCTCAACCGGACCCGGGAACTGGTCGCCGAGCACGCCCGAGTCTTCACCGAAGAGATCCGGCCCGAGCTGGTCAAGGAGGGCGTGGAGATCCTGCGCTGGGACGAACTGACCGGCGCAGAGAAGGACCGGATGAACGAGCTCTTCGCGGAGCGGATCTTCCCGGTGCTGACCCCGCTCGCGGTGGACCCGTCCCATCCCTTTCCCTACATCTCCGGCCTGTCGATCAACCTGGCGGTGCTGGTGCGCAATCCGGAAACCGGTGCCCGGCAGTTCGCGCGGGTCAAGGTGCCCACGGTCCTGCCGCGGTTCCTCATGCTCTCCGAGGGCCGCTTCGTCCCGCTCGAGGACGTGATCGCCCGCCACCTCGATCAGCTCTTCAGCGGCATGCACGTCGTGCAGCACCACACCTTCCGAGTCACCCGCAACGAGGACGTGGAGGTCGAGGAGGACGACGCCGAGAACCTGCTGCTGGCCCTGGAGAAGGAGCTGCTGCGGCGCAAGGTCGGCCGGCCGCCCGTTCGGCTGGAGGTCGAGGATGACATCGATCCCAAGATGCTCGAGCTCCTCGTCGGCGAGCTGGACATCAGTGAACGGGAGGTCTTCCATGTTCCCGGTCCGCTGGATCTGCGCGGCCTGTTCTCCCTGGCCGACATCGACCGAGCGCAGCTGAAATACCCGGCCTTCCTACCCTCGACGCACCCGCATCTGGCGGAAGTGGAGACGGCGAAGCCCGCCGACATGTTCGCCGCGTTGAAACAGCGGGACGTGCTGCTGCACCATCCGTACGACTCGTTCGCCACCAGCGTGCAGCGCTTCATCGAACAGGCCGCCGACGACCCGCAGGTGCTGGCCATCAAACAAACGCTCTATCGCACCTCGGGTGACTCTCCGATCATCGACGCTCTGATCGAGGCGTCGGA